>NZ_JBHYJX010000002.1:34152-310685 GCF_042740985.1 Streptomyces sp. NPDC058985 | reverse complement strand
GTGTTGTTTTTTTTTTTACCCGCGCGGGGGCGGGGGCGCGGGGGCGGGGGCGCGCCCCGCGGGGGGGGCCCCGCCCGCCCCCCCCCCCCCCCCCTCGTCACTTCTCTCGTCGCGGTGCGCGGTCCGTCAGAGCATTCCGTTGTTCATGCCCGCGGACCCGGCCAGCCAGACGACCGCCAGCAGCGTGTCGATGGCTCCCAGCGCGAGGGCCACCACAGCGGGCGCCGGGCGCGAGCCCGCCCAGCTGCGTCCCATGGCCCACCAGCCGCAGACCATCGCGACGGGGCCCAGGATGATGCCCAGCGTGAAGAAACCCGCCACCGCGCACACGACTCCGATGATCCCGAGCGTCGCCCGGTCCGGCCCGGTCCGTGCGCCTGTCCGGCCACGTGAGCGGGGGTACCCGCGCGATCCCTGTCCGAAGCTCGCCATCATCAACTCCCTCGATTCCTCGTGGAGTTCGGGTACCCCCGCACGGCGCCTTATGCCTGCCAAGCGCGCTGCCCCCCTCCAGCAGCGCGCCGCGGCATGCCGTCCTCCATGTCCTGCGGAGGACTTGACCCACTGTGACCTGCGCGGCCCGCCGGAGGGGAGGGTTCGCCGGTCCTGTCACCCTGATGGGCGAACGGGAGCCGGCGGACCGTCAGATGTGCCCCATGCCGGCGCCGCCGTCCGCGTTCACCCCGCGCTTGGTGAGGAAGGCGACCCCCACGGCCACGACCGCGACGCCGGCGGCCACCAGCGAGGCCAGGCTCATGCCGTCGATGAAGGTGTTGTGGGCGACGTCGGCGATCTTCGCGGCGATCTGCTCCGGGGTGCCCGGGGCCACCGGCGGGACGCCGACCTGGACCGCCTCGGAGGCCTGGTGGGCCTGTTCCGGCGTCAGTTCCGGAAGTCCCGCGGCCGCCCAGTTACCCGCCAGGTCGCTGTCGACCTTGGAGGCCATGACCGCGCCGAGGACGGCGGTGCCGAGGCTGCCGCCGATCTGCATCGCCGACTGCTGGAGACCGCCGGCCACACCGGACAGCTCCATCGGCGCGTTGCCGACGATGACCTCGGTGGCGCCGACCATGACGGGCGCGAGGCCGAGGCCCAGCAGGGCGAACCAGATCGACATGACGGCGCTGCCGGTGTCCGTCTCCAGCGTGGAGATGCCGTACATGGCGATCGCGGTGCAGACCATGCCGCCGGCCAGCGGGACGCGCGGGCCGACCTTGGTGATCATCGCACCGGCCAGCGGCGAGGCGACGATCATCATGGCGGTGAGCGGCAGCAGGTGGAGACCGGCGTCGACCGGGCTCATGCCGTGGACGTTCTGCAGGTAGAAGGTGACGAAGAACAGGCCGCCCATGAAGGCGATGGCCATCAGGACCATCAGGACCACACCGGCCGACAGCGGCACCGAGCGGAACATCGCCAGCGGGATCAGCGGCTCCTTCACCTTGGTCTCCCACAGGGAGAACAGGACGAAGCCCACCACCGAGCCGCCGATGTACAGCCAGGTCTCGCCGGAACCCCATCCCCACTCGGGAGCCTTGATGAGTGCCCAGACGAGGGCGAACATCGAGGCCGACAGCAGCGCGATGCCGAGGAGGTCGAAGGAGCGCGGCGCGTTCTCGGCCCGGTGGTCCAGCAGGATCATGACGCCGAGGACGACGGCGAGGATGCCCACCGGCACGTTGATGAAGAACACGGACTGCCAGTTGACGTGCTCGACCAGCACGCCGCCGAGGATCGGGCCGCCCGCGGTGGAGGCGCCGATCACCATGCCCCAGATGCCGATGGCCATGTTGAGCTTCTCGGCCGGGAAGGTGGCCCGGAGCAGGCCGAGCGCGGCCGGCATCAGCAGGGCGCCGAACAGGCCCTGGAAGACACGGAAGACGATGACCGCGGCGATGCTGCCGGACAGTCCGATCGCTCCGGAGGAGGCGGCGAAGCCCGCCACGCCTATGAGGAAGGTCTGCCGGTGCCCGAAGCGGTCGCCGAGCTTGCCCGCGGTGATCAGGGCGACCGCGAGGGCGAGGAAGTAGGCGTTGGTGATCCACTGGACGTCGGCGAGGCTGGCGTCCAGGTCGTTCTGGATGGCCGGGTTGGCGATCGCCACGATGGTGCCGTCCAGGGCCACCATCATGACGCCGACCGCGACGGTGACGAGGGTGACCCACGGATGGCCGCGCAACCCCTTGGCGGGCGCGGAACCCGACGGGACGCCGTCCCCCGGTCCGGTCTTGTCGATGGTGGTCTGACTAGTCATACGGGGAGGCTAATGACAGCCACTGACAGTTGACAAACCAATTCACGTGTCAGTAACTGACATGTCATCTGCGTATAGCCTGAACTGCGGAAACAAACCGCGGCACCCTGGTGGAGGAGCGAACTTTTGGGCCTGCGGGAACTCAAGAAGCAGCGCACCCGGGACCTCCTGCTGCGCTCCGCCCTCAGGCTGTTCACCGAGCGCGGGTACGAGGAGACGACCGTCGACGACATCGCCGACGCCGCCGACGTCTCGCAGCGCACCTTCTTCCGCTACTTCGCCTCCAAGGAGGACGCGGCGTTCTTCGTGTCGCGGCTCGCGGAGTCGCACTTCGTCGAGGCCGTCCGCGCGCGCCCGCCCGGGGAGGCGCCGCTGGACGCGCTGCGCCTCGCCCTCGTGGAGAGCTGGAGCACCATCGGGGAGGCCGTCGAGCGGCTGATCCCGATGGAGCTGCACCTGCGCTTCTACCGGGTGATCGAATCGACGCCCGCGCTGCTCGCCGCGCATCTGCGGCGCGCGACGGAGCTGGAGGAGGAGATCGCCCGCCTCATCGCCGACCGCGAGGGCCTGGACGTGGAGGAGGATCCGCGGCCGCGGGTGGTCGTGGCCGTCTTCGGCGCGGTGATGCGGGTGACCGAACGGATCTGGTCGGCCCGGGACGACGCCGGTCTCGCGGCGCTGCGCGACCTGACGGCCTCCTATCTGGACCAGGTGGCACCGGCGCTCACCGGCGACTGGCGGGAGCGCCCGCTCGCCGAGCGTGCCGGATCAATCTCGCAGCGCAGCAGCGAAACGTGATCCGTGTCACTGGATTCACGCGAGACCGTCCCGTTCTCCTAGTGTGTCCTCCCAGTGACTTCCTTCGACACCTCCCCGCAGCTGAACGTCTGGCGCGCGCTGCTCGCCCTGGCCGTGGTGTTCGTGATGCTGGCGACCACCGGCTGGACCGCGCTGCGCAACCAGCGGGGTCCCACGGCGCTCGAGGCGTCGGTCTCGGCCTGGGAGCACGGCCGGGTCGGCGGGCGGTCGCTGCCCGACGCGCACACCGCACCCGCGCGGCTGGCCCGCTTCTTCGCCTCGCTCGGCGAGTGGCAGCGCGAGAGTCTGGCCCGCCGCTATCCGCTGGCCGTCGGCAACATGAACGGCGCCCCCGTCCAGCTGCGCTACCTCGCCAACCGGACGGCGATCGAGAAGGCGCGGTCGGTGGAGCGCGGGCGGATGCACGACAAACGCCTGTCCCTGTCCGGCCAGCGCGAGGCCGCGAAGCGCATGAACCACTACGACTCGCTGCTCGCACCCGGCCGGCACATCCTCGCCTTCGACCCGGCGGGCGCGGGCAAGGTCGCCGAGGTGTTCGGGAACCTCGACCACGCTGAACGCGTGTCCGTGGTGGTGCCGGGTGTCGACACCGAGCTGGTCACCTTCGAGCGCACCGCACGCAAGTACTCGGCACCCGTCGGCATGGCCGAGTCGCTGTACGAGGCCGAGCGCGCCGCGAGCCCCGACACGCGGACGGCCGTGATCGCGTGGGCCGACTACACCTCCCCCAGCGGCCTCGGCATGGAGGCGGCCACGGCGACCCGCGCCGAGCAGGGCGCCGTCCGGCTGAACGGGCTGCTGCGGGCGCTGCCCGGCCGGGCCCCGGTCTCGCTGTTCTGCCACAGCTACGGCTCGGTGGTGTGCGGCCTCGCCGCCGACACGCTGCCCCTGCGGGTGACCGACATAGCGGTGGCCGGCAGCCCCGGGATGCGCGCCGAGAACGCCTCCCATCTGCACACCTCCGCCCGCGTGTGGGCGATGCGGGACACCGACGACTGGATCGGGGACGTGCCCTACCTGGAGGTCGGCGGGCTCGGGCACGGCGCCGACCCGGTGTCGGCCGCGTTCGGGGCGCGGGTGCTGTCGGCGCGCGGCGCCCAGGGGCACAGCGGTTACTTCGTGCCGGGCACGGAGAGCCTGCGCAACTTCGCGGAGATCGGCGTTGGCGCATACCGCACGGTCGCCTGTGCGGGAGAAGGTGACACATGCCGGGCGGGTTTGTCCGTGGCGACGGCGGCCGGACGCGCGTAGAGGCGGATAAATTCCGGTTTGCACGGGGAGGGGACGGAGAGGCTCGTGCCGCATACGATGAGCCGCATGGGTGACGTACTGGCCGGATTTCATGCCGCCTGGGAGTTCGAGTCCGACTCCGTGCTCATCCGCTACGAACGGGGGATTCGAACACCGAAGCTCTTTCAGGCCCTGGGGGAACGCCGGGTGCCCCTGGAGGCCATCGCCGGCGTGACGCTCACGCCGGGCCGGCGCGGCAGCGTCGTGCTGCGCGTCGAACCGCGCGAGGGCGCCGATCCGCTGATCGAGGCGGCGGCCGGACAGCTGAAGGAGGGCTGCGACCCGTACCGGCTGGTACTGCCCGCCGAGCGGGAGACGCTGGCGGAGTACTACGCCGACGAGCTGCGCGGACTGCTGGCCGACTCCGCGGCGTCCGAACCGGCGGACCGGTACCTGGTGGCCGCGCCCGACGCGCCGCTGCACTTCAAGGCGTACGACGGGAAGGCGTCCTTCGACGGGAAGGCGGTGTCCTTCCGGTGGTCCTGGACCGGCGCGTCCTCGGCGAAGTGGAAGGCCGGCGACCAGAGCTTCCCGGTCGCCGGCCTGGGCGGGGTGGAGTGGCGGTCCCCCGAGGTCTTCGAGGGGTATCTGCGGCTGCTGCCGCGCGACGCCGCGGGGGCCGCTCCGCAGGCCGACCAGGACCCGGCGTCCGTCGTGTTCGGGCTCGGGTACGGGCCTGTGCACGAGTCGCTGCCGTTCGCCGCGGCGGTGTTGGCGGCGGTGCGGGAGCGGGGCGCCGGCGCCCCCGTTCCGGTTCCGGTGCCGGCGCCTCGGCGGGATCCCGCGGACATCGCCGAACGGATCCGGCATCTCGGGGAGCTGCACCAGCAGGGGCTGGTGACGGACGAGGAGTTCTCCTCGAAGAAGGCGGAGTTGCTGGCGGAGCTTTAGCCCGGCCGGCGCCGGCGGGGACGTCCGGCGTCCTCGTAGAAGCTGATCTTCCGGTCGAGCACGGCGAGGGTGTCCTGGAGTTCGGTGATCCGCGTCAGTACGTCACGGCGCGTCGACTCGAGGAGTTCCCGCCGGTCCAGGTAGGTGCTCTCGCCCTCCCGCACCAGCTCCGCGTACCTGACCATGTCGGCGACCGGCATGCCGGTCATGCGCAGCTTGCCGACGAAACCGAGCCAGTCCAGGTCGCGGTTGCTGTAGCGGCGCTGGCCGGTGTGCGAGCGGTCGATGTGGGACATCAGACCGATCCGCTCGTACCAGCGCAGGGTGTGCGCCGTCAGCCCGGTGAAGGCGACGACCTCGCTGATGGTGTAGTGGTCCTCTCCGTCGGGGCGCGGGTGGCGCGGGGGCGGAGCGGAGCAGATGTCTGTGCTGGTGGCGTTCGGCGCGAGCGGCTCGGCCGTGGTCTGCATCACCGTCATGCCCTCCACGCTATGACCTTGGAGTGCACTCCAGGCAAGCGACGGCTTCGGGAGGAGAGGAAAACCGCGGGACACGTGACGGGCGGGGTCACTAGCGTGCGGGCATGAGTCCCGTACGCCGTGCCGCCGCCGAGGACGCGGAGGAAGTGCTCCGTCTGCGCCAGGTGATGATCGACGCGATGCACTCCGCGTCGCCCACCGACTGGCAGGCCGCTTCCCTACCGGGCCTGAAGTCCCGGCTGGCCGACCCGGACGGGGAGTTCGCGGCGTTCGTCGTCGACCACCCGGAGCGGCCCGGCACGCTGGCGGCGCTGGTGGTGGGGACCCTGGAGTACCGCATCGGCGGGCCGGACCGGCCGCCCGGCGGACTGATCGGTTACGTGTTCAGCGTGGCGACCGACCCGGACGCCCGGCGTCGCGGCTACGCGCGCGCGTGCATGGACAAGCTGCTGGAGTGGTTCCGCGAGCGGGGCGCGAGCCACGTCATGCTCACCGCCTCCGAGGACGCCGAGCCGCTGTACGCGTCGATGGGCTTCACGCGGGACACCACCCCCTCGATGAGGCTGCACCTCTGAGCCGCTTAGGCTCGGTGGCATGTCCTTGAAGAGCCTCGCGTTGATCGAGAACTGGCCGGTCCCCACCGCCGCGGCGGGCGTCGTCCGGGCCGACGGCACGACCCTGGGCACCCACGGCCCGGTCGCGCACCGCTTCCCCCTCGCCTCGGTCACCAAGCCGCTCGCGGCCTATGCGGCGCTGGTGGCGTACGAGGAGGGCGCGATCGAGCTGGACGAGGCCGCGGGCCCGGCCGGGTCGACCGTCCGGCACCTGCTCGCGCACACCTCGGGGCTGGCCTTCGACGAGCACCGGGTGACCGCCCCGCCCGGCGAGCGCCGGCTCTACTCCAACGCCGGCTTCGAGCAGCTCGGCGACCACATCGCGAAGGCGGCGGACATGCCGTTCGCCGAGTACGCGCGGCAGGCGGTCCTGGAGCCGCTGGGCATGACGTCCACGGCCCTGGACGGCTCCCCGGCCAAGGACGGCGTCTCCACCGTCGAGGACCTGCTGCGGTTCGCCGCCGAGGTGCAGGCACCGCGCCTCCTCGACCCGCGCACGGTCGCCGCGGCGATGACGGTGCAGTACCCGGGCACGAAGGGCGTGCTGCCGGGCTACGGCCACCAGAACCCCAACGACTGGGGCCTCGGCTTCGAGATCCGGGACGGCAAGTCCCCCCACTGGACGGGCGCCTCGTCCTCCCCGCGCACCTTCGGCCACTTCGGCCAGTCGGGCACCTTCCTGTGGATCGACCCGGACGCCGGCCTCGCCTGCGTCGCCCTGGCCGACCGCGCCTTCGGCCCCTGGGCGACCGAGGCGTGGCCGGCTTTGACGGACGCGGTACTCGCCGAGGTCTAGGCCATCTCCCACAGGAGCAGCTCGGCCGCCGTCACCGCCACCGCGTCCATCCCCTCGGCGTCCGTGATCCGTGCCGCGTCCCCCGGCCCCAGCGCCTCCCCGCTCAGCGTCACCTCGCCCCGCACCACGTGGACGTACACGTACGCCCCGTCCGGCACCGCCGTCCGCTCCCCCGCCCCCAGGCGGCGTACGTGGAGCATGGCGGCGGCCTCGGGGACGGCGTACGGGGTGGAGTCGGCGATGCCGCGGACGATCTCGTAGGCGGGGTCGCCGCCGGGGTCGCGGGGGGCCAGCCACATCTGGACGAAGGTCAGGGGGACCGCGGCGTCGTTGCGTTCGACGTGGCGGACGCCGCCCGCGGAGCTGAGGCGCTGCACGTCCCCGGCGCGGACGACCGTCTCGTGGCCCGCGGAGTCCCGGTGGGTCAGCTCGCCCTCGACCACCCATGTGACGATCTCCGTGTGGCTGTGCGGGTGCTCGTCGAATCCGGCGCCGGGCGCCAGGCGTTCCTCGTTGCAGGCGATCAGAGCCCCGAAGCGGAGGTTGCCGGGGTCGTAGTGGGGGCCGAAGGAGAAGGCGTGGCGGGAGGCGATGCCCGCCGCCTCGTCACCCCCGGGATAGCGCTCGTCGGCGCGCCGTACGTCCGTCACGACGTCCACGGTAGACCCGGCGGCGCGTGCTCCCGTCCCGATAAGGCAGTCTTGTCCCGTGCCCGAACCCGAAACCAGCAAGCCCGAGCCCGCGGCGCACGCCGTCCATTCGCACACCGCGACGCTGAAGCGGCTGGAGCAGTCCGCCGGATCGCTCGCCGCGCAGGCCATCGCGCGCATGGACGAGACACTGCCGTGGTACCGGGCGATGCCACCGGAGAACCGTTCCTGGATCGGGCTGGTCGCCCAGGCCGGCATCGCCGCCTTCACCGAGTGGTTCCGGCGGCCGGACGCGCCCCAGGCCATCTCCACCGACGTGTTCGGCACCGCGCCGCGCGAGCTGACCCGCGCGATCACGCTGCGGCAGACCGTGGAGATGGTGCGGACGACCATCGAGGTGATGGAGTCCGCCATCGACGAGGTCGCCGCGCCCGGCGACGAGTCGGTACTGCGCGAGGCGCTGCTGGTGTACGCCCGGGAGATCGCCTTCGCGACCGCCCAGGTGTACGCGCAGGCAGCCGAGGCACGCGGTGCCTGGGACGCGCGTCTCGAGTCGCTGGTGGTCAACGCCGTGCTCAGCGGGGAGGCCGACGAGGGGGCGGTGTCCCGGGCCGCCGCCCTCGGCTGGAACTCGCCCGACCACGTCTGTGTCGTGCTCGGCACCGCGCCGGACGGCGACTCCGAGCTGACCGTCGAGGCCATCCGGCGCGCGGCCCGGCACGCCAAGCTCCAGGTACTGACGGGGGTGCTCGGGGACCGGCTGGTGGTCATCGCCGGGGGCCGCGACGACCCGCTGGCGGTGGCCAAGTCGCTGATCGGGCCGTTCGCTCAGGGGGCGGTCGTGGCCGGTCCCGTGGTGCCGGACCTGCTGGCCGCGACGCGGTCCGCGCACGCCGCCGCCGCCGGGCTCAAGGCCTGCGCCGCCTGGGAGGACGCCCCGCGGCCGGTGCTCGCGGACGATCTGCTGCCGGAGCGCGCGATCGCCTCCGACCCCGCGGCCCGTGAGCAGTTGGTGGAGGAGATCTACAGACCGCTGGAGGAGGCCGGGGCCGCGCTGCTGGAGACGCTCAGCGTCTATCTGGAGCAGGCGAGCAGCCTGGAGGGCGCTGCCCGGATGCTCTTCGTTCACCCGAACACCGTGCGCTACCGGCTCCGACGTGTGACTGACGTCACCGGATGGTCACCCTCTGATGTACGGTCTGCGTTCACACTGCGGATCGCGCTCATCCTGGGGCGTCTGGCCGATGGAGATCCGCAACTCTAAGCTTTTGTGGGGGGTCCACAAAACCCCCTGCTGTTCTTCGTCCTTGTCCCCACGGGCGGTCCCGGCCGTCCTCAAGAGAGAGTGTGAGAGTGCTCGTACTCGTCGCTCCCGGCCAGGGCGCCCAGACGCCCGGCTTCCTGACTGACTGGCTCGCCCTCCCCGGCGCCGCAGACCGCGTCGCCGCGTGGTCCGACGCCATTGGACTCGATCTCGCCCACTACGGCACCAAGGCCGACGCGGACGAGATCCGGGACACGGCCGTCGCCCAGCCGCTGCTGGTCGCCGCGGGCCTGCTGTCCGCCGCGGCACTCGGTGACATCGCGGAGATCGCACCCGGCGCGGTCGCGGGCCACAGTGTCGGCGAGATCACCGCCGCCGCCTTCGCGGGCGTCCTCGACGACACCGCCGCGCTGACCCTCGTACGCCGCCGGGGCCTGGCCATGGCCGAGGCCGCCGCGGTCACCGAGACCGGCATGTCGGCGCTGCTCGGCGGCGACCCCGAGGTGAGCGTCGCGCACCTGGAGAAGCTCGGCCTGACCCCGGCCAACGTGAACGGCGCCGGTCAGATCGTGGCGGCCGGCACCATGGAGCAGCTGGCCGCGCTGAACGAGGACAAGCCCGAGGGCGTGCGCAAGGTCGTCCCGCTGAAGGTGGCCGGCGCCTTCCACACGCGCCACATGGCGCCCGCGGTGGACAAGCTCGCCGAGGCCGCCTCCGCGCTCACGCCGGCCGACCCGGGGGTGACCTACGTGTCCAACAAGGACGGGCAGGCCGTCGCCACCGGCGCCGAGGTGCTGGACCGCCTGGTCGGGCAGGTCGCCAACCCGGTCCGCTGGGACCTGTGCATGGAGACGTTCGGCAAGCTGGGCGTCACCGCGATCGTCGAGGTGTGCCCGGGCGGCACGCTGACCGGTCTCGCCAAGCGCGCACTGCCGGGCGTGAAGACGCTGGCCCTGAAGACCCCCGCCGATCTCGACGCGGCCCGCGAGCTCGTCGCCGAGCACGCCTGACAAGGAGCGCGACAGCATGTCGAAGATCAAGCCCAGCAAGGGCGCCCCGTACGCGCGCATCCTCGGGGTCGGCGGCTACCGTCCGACCCGGGTCGTGCCGAACGAGGTGATCCTCGAGACGATCGACTCGTCCGACGAGTGGATCCGCTCGCGCTCCGGCATCGAGACGCGCCACTGGGCCTCCCCCGAGGAGACCGTCGCGGCGATGTCGATCGAGGCGTCCGGCAAGGCCATCGCGGCCGCCGGGATCTCCGCCGACCAGATCGGCGCCGTGGTCGTCTCGACCGTCTCGCACTTCAGCCAGACCCCGGCCGTCGCCACCGAGATCGCCGACCGGCTCGGCACGGACAAGGCCGCCGCCTTCGACATCTCGGCGGGCTGCGCGGGCTTCGGCTACGGACTGACCCTCGCCAAGGGCATGGTCGTCGAGGGTTCGGCGGAGTACGTCCTGGTCATCGGCGTGGAGCGGCTCTCCGACCTGACCGACCTGGAGGACCGGGCCACGGCGTTCCTGTTCGGCGACGGGGCCGGCGCGGTCGTGGTCGGCCCGTCGCAGGAGCCGGAGATCGGCCCGACGGTCTGGGGCTCGGAGGGCGACAAGTCCGAGACCATCAAGCAGACCGTCCCCTGGGACCGCTTCCGGATCGGCGACGTCTCCGAGCTGCCCCTCGACTCCGAGGGCAACGTCAAGTTTCCTGCGATCACGCAGGAGGGCCAGGCGGTGTTCCGCTGGGCCGTGTTCGAGATGGCGAAGGTCGCGCAGCAGGCGCTGGACGCGGCCGGGATCAGCCCGGACGACCTCGACGTCTTCATCCCGCACCAGGCCAACGTGCGGATCATCGACTCGATGGTGAAGACACTGAAGCTGCCGGAGCACGTCACGGTCGCCCGTGACATCCGCACCACCGGCAACACCTCGGCCGCCTCGATCCCGCTCGCGATGGAGCGGCTCCTGGCGACCGGCGAGGCCAAGAGCGGCGACACCGCGCTCGTCATCGGCTTCGGGGCGGGTCTCGTGTACGCCGCCACGGTCGTTACCCTCCCCTAGGCACTCCGTGCCGGATCACGCGGTCCGGAACGGAGAGCAGCAACACTCGCCGCGACGCGGCGGGCCGCCACACCCTCTGGACAACAAAGAAGGAGCGCCACCATGGCCGCCACTCAGGAAGATATCGTCGCCGGTCTCGCGGAGATCGTGAACGAGATCGCCGGCATCCCGGTTGAGGACGTCCAGCTGGACAAGTCCTTCACCGACGACCTGGACGTCGACTCGCTGTCCATGGTCGAGGTCGTCGTCGCCGCCGAAGAGCGCTTCGACGTCAAGATCCCGGACGAGGACGTCAAGAACCTCAAGACGGTCGGCGACGCGACCAAGTACATCCTCGACCACCAGGCCTGATCCGCCGATACTCGGGCATGTCCCGAGTATCCGGGCAGACTGCCCCGCCACCCGGCGGTGGCGCCGTACGAATCCGTATCCCGTTGGAGAAAGAATTCCCGTGAGCTCGACCAATCGCACCGTGGTCGTCACCGGTATCGGCGCAACCACACCGCTGGGTGGCGACGCAGCCTCGACCTGGGAGGGCCTGGTCGCCGGCAAGTCCGGCGTCAAGCCCCTGGAGCAGGAGTGGGCCGCCGACCAGGCGGTCCGTATCGCCGCGCCGGTCGCCGTGGACCCCTCCGAGGTCATCCCGCGACCGCAGGCCCGCCGTCTGGACCGCTCGGCGCAGTTCGCGCTGATCGCGGCCCAGGAGGCATGGAAGGACGCCGGGTACACCGGCAAGGCCGGGGAGACCGAGGGTGACGTCGTCGACCCCGACCGGCTCGGTGCGGTCATCGCCTCCGGCATCGGTGGCGTGACGACCCTGCTCGACCAGTACGACGTGCTCAAGGAGAAGGGCGTCCGCCGCGTCTCCCCGCACACCGTCCCCATGCTGATGCCGAACGGCCCCTCGGCCAACGTGGGTCTGGCCGTGGGCGCCCGCGCGGGCGTGCACACGCCGGTCTCCGCCTGCGCGTCGGGCGCCGAGGCCATCGGCTACGCCATCGAGATGATCCGCACCGGCCGTGCCGACGTCGTCGTCGCGGGCGGCACGGAGGCGGCGATCCACCCGCTGCCCATCGCCGCGTTCGGCAACATGATGGCGATGTCCAAGAACAACGACGACCCGCAGGGCGCCTCGCGCCCCTTCGACACGGGACGCGACGGCTTCGTCCTCGGTGAGGGCGCCGGCGTCCTCGTCCTGGAGTCCGCCGAGCACGCCGCCGCGCGCGGTGCCCGCGTCTACGCGGAGGCGGTCGGGCAGGGCATCTCCGCCGACAGCCACGACATCGTGCAGCCGGAGCCCGAGGGCCGCGGCATCTCCAACGCCCTGCAGAACCTGCTGGACCGCACCGACCTGGTCCCGGCTGAGATCGTGCACGTCAACGCGCACGCCACCTCGACGCCGGCCGGTGACATCGCCGAACTGAAGGCGCTGCGCAAGGTCCTCGGCGACGACGTGGACCACATGGCGGTCTCCGGCACCAAGTCGATGACCGGTCACCTCCTCGGTGGCGCGGGCGGCGTGGAGTCCGTCGCGACGGTGCTCGCCCTGTACCACCGGGTGGCGCCGCCGACCATCAACGTCGAGAACCTCGACCCCGAGGCCGAGGCCAACGCGGACATCGTGCGCGGGGAGGCCCGCAAGCTGCCCGTCGAGGGGCGGATCGCCGCGCTGAACGACTCGTTCGGGTTCGGTGGGCACAATGTTGTTCTGGCGTTCCGTTCGGTCTGACCGGCGTCGCTGAACGTATTGATGGCCCGAGCCCCGGTTGAGGGTTCGGGCCATCGCCGTTGTTCGTCCGAAACATGCCGGGTGCGGGCCGTTTGTGGCTGGTCGCGCAGTTCCCCGCGCCCCTTACGGGGCTCGTTTGCGAGGCGGCGTTCTCACACGACCTGGTGGAGCCAGCGGACCGGGGCGCCCTCGCCCGCGTGGCGGAAGGTCTCCAGTTCGTCGTCCCAGGGCTTGCCGAGGAGTCTCGCGATGTCGGACTCCAGGTCGGTCTCGCCGCGCTGGGAGCGGACCAGGGCGGCGCGCAGGCGGTCCTCCGGGATCAGGATGTCGCCGTGGATGCCGGTGACGGCGTGGAAGATGCCGAGGTCGGGGGTGCAGCTGTAGCGCTCGCCCTCGGCGCCCGCGGACGGTTCCGCGGTGACCTCGAAGCGCAGCAGCTGCCAGCCGCGCAGCGCGGAGGCGAGCTTGGAGGCGGTGCCCGCCTGGCCCTGCCAGGAGAACTCGGAGCGCCAGGTGCCGGGTGCCGCGGGCTGCCGGATCCAGTCCAGGCCGACGCGCGTGCCGAGCACCCCGGCGACGGCCCACTCGACGTGCGGGCAGAGCGCGCGCGGCGCGGAGTGCACGTACAGGACTCCACGTGTCGTCACCGGAACCTCCGGGCTGAGCGGGACATCTCGGAACGGGCGGACGGCCGTGACCGGGCGGGTCACGTTGAGGGCGAGGCTACCGTGCGACGGGGCAAGGAGTGTGACGTACCGTCGGTCCCGGTGCCGACAAAGCCGCGCCATTCACCCGGCAGGACGCTTGTACGGGTGTGAGGCGTCGCACCACCGCCCCCGGGAACCCGCGGCGGGGTGTCATGGGTTGAGGACACGGAGGCACGAGGCGAGGGGTGGGACGCGTATGGGCCAGGGGACGGACCGGGGGAAGGACCGGGAGACGCGCCGTGTCCGGCGCCGGGCGCGTGCCGCGCTCGCCGTCCTGACCGCCGCCGTGCTGGGCGTGGCGGGCTGCGACGCCGTGGGCGGTGACTCCCCCGCCCCGTCCGGCAGCGCGTCGAAGCGTCCGAAGCCCGCCCCGGTCTGGGACCGCAGCCCGGACTCGGTCGCCGCGGTGGGCGACTCCATCACGCGCGGCTTCGACGCCTGCTCGGTGCTGTCGGACTGCCCCGACGTGTCCTGGGCGACCGGTTCCAGCGCCGAGGTCGACAGTCTGGCCGTACGGCTGCTGGGGAAGGCGGAGGCGGCCGAGCGGAGCTGGAACTACGCGGTCACCGGGTCCCGGATGGCCGACCTGTCCGGGCAGGTGACCCGGGCGGCGGCGCGGAAGCCCGAGCTGGTCGCGGTGATGGTGGGGGCCAACGACGCCTGCCGTCGGACGCCCTCGGCGATGACCCCGGTGGCCGACTTCCGGGACCAGTTCGAGAAGGCCATGAGCACCCTGCGCCGCGAGCTGCCCAAGGCGCAGGTGTACGTGGCGAGCATCCCGGACCTGAAGCGGCTGTGGTCCCAGGGGCGCACCAACCCGCTGGGCAAGCAGGTGTGGAAGCTGGGCCTGTGCCCGTCGATGCTGGCCGACGCGGACTCCCTGGACTCGGCGGCGACCCTGCGGCGGAACACCGTGCGGGACCGGGTGACGGACTACAACGAGGTGCTGCGGGAGGTCTGCGCGAAGGACCGGCGCTGCCGCACCGACGACGGCGCGGTGCACGCGTACCGCTTCGGCACGGACCAGCTGAGCCACTGGGACTGGTTCCACCCCAGCGTGGACGGCCAGGCCAGGCTGGCCGAGATCGCGTACCGGGCGGTCACCGCCGAGCGGCCCTGACCTGGGCGTGTCCTAGAGTTCGCACATGAACGAACTCTTCGGCACACTTTCCGACGGCACGCCGGTACACCGCTGGACCCTGGAGCGGGCCGGCGTACGGGTCCGGGTGCTGTCGTACGGCGGGATCGTCCAGTCGGTTCAGGCCCCGGACCGGGACGGGAACACCGCGGGCGTGGTGCTGGGGTTCGCGGACCTGGACGGCTATGTGCGGCATCCGGAGCCGTACTTCGGCGCGCTCGTGGGCCGGTACGCCAACCGGATCGCGGGCGGCCGTTTCCCGCTGGACGGGCGGACGTACACGCTGGCGCGGAACGACGGGCCGAACTCGCTGCACGGCGGTGAGCGGGGCTTCGACAAGCGGGTGTGGGACGTGGAGCCGGTCGGGGACGACGGGCACGGCATCCGGCTGAGCCTGGTCAGCCCGGACGGCGAGGAGGGCTACCCGGGCCGGGTGGCGGTCTCGGTGACGTACACGCTGGAGGAGCCGGGGGCGCTGCGGATCGACTACGAGGCGGTCACCGACGCACCGACCGTGCTGAATCCGACCAACCACAGCTACTTCAACCTCGGCGGCTCCGGGCACGCGGGCGGCCACGAGCTGCGGCTGGCGGCCTCCCGGGTGACGCGGGTCGACGCGGGTCTGATCCCGGTGGGCGAACCGGCGGACGTGACGGGCACACGGTTCGACTTCCGGCGGGCGCGCAAGGTCGGTTCGGGCTACGACCACAACTTCTGCCTGGACAAGGGTGTGACGGAGGCCGCCGAGGAGGTCGCGGAGCTGTACGACCCGGCGTCGGGGCGGGTGCTGACGGTGGCGACGACCGAGCCGGGCCTCCAGGTGTACACCGCCGACCAGCTGGGCGAGCCGCACGCGCCCGGTGACGGCATCGCGCTGGAGACGCAGCACTTCCCCGACTCGCCGAACCGGCCGGACTTCCCGGGCACCGTACTGCGGCCGGGCGAGGTGTTCCGCTCGCGGACCGTGTACGGGTTCTCGGCGCGGTAGCGGACCGGGTGGGCCCGGCGAGCCCCGGCCCGGCCGTCAGGTCCCGGGCCGGGGCTGTTCGCGGGGGAAGGCCCTCGCGGGCGTCCCGGTTCAGACGGTAATCGCCGATGTGATCCGGCGGTCGGCGATCGAGCGCCCGATGCCGAGTTCGTACGAACCCTTCACAAACGCCCACGAGCCGGTCGCCTCGTCCCAGACCTCGAAGGCGCGGCGCGGCAGCTCGACGGTGACCTCGGTCCGCTCGCCGGGCCCGGCCTCGGCCCCGGCGAATCCGGCGAGGGCGCGTGCGGGGCGGGTGGGGTCGGGTTCGACGGGGGCGAGGTAGACCTGGACGACCTCGCGGCCGGGGCGGTCGCCGGTGTTGCGCAGGCGGACCGTGACGGTGGTGCCGTCGACGTGGGCCGACTCGTAGGTCCACTCGGTGTAGCCGAGGCCGTGGCCGAAGGGGTACGCCGGGGTGCGGGCGGCCCGGTCCCAGGCGCGGTAGCCGATGAACAGGTCTTCTGAGTACGGCAGTTCGCCGCCGGACGGGGTGACCCGGGTGACCGGGGCGTCGCCGAGGTCGCCCCAGGTGGTGGGCAGTCGGCCGCCGGGCTCGTGGGCGCCGGTCAGGACGTCCGCGAGGGCCGCGCCGCCCTCCTGGCCGGGGAACCAGCCGAGCAGCACGGCGGCGACGTCCTCGCGCCAGGGCAGCTCCACCGGGGAGCCGGAGTTGACGACGACGACCGTGTGCGGGTTGGCGGCGGCGACCGCGCGGACCAGGTCGTCCTGGCGGCCGGGGAGCCGCAGGTCGGTGCGGTCGAAGCCCTCGGACTCGACCCGCTCGGTGGTGGCGACGACGACCACGGCGGTGTCGGCGGCGGCCGCCGCGCGGGCCGCCTCGGCGATCAGCTCGTCCGGGTCCCGGCGCGGCCCTGCGTGCGCGAGGGCGAAGGTGACGACCTTCATCCGGTCGTCGTCGGGGAGGTCGACGACGTACCGGAGGGACACGTCGACGGGCGCTCCGGCGGTGAGCCGGACCTCGGCGCGGGGTTCGGGGGCGCCGAAGAAGGACAGGAACGGGTCGTCCTTGGCGGGGCGCTGGACGCCGTCGTAGTACGTGGTGCCGTCGACGGTGAGGGTGAAGTGGCCCAGGCCCTTGATGCCGAAGGTGTGCGGGCCGGTCTCGTCCGGGGTGAAGGTGCCGGTCAGCTCGACGGTGTGCAGCCGGTCGTGGGTGACGCCCTCGGGGAGGTCGGAGCCCATCCACTGGATGTGCCCGCTCGGGGCCGACCCGGTGCCGGTGACCTCGCCGTCGGCGTCGCGGCAGACGGCGCGCAGCGTGAAACCCCGGCCCGCGACGGCGAGTTCGGTGTTCGGGTCGGCGCCGACGCAGTAGCTCAGGCCCCCGTCGGGGAGGGCCGCGGTGAGGCCGTCGAGCGGGGAGACGACGTGGGCGGGGAAGACGGTCGCGGAGCCGCCGCCGAGGACGCGGGCGTCGCGGGCGGCGGCTCCGGACAGGGCGACGGTGCCGGGCCGCAGGGGCAGTGCGGGGCCCGTGCCGCCGACGGGCTCGTTGCGGACCAGGACGAAGGAGCGGCGGGCGATCTCGCGGGCGAGGGCCGGGCCGTCGACGGCGGCGGGCGGGTCGGTGACGGCCGGTTCGGCGCCGTCGAGGGCCCCGACGCGGGCGGCGAGCCGCAACACGTTGCGCACCGCCGCGTCGACCTCGGCCTCCGTGACCTCGCCGTCGCGCACCGCCCGTGCGAGGGCCGGGCCGTACACGGTCCTCGGGCCCGGCATGGCCACGTCGAGGCCGCCCCTCAGGGCGCCGGTGGTGGAGCGGGCGGCCTGCCAGTCGGAGACGTTGAAGCCGTCGAAGCCCCACGCGCCGCGCAGCACCTCCTGGACCAGGTGGTGGTGCTCGGTCATCGTCGGGCCGTTGACCGAGTTGTAGGCGGTCATGACGCCCCAGGGGCGCGCGTCCGCGGTGATGGCCTCGAAGGGGGCCAGGTACAGCTCGCGCAGGGCGCGTCCGGAGACCAGGTTGTTCACGGTGAAGCGGTCGGTCTCGGCGTCGTTGGCGACGAAGTGCTTGACGGTGGTGCCGACGCCGCCGGACTGGACGCCGGTGACGTAGCCGGTGCCGATCCGCCCGGTCAGGTACGGGTCCTCGCTGTACGCCTCGAAGTGCCGTCCGCCGAGCGGGGAGCGGTGCAGGTTGACGGTGGGGGCGAGCAGCACGTGGACGCCCTTGCGGCGGGCCTCCTGGGCGAGGAGCACGCCGGCCCGGTGGGCGAGGGCGGGGTCCCAGGAGGCGGCGAGCGCGGTGGGCGAGGGCAGCGCGACGGACGGGTCGTCGGCGGTCCAGCGGACACCGCGCACGCCGACCGGGCCGTCGGACATCACGAGGGACCGCAGGCCGATCTCCGGCAGTGCGGGCAGGCTCCACATGTCCTGCCCGGACAGCAGGCGGGTCTTCGCGTCCAGGTCGAGCGCGGCGAGCGCCGCCCCGACCACCGCCTCCCGGGCCGCGTCCCGGTCGTCCCGTACGTCCGCCATCGCGGGCCTCCTCGTCGAATGCGTGAACGTGTGCATCCTTCCTCGCCCGCCCGCGTTCGAACCGGGACCGCCGCCGCGCCGTAGCGCGCGTCCCTCCCGTCACGCGATACTGCGGCCGTCCGCAGCGCACCCCACGGCGACGGAAGGACCTGGACTCCCTTGAGACCCATACGTGTTCAGATCGGCGTACTCGGACTGGCCCTGGCGGCGGGGCTCGCCGCCCCGGGAACGGCCACGGCGGCGCCCCCGGGGGCCACGGCCGCCTCCCCCGCTCCCACGGCCGAGGAGCGGCGGCTCGACGGGGACGTACCCCGGGAGATCCTGCGCGGCTCCGGATTCGCCGCCGTGGCACCGGCGTTCGCGCACGGGCTCGGGCGGACGGACTCCTACCGCGAGGCCCGGCGCCTGGTCGAGCGGGAGGGCTCCGCGCTGTGGCGGCGGGCCGTGGACCGGGCGCAGGGGCGCGGCCCGTCGCACGGGGCCATCAGCCGTGACGACGACCGGCCGCTGTACTGGGCGCGGCTCTCGATGACACGGGAACTGCGCACCTGGGAGCCCCGGTTCGGGCTCGGTGAACGGCAGCGGGACGCGCTCCTGGACGCGCTGGAGCGCACCTCGCGCGGGCAGTCCGACATCCGCCTGCCGCGGCGGCACGACGGCGACCGGGGCAAGGGCGTGAAGCGTGTCCTGCTCACCGGCTTCGACCCCTTCACCCTGGACCGCGACATCCGCATCTCCAATCCGTCCGGGGCCGCCGCGCTCGCCCTGGACGGCACGGTGATCGACACCCCGGACGGGCCCGCGCGGGTGGAGACGGCCGTGTTCCCGGTGCGCTGGCGGGACTTCGCGGAGGGGACCGTGGAACGGGCGCTGCGGCCGTATCTGCCGGGGGTGGACCTGTTCACCACGGTGAGCCAGGGCCGGGTCGGGAAGTTCGACGTGGAGCGGACCAACGGGGCCTGGCGGGGCGGCTTCCCCGACAACGAGAACCTGTCCCGTACGGAGACGGTGCCCGTCGCCGACCCGGCCTCGCAGCCGCAGTGGACGACGACCACGCTGCCGTACGCGGCGATCACGGCGGCGGCAACCGGCCGCTTCCCGGTGTACGACAACACGAGCGTGACCGAGATCCCGGCGGGCTCCACCCAGGCGGTCGTACGGCCGGACGGGCCCACGCCCGGTTCGACGGCCCGGGAGGGCGGCGGCGGGAACTACCTCTCCAACGAGATCGCCTACCGGGCGACGCTGCTGCGGGACCGGCTCGGGCTGCGCGGCGCGCTGCCGGGCGGGCACGTGCACACGCCGGTGCTCCAGTTCGGGGCCGGGAACACCGATCCGGCGACGGGCACGGTCACCGACCCCGAGTTCGTGCGGAACCGGCTGGACATCGTGGCGCAGGTGCGGGCGATCGTGGCCGTGGCGGTCAGTGCGCCGGGGCCGGACCGGGGCTGACCGCGGGGTCGGCGGGGCCGCCGCCGGAGCGGTCGTCGTCGCGGCCGTCGCGGGTCTCCTCGCCCAGCAGCTCACGGGCGAGGAGCGTGGCGCCGGCGACCGCGCCCGGCATCAGGAACACGGCGACGAAGGGCACCAGGAAGGAGACGGCCAGCGGGGTGCCGAAGCCCCAGACCAGCGTCTTGCGGGAGCGCAGCAGGGCGAGGCGCTCGCGCAGCTCGACCCCGCGGCGCTGGAGGGCGACGGAGGTCAGCTCCTCGGTGAGGAAGAAGCCGGTCACGAAGAGGCCGATCACCGGGACCACCGTCTGCCCGACGAACGGGATGAAGCCGAGGGCGAAGAGCAGCACGCCCCACAGGGCGGCGCGGACGAGGATCCGCAGGCTGTCGCGGCCGGAGAGCCACACCTCGCGCCAGAGCGGCAGGTCGGACTCGGGGGCGGTGCCGTCCGGGGAGACGTCGCGGTCGACGCGCTCGGACAGGGCCTCGTAGAAGGGCTGCCCGATCAGCAGGGTGACCGCGGTGAAGGTGAGGACGGCCAGCAGCAGGGCGAGGGCGAACAGGACGACGGTCAGGAAACCGCGGAAGAGCCCGAGCCAGGGGCTCGACCAGTCGTCGGCGAAGGGGGTCGTCCAGGCGACGAAGTCCGTGCCCCACATCGCGAGCGCGACCAGCGCGGCCGCGTACAGGACCAGGGTGATCAGGCCCGGGACGAGCCCGAAGCCGTAGCTCTTGCCGTGCCGGGCCACCCAGCGCTGGCCCTTCAGGAGATGGCCGAATCCCGCCCCAAGATCGCGCATGGGCGGAACTCTACCGGTCGGCGCCGCCACCGCCGCGCCCCGATTGAGTCGAACCCGCTCGTCCCGCCGTACCGATCGGTGGACGTCCGGTGGACGCACCGACCGGTGACGGGCCACGGGCGGTCCGGCGAGTGGGTGAGGAGAAGCGGATGACGCAGGAGATCCACGGCACCGTCGCCGACGGCTTCGAACGGGTGCGTGAGGAGTTCACGGCCGTCGTGACCGGGGAACCGGCCGACCACGAGGGCCAGTTGTGCGTGTACGTGCACGGGCGCCGGGTCGTCGACCTGTGGACCGGCGACGGCGCGGGGGCGGATTCGCTGTACGCGGTGCACACCGCCACCCTGGGCGCCGCGCACCTGGTGGCCGCCCTGCTGGTCCAGGAGGGCACGCTGGAGCTGGACCGCAGGGTGACCTACTACTGGCCGGAGTTCGCGGCCGAGGGCAAGGGAGCGCTGACCCTGCGGGACCTGCTGGCGCACCGCGCGGGAGTGATCGGCACGGACACCGGGTTCAGTACCGCCGAGCTGGCCGACGACCGGGTGATCGCGGAACGCCTCGCGGACCAGCGTCCGTACTGGCGGCCCGGCACGGCCTTCGGATCCCACGCGCTGGTGCTCGGGGCCCTCGCGGGCGAGGTGGTGCGCCGGGCCACGGGCCACACGCTGCAGGAGGTCTACGAGGACCGGGTCCGCGCCCCGCACCACCTGGACTTCCACCTCGGTCTGCCGGCCTCGCTCGACCACCGTTTCCGCGCCGCGCGGCCGATGGTCCTCACGCCGGTGCAGCGGGCCGAGGCGGCGTGCCCGGACGGTCCGCGCTCCCTCGCGGCGATCGCGTTCAACCGGAACGCGGCGCACGGCACCTGCCTGGAGACCCTCCCCAACGAGCCCGCGGTCCGCGCCGGGGGCCCCGCGTCCGTCGGCGGGGTGGCCTCGGCCCGCGGTCTCGCGGGGCTGTACGCGGCGGCGATCGGCGAGGTGGAGGGCAGGGCGCCGCTGCTGAAGCCGGACACGCTGGCGGAGTTCGGCCAGTTCCACTCGGTGGGCTACGACCTGGTGACCCGGACGCACGGGTCGTACGGCATCGGCTTCGAGGCGACGGCGGACCTCTGGCACCCGTTCCTGGGCGCCGGGACGATCGGGCACGGCGGTGCGGGCGGCAGCCAGGGCTTCGCGGACCCGTCGGGCGGTCTGGCCTACGGGTACGCCCGGCGCCGTTCCGCCTGTCCGGGCGGGGCGGCGCCGGAGAACCAGCGGCTGGTGGCGGCGGTACACGCGGCGGCGTCGGCCTGCTGAGCACCGCGCGCGCCGCGTACCCGGGGCCGCCGCGGTCAGACGAGCGTCACGGTGATGTTGCCGCGCGTCGCCTTCGAGTAGGGGCACACCTGGTGGGCCTTCTCCACCAGGGACCGCGCGGTGGCGGCGTCCACCGCCGGGATCTCGGCGGAGATCTCGACGATGATGCCGAAGCCGTCGTCGTTCTTGCCGATGCCGACCTTGGCGGTGACGGTGGACCCGGAGATGTCGGCGCCCTCCTGACGGGCGACGACGCCGAGCGCGCCCTGGAAGCAGGCGCTGTACCCGGCGGCGAACAGCTGCTCGGGGTTGGTGCCGGCGCCGTTGCCGCCCATCTCCTTGGGCGGGTTCACGACCAGGTCGAGCTTGCCGTCATCGGTGGCCACCCGTCCGTCGCGGCCGTTCTCGGCGGTGGCGACGGCGGTGTACAGGACCTCGGACTGCTGGATGGGCATGCGGTGTCTTCCTCCTCGGTCCGCCGTGACTCGCGCCCACGACCACGACGGATTTCGGAATGACGCTACCGCATGCCGGAAGTGCAGTGAAGTCACTCGGTAAAGGTCACAGCTTGACGATCATCTTCCCGGTGTTGTCGCCGCGCAGGACGCCGAGGAACGCCTCCAGGTTGTTCCCGATGCCCTCGACGACCGTCTCGCGGTACTTCAGGGCGCCCGAGGCGACCCAGGGGCCGACCTCCTCGACGAACTCCGGCTGGAGGTCGTAGTGGTCGCCGACCAGGAAGCCCTCGATGCGGCCGCGGGTCTGGATCAGGCGGGCGAGGTTCTTCGGGCCGGGGGCGGGCTCGGTGTTGTTGTAGACGGAGATCGCGCCGCAGATGGCGATGCGGCCGTTCAGGTTGAGGGAGCCGATGGCCGCCTCCAGGTGGTCGCCGCCGACGTTGTCGAAGTAGACGTCGATGCCGTCGGGGGCGGCGGCGCGCAGCTGCTCGCTCACCGGGGCGTCCTTGTAGTTGAACGCCGCGTCGAAGCCGTACTCGTCGACGAGCAGCCGGACCTTGTCGTCCGAGCCGGCCGAGCCGATGACCCGGGCGGCGCCCTTGAGCTTCGCGAGCTGCCCCACCTGGCTGCCGACGGCACCGGCCGCGCCGGAGACGAAGACCGTGTCGCCCTCCTTGAAGGCCGCGGTGCGCAGCAGGCCGGCGTAGGCGGTGAGGCCGGTCATGCCGAGTACGCCGAGGTACGTCGACAGCGGCGCGGCGTCCGGGTCGACCTTGACGGCGCTCTGCGCGTTCACGGCGGCGTACTCGCGCCAGCCGAGGAAGTGCAGGACGTGGTCGCCGACGGCGAAGCCCTCGGCGTTGGAGGCGACGACCTCGCCGACCGCACCGCCCTGCATGGCCTTGCCCAGCTCGTAGGGGGCCGCGTAGGACTTGGCGGCGCTCATCCGGCCGCGCATGTAGGGGTCGACGGAGACGTACAGGTTGCGCACCAGGACCTGGCCCTCGCCCGGGGTGGGGACCTCGGTCTCGACGAGGGCGAAGTCCTCCGGCTTGGGCCAGCCGACCGGGCGGGTGACCAGGTGCCATTCGCGGTTGACGGCGGGGAGGGAGGGGGAGTCGGTCATGGGGCGCCTTTCGTCGTGGCCGAGATGGGCGAGATGCTTCAGGTTATGAAACAACCATGCGGCTGAACATTTCACCTTGTCAAACAAATGGGTACCCTGGATCGCATGGCCACACCACGCGACACCACGCGCCGACCCGACGCACTCACCCTCGAAGTCGTCGAGCTGATCGGAGAGGTCGTGGCCCGCTTCCACGCCGACTACGAGGAGGCGGCCGCCGAGCGCGCGCTGACCGGGGCGCAGGCCAAGCTGCTCAGCCTGCTGTCACTGGAGCCGCTGCCGATGCGGAAGCTGGCGCAGAAACTGAAGTGCGAGCCGTCGAACGTCACCGGGATCGTGGACCGGCTGGAGGCGCGAGGCCTGGTCGAGCGGCGCCCCGACCCCGCCGACCGGCGCGTGAAGGTCGCGGCGGCGACGGAGGAGGGCCGGCGGGTGGCACGGGGGCTCAGGGATTCCCTGCGGTTCGCGCGGGAGCCGCTGGCGGGGCTGTCGGAGGGGGAGCGGGTGGCGTTGCGGGACGCGTTGCGGAGGATGGTCGAGGAGAGCTGACCCTCCCTACGCTTCGAACTCGTACTGAAGCTCGTAGAGGTGCCCCGCCTTCACCATGACCGTCACCTCGACCGGGCGGCTCTCGTCGCCGTGGACGACCCGGAGGGTGCGCAGGACAGGCGTACTGCTGGTGAGGTGGAGGGCCCGGTACTGCTCCTGGGTCGGAATCCGCGCGGAGACCCGGTCCACGCTACGGCGCGCGGGATGCCCCAGTTCCGCCAGTAGTGCGGGTGCGCCGCCCTTGATCCGGCGACGCTCCATGAGCGCCGTGCCCCTGGCGACGTCCAACGGGTAATAGCAGTCGACGAGTTCGGCGGGTTCGTCGTCGATCAGGAGAATCTGACTGCGCAGCAGTGCCGTGCCGTCCGCGGGGAGGCCGAAGGCGGAACGGACGTCGGCGGGTGGGCGGACCTCCGCGACATCGCGGAGAACACTGCGGGCGTGGGTGCCGTGCTTGGCGGCCTCCGTGAGCCACCGGTCGGCAGTCTGGAGCGCGGCCGGTGACACCGTACGCTGACGGTGCTCGCGGACGGTGACCGAGGCTCCCGCCCTGCCCACCACGAGACTCTCCTCCTTGAGGAGTTGCAACGCCTTCTGCACCGTGGCGTTCGACGCGTCGAACCGCTCCTTGAGCCGCGCCGTCGAGGGAAGGCTCGCCCCTGGCGCCAGTTCACCGCTCATGATGTCGTCGCGCAGATCGGCGGCGATACGCTCGTGGAGGGAGCGACGGTCGACGCCTTCCGTTTCTGCCTGGGGCACGGTCATCCGATCTCGATCTGATAGCGCAGTCTCTGCCGTAGGGCAGGCATCACCATACGATCCACTTGGATCGGGCGGTCCTCGCGGTCGAGCGTCAGCCGGGTGAGCCGCAGAACCGGCTCACCGGGGGCGGTCTCCAAGGTCCGGCGCTCGCCCTCGTCCGGCATCGTGGCCGTGACGTCCTCGCGCACCAGGGCGCCGACGTAGCCGAGTTCGGCGAGCAGGGTGACGGCACCGCCACGGATCTTGGCGGTGCGTGACAGAGCGGTGCCAGCGGCGATGACCAGCGGGTAGAACGTGTCGGTCAGCTCGTTCGGCCGCTCGTCGAGGAGGATCAGTCGCCGGCGCACGACGACCGGCCCCCCTTCGGCTACGCCGAGCAGATTCGCGACCTCGGCGGGCGCGGGCACCTCACCGGCGTGCAGGATGCGCTGCGCCCCCCGGCGGCCCTGCGCCTCGGCCTCGGCGCTCCAGGCGTCACCGCGTCCCTCCTCCTGCGGCATCAGATACGGGAGAGACGTGCTGACCCAACTGCTCGCGCTCATACGGTCCTCCTCGCGGCCGACGCTTGCCCATATCAGGGCCCAACGTTAAGCGACTTCGCCCATGCGTTCCTCACCATCCTGCCACCTAGCTGCTTTTCGTGAAAAGCGATACGATCGCCTTCCTGTCGGACGCTCCAGCTCCCGGAGGTGGCCCCTCGTGCCCTTGTCACGAGCCCGTCGATTCCCGTGCTCGCGCGCCTCAGTGCGCGACGCCCGCGCCTTCGTCCGTGAGGTTCTGACGGACTGGGGTCACACCGATCGGCTGGACGACATAACCCTCTGCGTCTCGGAGTTGGCCACCAACACGCTCCTTCACGGAGCACCGCCCGGCAGGGAGTACTGCGTGAGCCTCGCGCTCGATGGCTCGGTGATCCGCCTCGCGGTACGGGACAGCGGCGACCGACAGCTCAATGTCGACGCCCCGGAGGCCGACTCGGAGGCGTGTTCCGGACGCGGTCTACTCCTGGCCCGGGAGCTTGCCGACGACATGGGGGTCACACAGGAGGTCGTCGGGAAGAGTGTGTGGGTGGCTTTCAAGAGCGCGGCGCCGGGTGAGTGTGCCGGGGACGTTGCCTACTGACTCACAGACCGGTTCGCCTGTACTTCCGTAATCATGACGCCGTCCGTCGCACGCACGTCAGGGCCTCGTTCAACGCCTCGCCAGATACCATCGCCAATTCCTCCAACGCCTCCTCATGGGTGTCCAGGGACAGTGCCCAGCGGAGCAGTGATCTCGCCTCGGGGGAACGGCCACGGGCCCGAGCCAGGGCCGCCAGGGCGGAGGCGTGTGCGGACGGTTCGGTGATGGTGCCGGCGACCTCGGTGGCCTGGTGGAGGCGGTCCGCCTTGACCAACGCCTTCACCACGCCGGCCAGTGCCGAGGCGCGCTTGGAGGGGTTCGGTGTTGCGCGTACCAGGTCGGCCGCTCGGTGGGCGAGACGGACGGCCTCCTCCGTGTGCTCCGCGTCCGCCAGTTCTCCCGCCAGTGCTGCCAGGGATCCGGCTACGTCTGCCAGCGTCATGGCCTGTTCGTCCTCGATGAGGCTTTCGGTAATCTCGGTGGCGTCGTCCGGTTTCCCGACCGCCACCAGCGCCCGAGCCGCGCTGGTGAGTGCCACGACGCGGTAGAAGGTGGTCGTGGCGGTACCCGCCAGTTGGACTGCCGTACGCGCGAGACGAACGGCATCGTCCGTCCGGCCCGCCTTGACCAGTTCCCGGGTCGCGCCCACCAGAGCCGCCACACGGTCGTCGGGCTCGGTGATGGTTTCCGCGAGCCGGATGCTCTCGTCGGCCCGACCTGCCTTGGCCAGCGCGTCGGCGACGCGCGCCAAGGCCGAGGAGCGCCAAGTACGGACAGACGTCGCACGTGCGAGGTCGGCGGCGGTGTGGGCGAGACGGACAGCTTCCTCGGTCCACCCCGCCCCCGCCAACGCAACAGCCACGTGCGCCAAGACAATCGCCTGGTCATCGGGATCAACATGTCCTCGGCTCACTCGAACGTAGGTATCGACGAGTTGGACCGCTTCCGCGGCCTGTTCCGTCTCCACGAGCAAAAGCGCGGCATGGCCCAACAGCCCGGCCCGGGATGCGGGTAGCTTGACTGCCATCGCCATGTCGACAGCGGTCCGCGCGACTTCCCTGGCTTCCTCCGTACGATCCACCTGGGCCAGTGCCCTAGCCACTTGCAGGCTGCTTGAGACCGTCCGGACGACGTCTGGCGCGGTGCGGGCCACTTCGATGGCGATGTCCGTGTACCGGGTCGCGTGGTCCGCCTCCCCTGCGTCCGCCATCAAGCGAGCCGCGTCCACCAAGGTCGAGGCACGGGGTCGGGGATCGTTGATCGTGGCTGCCACTTCGGCGGCACTACGGACCAGACGGACGGCGTCCTCGGTCTGTCCCGTCCGCGTGAGAACGCGCGCGACGCGCAGGAGTCCGTCGGCCCGTGTCGCGGCGTCGCCCACAATGCCGATCGCTTGGGCAGCGGCGATGCCACGCCCCGCCGCCTCGTCCGTGTGACCGGCCTTCGCCATGGTCAACGCCACGTCGCCCCATGCCATGGCCCGGTGCCCAGGATCGCTGATGGAGTCCATGAGACGGACCGCTTCCTCCAGCCGCTCCGCAGTCACCAGCAACTGAGCCACCTGGCCGAGCGCGTCGGCCCGCCCCTCCGGCTTGGTGAGATCGCCCGCCACCTCGACGGCATGCGGGACAAGGGCGATGGCCCTCTCAGACAGTCTCGCCTTGACCAGCGCTGACAGCACATCGATCACCACCGAGAACCTGTGCTCGGGCCTACTGATCGTGCGCGCAAGGCGGATTGCGTCCTCTCCCCGTCCCGTCTTCGCGAGCACGTCGGCCAGTTCGGCCATCACGTCTGCCCGCTCATCCAGGTCACTCAGGTCGTCGGCCGCCTCTACTGCGTCACGTACCGAATCGACGGTCGCCTCCGACAGCCCCACCTCTGCCGACGCCTCGGCCACTCTGACCAGTACTGCGCACCGACGCCCCGGGCCATCGATGGTCAACGCGCATCGGGAGGCTTCGTCGCCTCGCCCCGCCTTCGCCAGCACACACGCGACCTGTCGCAGTACCATGACCCGCTCTTCCAGATCGCCCAGGCCACCGGTACCGTTCGCGGCGTCACGAGCCAGGTCGACAGCCTCCTTCGTCCGCCCTGCGTTCATCAGCGCCTCAGCCACCACGGCTGACGCCCAAGATCGCCGAGGGGAGTCGGTAAGTGCGCGAACCACATCGACCATCTCGGTGACCAGGGAGGCGGCTTCCTCCGTGTGCCCCGCCTCCATCTGTACTTGCATCACGGCGGCCATCACCTCGACTCGACTCGCCGGGTCACCGAACGCACGCGCCGTCTCGGCCGCTTCGCGGGTAACGTCAACGGTCCAATTCGGTCGGCCTGCTCGGACCAGTTTCCGCGCCGCCTCGACGAATGCGGTGCTCCGCATCCTCACATCGCTGATCGTGCGGGCCAGTTCCGCGGCGTCAGCAACCTGTTCCGCATCCGCCAACGCAACGACGCAGTGAAACAGCGCCTGGTCACGGACCGCAGGGCGGATCAAGGCATGTACAGCCCTCAAGACCAACTGTTCTTCCCCGATCACCAATGCTTCGCGGAGAACGTTCGTGAACAACCAGCACTCCTGCGGGGAGAATTCGACCCTGGCACCGAGCAGCGCCGCTGCCTTGCGGACGTGCCCGAGCTTGGCCAGCACGTGGATGGCCTCGATCGGAAAGCTCAGTGCTTTGTGCTTGAGTTCGTCGCGGAAGTACGAGAGGCGCACACAGGAAACGAGGTCCGCTTCCGGCTCCGCCCTGTGCAGCGTGAAGGCATCGGCGATCTCGGTGAGGGCTTCGGTGTCGCTTCCGGTGGTGTGCCACAGCCGCTCGTGCCGTGCCGGATCGGTCGCCAGCCGCGTAAGCCGTGCGGTGTCCCGCTGTTCGCGCAGCATCTGCGGGTAACCCTTCAGCGCGTATTCGGGAGTGTCCTGAGGCCACCCTCTGTCCCGGTACGCGTCGATCAGGTCGTGCACACGTGTCCGGTAGGCACTCAACACAGAAGGACGCAGCAGGTGCCTGGCACTCACCACGAGTTCCTGGTGGGCGAAGGAGTACAGAGAGGGACGTCGGCCGTCGCTGAGAGGCCACTGCGCGGGGCGAAGCTGGAAGGACCGTCCTGTCGCACCGCTGAGAACCGCCTCGATCTGCCGAGGGGTCCGGTCCCCGACCAGAGGGGCGTAGTCGGCTGCGCTGAGTCCGCCTCCTGCGGCGGAGGTCAGACCGACGAGATCGAGGGGGAGGTCGCCTGCGACGATCATGTCGTTCAGATTGCGTTCGGCATCCTCTCGTACCGCACGGGCGGCGGGTGACTCGGCGAGGTCGTGGCTGATGTGGCTCGCATGCAGCGGATGACCACGGGGCACATCGCCAGGGACCGGCGGATTGGGCCGACCGGCAACGATCACTCGCAGGCCGTCCGGCGGGGTGGCGGGCAGAAGTCCAGCGATGCTGTACCCGGCGAACGCGGATTCGACGCCGCTGTCCTCGTCCATTCCGTCGACTACCAGCACGAGCCGTTGCCCCCGGCCGAGTGCCCGTTGGGCGGCGCGGCGCAGGGCGTCATGGAAGCCGCCGTAGCCGTCACAGTCGAGGTCGCTGTCCTCCAGGTAGGCGCGCAACTGCTGTTGCAGCATGGACAGGAAAGCAGTGCGGTCGGAGCGGCCGGCCAAACGCGCGGTGATGAAGAAGGCCAGTACGTGCACGCCGTCCGGAGGGTTCAGGGCGAACTGGGCCATGAGCGCCGTCTTGCCCGACCAGGCCGGGGCTAGCCATCGCCAGTAGGACGGACCGTGCGCGTGGTCGCCGAGAGCGAAGGTGCTCATCTCGGCGAGTTCCTTCTCTCTGCCCTCGAAGTGGGTGGCGGCCAATATGCGGATCTCCGCCTCGTACACCGAGAGCGGCGCCTTGCTCGCGCCGTTCACGATCACGTCTCCCATGATCGTGGTGGTGCTGTTGTGGTCGCCCGTGACGACCACGCCGAGATCCCCGTCGGCGTCGACCGCCCGCTTCCCCAGGGACACTCCCCGCTGGGCCGACGTCCTGACCGTGTCGGCAGGAGCGTCCTGGGCCGGGGCTTCAGCGGGCTTGCGCAGGCCCCGCCACCACTTCACACGTCCTCGTTCTCGTCGCCGGTGACGGCCTGGCCGATGCCACCGGAGGCGGAGACCCCTCGCTCGCCGGGTACGGCGTTGCCCGGGGAAGAAGCGGAGGCCGACGGGGCGGTGGGGGCCGACACGGGCCCGAGACGGTTGCGGTCGCCGGTGACCGCGCGACCAATGACCCCGCCGGACTGGACCGACCGGGCCCCTGCGGTCGGAGAGCCGTTGCGGAGCAAGGCGATCACCGACACCAGCAGGGCGAGGAGGCCGACCACCGCGCCCGCCACGCTCGCCGCCTGCCCCGCGGTGTCCAGGTCCGCCAGGACCGCCACGAGCACCAACGCCACCGAGGCCAGTCCCGCCGCCACCGCTGTCACGACGATCCAGGCCCGCGCCGTCCCTGACATGGCCATATCCCCACCGACTTCCCCGTGCCGCCCGGTCCGGACGAGATGAGCAGGAGGAGAGTTGCCGGTGAGCGCCCCCGTCAACTCCCGTTACGCAAACCGTATCCGCTCAGCCGCACCTATCACCATGGAAAGGCGTCCGGAGGGGGCTACGTGCACCACCACAGAAAGCGGTCGCACGTTTCCGTCGGCGTCGGGTCCGGCTCGTCCGGCTGTGTGGGGGTGGTGGTCGCGGGTGGGTCGTCGGAATCGGGGGACGACGGGGCGGGATCCGGGTCGCGGGTCGGGGTGCCCGCCTGGGCCGGGGGGCGGGACGCGGCGGGGGTGTCGGATTCGGGGGGTGGGCCGGAGGCGTCCGCGTCGGGGGACTTCGACGGGGACGCCGATGCCGAGGCGGAGGCGTCCGGGGACGGGGTGGCCGAGGCGGTGGTCCGGTCCGAGGTCGCGTCGGCCGGGAGTGCCGAGCCCTCCCCCGCCTCCTTCGTCGCCCCGCCGTCCGGTGACTCTCCCCCGGCGGCGGCCGGGCGGGGTGGTGAGTGCGGGGCGTCCGTGCCGAGTTCGGCGAGGCTCAGTCCGCCGGCCGCCAGGACGAAGCCCGCGGTGACGAACAGGGTCCGGCGGCGGCGCCGGCGGTGCGCGGCGGCCTTGCGGTCGCGGCGGCTGGAGCGGGCGCCGGGTGGAGGGTCGTCCGGGGGGTCGTCCGGGGCCTCGTCGGACGCGCCCGTGTCGTCGGCGGGCCCGGGCGAGGGGGCCGCCCCGGTCGCCGTCAGGGGCGGTTCGGCGGTGCGGAGTTGTTCGACGGGCGTACCGCACCCGGGGCAGGCGAGAGCGCCGTTGAGGTGCCGTCGGCACGGGTGGCAGTAGTCCATGACGCGGGAAGGTTAAGTTCCGGGACGGCCGTGTTCCTAGAGGCGGCTGTGAAGGTTGTGTGGGAAAGCGTCCCGGGCCGGTCCGCCCGCACCTTCGAAATCGCCGAAACCGTTATGTGTGCGACCCATTGACACCCCGACCACCCCGTCCTTACTGTCACGCCAGCATTTCGAACGAGTGACGAAATATCGAACAGAGCGAGGGGCAGCCGCCGTGCGCATCACCGGAATCAGCACACACGTGGTCGGGACGCCGTGGCGGAACCTGACCTACGTCCAGGTGCACACCGACGAGGGCGTCACCGGCGTCGGCGAGACCCGGATGCTGGGGCACACCGACGCGCTCGTCGGCTATCTGCGGGAGGCCGAGGCGAACCACGTCCTCGGCTCCGACCCGTTCGCCGTCGAGGACCTGGTGCGCCGCATGAAGTACGGCGACTACGGCCGCGCCGGCGAGATCGTGATGTCCGGCATCGCCGTCGTCGAGATGGCCTGCTGGGACATCAAGGGCAAGGCGCTCGGGGTCCCCGTGTGGCAGCTGCTGGGCGGCAGGGTGACCGACAAGGTGAAGGCGTACGCCAACGGGTGGTACACGACCGAGCGGACGCCGGAGGCGTACCACAAGGCCGCGCAGGGGGTCATGGAGCGCGGGTACCGGGCGCTGAAGATCGACCCGTTCGGCACCGGGCACTTCGAACTGGACCAGCGGCAGACGAACTACGCCGTGTCGCTGATCGAGGCCGTGCGGGACGCCATCGGGCCCGACGCCGAGCTGATGCTGGAGATGCACGGCCGGTTCTCGCCCTCCACCGCCGTACGGCTCGCCCGCGAACTCGCGCCGTTCAAGCCGGCCTGGCTGGAGGAGCCGGTCCCGCCGGAGAACCTCAAGGCGCTGCGGAAGGTCGCCGAGAAGGTGGACATCCCCGTCGCCACCGGTGAGCGCATCCACGACCGGATCGAGTTCCGCGAGCTGTTCGAGGACCAGTCGGTGGACGTCGTCCAGCCCGACGTCGGCCACATCGGCGGCATCTGGGAGACCCGGAAGCTGGCCGCCACCGCCGAGACGCACTACACGCTCGTCGCACCGCACAACGTGGGCGGGTCCGTGCTCACCGCCGCCAGCCTCCAGGTCGGGTTCACCTCACCGAACTTCAAGATCCTGGAGCACTTCAACGACTTCGCGGACGCGGAGATCAAGAAGGTCGTCAAGGGCGCCCCGCAGGTCGACCCGGAGGACGGGTGCTTCCACCTGTCCGACGCGCCCGGCCTCGGCGTCGAGCTGGACACCGACGCGGCGGCCGAGTTCCCGCAGCAGCAGGCCCGGTTCGACCTGTGGGCCGAGGGCTGGGAGCAGCGCAAGCCCAAGGGGACGCAGGGATGAGCGGCGCGGTCGCGGTCGTCGTCGAGGCGCCGGGGGCGCACCGGCTGGTGGAGCACGAGCCCGCCGAACCCGGCCCCGGCGAGGCGCTGGTGCGGGTGCACTCCGTCGGGATCTGCGGCAGCGACCGCGAGGTCTACCAGGGCAACCGGCCCGAGGGGTACGTGCGTTACCCGCTCACCCCCGGCCACGAGTGGTCCGGGACCGTGGAGCGGACCGGCGCCGGGGTGCCCGCGTCGCTGGCCGGCCGGAAGGTGGTGGGCGAGGGGTTCCGCAACTGCCAGGTGTGCGACCGCTGTCACGCGGGTGAGACGACGCTGTGCACGGCGGGGTACGAGGAGACGGGGTTCACCCGGCCGGGCGCGATGGCGCCCACGCTGACCCTGCCCGCGCGGCTGCTGCACGTGCTGCCCGACGACGCCGACCTCACCGCCGCCGCGCTGCTCGAGCCCGCGGCCTGCGTCGCCGCCGCCGCGCTGAAGGCCGGCGCCCGGCCCGGCGAGCGGGTCGCCGTCGTCGGCACCGGCACGCTCGGCATGTTCGCCGTGCAGTTCCTGCGCGCCGCCTCCCCGGCCGAACTGCTGGTCGTCGGCACGCGCGGGGACCGGGAGACGCTGTCGCGGCGGTTCGGCGCGAGCGACTTCCGCACCAGGGACCGCCCGCTCCCGGACGACTTCGACCTCGTGATCGAGACCGCCGGGTCGGCGGACGCCGCCCGTACGGCCGCCGCGCTGCTGCGCAGGGGCGGGCGGCTGGTGCTGACCGGCATCCCCGCGCCGGGCGCCGACGGTCTCGACCCGACCGACCTGGTGGTGCGGCAGCTGGAGGTGCACACCGTCTTCGGCGCGCCGCCGGACGCCTGGGCGCACACGGTGCGGGTCTTCGCGGCCGGCCTGCTCGATCCGCGTCCGCTGGTGACGCACGAACTGCCGCTCGACCAGTTCCCGGAGGCCATCGAGCTGGTGGGGTCCGGCGATCCGAAGGTCGGCAAGGTGCTGCTGCGGCCCTGACCGCGTCCCCCGGCTCCGGCTCCTGAGCCGTACGCCGGTGCGGGGGCGACCTGACGGCCTCCGTACCGGCGTACACCCACCGGACCGCGCCGCTCGCGCCCGGAGCCGCGAACTTCGTCCGACATACCGAACGCTAAGGACAGCTTGTGACCGACGCTTCCGCCCCGGCCTCCGTACGCAGGCCAGGTGAGCCGGCGCTCACCGCTCTCGGGCTGGCCGCGCCCGCCCCCGATCCCGCCGACGCCTCGCCGCACTCCTTCCCGGACGGTGGCCGCTGGCGCACCGAGATCCCCTCCTGCGAGGGGCCGGAGGCGCTGGCGGTGGTACTGAAGGAGTCCTCGCGGCTGGACGTGCCGATCCACCGGATCAGCCAGGGCAGCGGTGTGTGGATGCTGACCGACGCCGAGATCACCGAGATGGCCGAGGCCACCGCCGAACGCGACATCGAGCTCTGCCTGTTCACCGGCCCGCGCGGCACCTGGGACATCGGCGGCTCCACCCGCACCGACTCGGGCGGGGCGGGCCTCAGGGCGCGCGGCCACGACGCGGTCGCCGGCTGCGTCGAGGACGCCGTCCGCGCCACGGAGCTGGGCGTGAGGTGCCTGCTGGTCGCCGACGAGGGCGTGCTGTGGACGCTGCACCGGGCGCGGGCGGCCGGACTCGTGCCCGCCGACACCACGCTCAAGCTCTCCGCGCTCGTCGGCCCGGTCAACCCGGCCTCGTACGCGGTCTACGAGCGGCTCGGCGCCGACTCCATCAACGTGCCCAGCGATCTGACACCGGATCACCTGACCGAAATACGGCGGGTTTCGGCCGCGCCCATGGACCTGTACATCGAGGCCCCCGACGACCTGGGCGGCTATGTGCGCATGTACGAGATCGCCGAGCTGATCCGGCGCGGCGCCCCGCTGTACCTGAAGTTCGGCCTCGCCAAGGCGCCCGGCATCTACCCGTACGGCCACCACCTGCGCGAACTGACGCTGGCCACCGCCAAGGAGCGGGTGCGGCGCGGGCGGCTCGCGCTCGACCTGCTCGCCCGGCACGGGGCGGACGGGGACATGGCACCGCCCGGCACGCGGCTGCCCGGGCCGCTCAACCGGTTCGAGATCTCGTCATAACGTTCCGGAAACTCCCTTCACAAAAGAAGACACAGCCGCGCACAATCCCACACACCTGCTCTCGGACCGAGCCCTGACCCACATCAAGGATGATGACCATGCGCAACCGCAGAGCCGCTCTCGCCGCCATAGCCTCCGCCGCCTCCCTCGCCCTGACGCTGACCGCCTGCGGCCAGAACAGCGAGGGTGGCAGCGAGGAGGACGAGGGCGGTGCCGACGGCGCCACCGTCGGCATCGCGATGCCGACCAAGTCCTCCGAGCGCTGGATCACCGACGGCGCCAACGTCGAGAAGGAACTGAAGGCCAAGGGGTTCGAGACCAAGCTGGTCTTCGGCGAGGACGACCCGGACCAGCAGGTCTCGCAGCTCGAGAACATGATCACGCAGGGCGTGGACGCGCTGATCGTGGCCGCGATCGACAACAAGTCCCTGGGCAACGTCATGCAGCAGGCCAAGGACGCCGACATCCCCGTCATCTCCTACGACCGGCTGATCCTCGGCACGGAGAACGTCGACTACTACGCCTCGTTCGACAACGAGAAGGTCGGCGAGCTGCAGGGCGGTTACATCGTCGACAAGCTCGGCCTGAAGGAGGGCAAGAAGGGCCCCTTCAACATCGAGCTGTTCGCCGGCTCCAACGACGACAACAACACCAGGTACTTCTTCCAGGGCGCGATGAACGCCCTGAAGCCCTACATGGACAAGGGCCAGCTGGTCGTGCGGTCCAAGCAGACCGACCTCAACCAGGTCACCACCCTGCGCTGGGACGGCGGCACCGCGCAGAAGCGCATGGACGACCTGCTCACCTCCAGCTACCGCAGCGCCCGGGTCGACGCGGTGCTCTCGCCGTACGACGGCATCTCCATCGGCATCCTGTCCGCCCTGAAGTCGGACGGCTACGGTTCCGGCAGCAAGCCCATGCCCGTCGTCACCGGCCAGGACGCCGAGATCGCCTCGGTGAAGTCGATCAAGTCGGGCCAGCAGACCCAGACCGTCTTCAAGGACCTCCGCCAGCTCGCCAAGGTCGCCTCGAACATGGTCGACGCGGTCCTGAACGACAAGAAGCCCGAGGTCAACGACACCAAGTCCTACGACAACGGCTCCAAGGTCGTGCCCGCCTACCTGCTCGAGCCGGTCAGTGTCGACAAGTCCAACTACGAGAAGGTCCTCGTCGACGGCGGCTACTACAGCGCGGACGACCTCAAGTAACCGGGCTCCCTCAAGGATTGGAAGGCACGACCATGGCGGGACCCGTCCTGGAAATGCGCTCGATCGTCAAGACCTTTCCCGGCGTCAAAGCGCTGTCGGACGTCACGCTGACCGTCCGCCAGGGCGAGGTCCACGCCATCTGCGGGGAGAACGGCGCCGGCAAGTCGACCCTGATGAAGGTGCTCTCCGGCGTCCATCCGCACGGCAGTTACGAGGGGGACATCCTCTTCGAGGGCGACACCTGCCGGTTCAAGGACATCCGGGCGAGCGAGCAGCACGGCATCGTGATCATCCACCAGGAGCTGGCGCTGGTGCCGTACCTCTCCATCGCGGAGAACATCTTCCTCGGCAACGAGCACGCCAAGCGCGGGCTGATCAACTGGAACGACACCCTCAGGCACGCCGCCGAGCTGCTGCGCCGGGTCGGTCTGGACGAGCACCCGGAGACCCGGGTCGCGGACATCGGCGTGGGCAAGCAGCAGCTCGTGGAGATCGCCAAGGCGCTCTCCAAGAAGGTGAAGCTGCTCATCCTCGACGAGCCGACGGCGGCGCTCAACGACGAGGACAGCGGCAAACTCCTCGACCTGATCCTTCAGTTGAAGGAACAGGGCATCACCTCGATCATCATCTCGCACAAGCTGAACGAGATCCGCCGGGTGGCCGACTCGGTCACGATCCTGCGCGACGGGCGCTCCATCGAGACGCTCGACGTGAAGGCGGCCGGGACGACCGAGGACCGGATCATCAGCGGGATGGTCGGCCGCGACCTGGAGAACCGCTTCCCGGACCGGACGCCGCACCACCCCGAGGAGGGGGCGGCGCCCGCCCTGGAGATCCGCAACTGGACCGTGCACCACCCCATCGACCAGCAGCGCAAGGTGGTCGACGACGTCTCCATCGAGGTCCGGCGCGGCGAGATCGTCGGCATCGCCGGGCTCATGGGCGCCGGCCGCACCGAGCTGGCGATGAGCGTCTTCGGCCGCACCTACGGCCGGCACGCGGCCGGCACCGTCCTCAGGGACGGCACCGAGATACGTACCAGGACCGTCCCCGAGGCGGTCCGGCACGGCATCGCGTACGTCACCGAGGACCGCAAGCACTACGGCCTCAACCTCATCGACACCATCAACCGGAACATCTCGCTGACGGCGCTCGGCAAGGTGGCCAAGCGGGGTGTCGTCGACGAGCACGGCGAGCGGCAGGTCGCCGAGGAGTACCGCAAGTCCATGAACATCAAGGCGCCGACGGTCTTCGAGCCGGTGGGCAAGCTGTCCGGCGGCAACCAGCAGAAGGTCGTCCTCAGCAAGTGGATCTTCGCGGGTCCCGAGGTGCTGATCCTGGACGAGCCCACGCGCGGCATCGACGTGGGCGCCAAGTACGAGATCTACACGGTCATCGACCGGCTGGCCGCCGAGGGCAAGGCGGTCGTCTTCATCTCCTCCGAGCTGCCGGAGCTGCTCGGCATGTGCGACCGCATCTACACCATGGCCGCGGGACGGCTGACGGGTGAGTTCTCGCGGGCCGAGGCATCGCAGGAAGCGCTGATGCGTCGGATGACGAAGGACAAGACGGACAAAGAGGTAACGCGATGAGCACGGACGTGACCGCCAAGACCCCGGCCCCCGCGCCGCCCGGGAAGGGCGGATCAGCCGCCGGCGACGGCCTGTTGCGGCTGGTGCTCGACGGCATGCGGCGCAACATGCGCCAGTACGGCATGCTGATGGCCCTCGGCCTGATCGTGGTGCTGTTCGCCGTGTGGTCCGACGGCGACCTGCTGCTGCCGCGCAACGTGTCCAACCTGGTGCTGCAGAACAGCTACATCCTGATCCTCGCGATCGGCATGATGCTCGTCATCATCGCGGGCCACATCGACCTGTCCGTCGGCTCGCTGACCGCGTTCATCGGCGCGATGGCCGCCGTGCTCATGGTCGACAACGACCTCCCCTGGCCGCTCGCGGTGGTGCTCTGCCTCGCCATCGGCGCGGCCGCGGGGGCGGTGCAGGGGTTCTTCATCGCGTACCTCGGCATACCGTCGTTCATCGTGACCCTCGCGGGCATGCTGCTCTTCCGCGGTCTGACGGAGATCTTCCTGAAGGGCCAGACGCTCGGCCCGTTCCCCAAGGACCTCCAGAAGGTCGCCAACGGCTTCCTGCCCGAGGTCGGTCCGAACACCAACTACCACAACCTGACGCTGCTGCTGGGCTTCGCCCTGATCGCCTTCGTGGTCTACCAGGAGGTCCGCGACCGCAAGCGGCAGCAGGAGTTCTCCCTCGACGTGCTGCCGGCCAAGCTGTTCTGGCTCAAGGTGGTCGCGCTGGTCTCCGCGGTGCTCGTCGTCACGCTGCTGCTCGCGAGCTACAAGGGCGCGCCGGTGGTGCTGCTCATCCTGGGCGTGCTGGTCGTCGGCTTCGGCTACCTGATGCGCAACGCGATCCTCGGCCGCCACATCTACGCCATCGGCGGCAACCTGCCCGCGGCCAAGCTGTCCGGCGTGAAGGACAAGAAGGTCACCTTCCTGGTCTTCCTGAACATGGGCATGCTCGCGGCGCTGGCCGGCCTGGTCTTCGCCGCCCGCTTCAACGCGGCCTCCCCCAAGGCGGGCCTCAACTTCGAGCTGGAGGCCATCGCCGCCTCGTTCATCGGCGGTGCCTCGATGAGCGGCGGCGTCGGCACGGTGCTCGGCGCGATCATCGGCGGTCTGGTCCTGGGCGTGCTGAACAACGGCATGAACCTCGTCGGGATCGGCACCGACTGGCAGCAGGTCATCAAGGGCGCGGTGCTGCTGGCCGCGGTCGGGTTCGACGTGTGGAACAAGCGGCGCGTCGGTTCATAGAGAAGCGGTCCATTCGGGCCGTACGGAGACCGCGGGCCGGTGGTGGCCGGCCGCGCGGTTCGCCGCGCCCCCTGAAGGGGCGCTTCCCTCACCCCACTCGAGGAGTTGCCGGATGGAACTGAACAGGCGCACGGTCATCGCCGGCGCAGCCGCCGCCGGTCTCACCGCCGCCACCCTCGGCGGCACCGCACACGCCACGGGAGGCACGAAGCCGGTGAAGGAACTCTTCGGCAGACTCGCCGACGGGACGAAGGTGTACCGCTGGTCGCTGGAGAACGGCGGCACGCGGATGAAGGTGCTCTCCTACGGCGGAGCCGTGCAGTCGCTGGAGATCCCGGACCGCCGGGGCCGCCACGCGAACGTCTCGCTGGGCTTCGGCAACCTCGACGACTACGTGGCTTCCAGCCCCTACTTCGGTGCCCTGATCGGCCGTTACGGCAACCGCATCGACAAGGGCCGCTTCACCCTGGACGGCAAGGAGTACCACCTCTCCGTCAACGACGGCGAGCACAGCCTGCACGGCGGCGCGCGAGGCTTCGACAAGCGGGTGTGGGACGTCGAGCCGTTCACCGACGGCCCCGACGTCGGCCTGGTCCTGCACTACACCGGCGTCGACGGCGAGATGGGCTACCCGGGCACGCTCCGGGCGCGGGTGACGTACACGCTCACCCGGCGCGGGGACTGGCGTGTCGACTACGCGGCCACCACCGACCGGGCCACCGTCGTCAACCTCACCAGCCACGTCTACTGGAACCTGGCCGGTGAGGGCAGCGGCACGGTCGAGGGCCACGAGCTGTCGATCGCCGCCTCCCGCTACACGCCCACCGACGCGGGCCTGATCCCGACCGGCGAACTGGCCCGGGTGTCCGGGACGCCCTTCGACTTCCGCCGGGGCAAGCCCGTGGGCCGGGACATCCGGGACGACCACCCGCAGCTGGTCACGGCCAAGGGCTTCGACCACAACTGGGTGCTGGACAAGGGCGTCACCGACCGCCCCGAGCACGTCGCCACCCTGCGCGACCCCGTCTCGGGCCGCACCCTGCGCATCGCCACCGACCAGCCCGGCCTCCAGTTCTACTCGGGCAACTTCCTGGACGGCACCCTGACCGGGACCGGCGGCGCGCTCTACCGCCAGGGCGACGCCCTGTGCCTGGAGACGCAGCACTTCCCGGACTCGCCGAACCAGCCGTCGTTCCCGTCGACGGTGCTGCGGCCCGGACAGACGTACCGGACGTCGACGGTGCACTCGTTCGACGCCTGAGGCCGGGCGGGCACACTTTCTTCACACGCGTTGAACGACGCCCCTCCCGCCTCCGTATGTAAGGGCGGCCCGCACCCTCCCCGCGCGGGCCGCCCACCTACGGAGGTCCCTTTGTCCGGCAACGTCACCTCGCTGTTCCGCAGCACCGCGGCGCACAGCCCGTCGATGGCTGCGCTGACGCGGGAAGGCGGGGACGAGGCGGGCGCCGGCCCGGTGGACTTCTGCATTCCGTGCAATCCGTACTTCCCCACCCCGGCGATGTTCGACGAGATGGCCGGCCGGCTGCGGGACATCATCACGTACTACCCGAGCAGCGCCGACACCATCACCGCCGAGCTGTGCAGCCTGCTCCAGCTTCCGCCGCAGTGCGTGGCGATGGGCAACGGCTCCACGGAGCTGATCACCTGGATCGACCACCTGCTGGTGCGGGAGTCCCTCGCCGTCCCCGTCCCCACCTTCGGCCGCTGGACCGACCAGCCCATGGAGACCGGCAAGCGGGTCGACATGTTCCCGCTCCAGGAGTCCAGCGGCTTCGCCCTCGACCTCGCCCGGTACGCCGAGTTCATCCGGGCCCGCGGCACCCGGGTCGCCGTCGTCTGCAACCCCAACAACCCCGACGGCGGCTATCTGCACAAGCAGGCGCTGGTGCAGTTCATGGACGCGATGGCGGACCGGGACCTGGTCGTCGTCGACGAGTCGTTCCTGGAGTTCGCCGACGCGGAGGCGGAACCCAGCGTGGTCCAGGAGGCGATGCTGCGGCCCAACGTCGTCGTGCTGCGCAGCCTCGGCAAGAACTTCGGCCTGCACGGCATCCGCTTCGGCTACCTGGTCGCCAACCCGGCGCTCGCGGGCCGGGTGCGCGCCATGCTCCCCAAGTGGAACCTCAACTCCTTCGCGGAGCACGTGGTGTTCATGCTCCGCGACCACGGCGCCGAGTACGCGCAGAGCCTGCACCAGGTCCGCCGCGACCGGCTGGAGATGGCCGGCCAGCTGTCCGCGCTGCCCGGACTGACCGTCTACCCCTCCCAGGGCAACTTCCTCTTCGTGCGCCTCCCGGTGGGCGCGGAGGGCACCGTCGTCCGGGACCGCATGCTCACCGAGCACCGTGTCCTGGTCCGCGAGTGCGGCAACAAGATCGGTTCGTCCAGCCGCTTCCTGCGTCTCGTGGTGCGCCCCCAGGTGGACGTACGTCGCCTGGTGTCCGGCCTGGAACAGGTGCTCTACGGGTCCAGGAGGGGAGCCGCCGTGCCCGAGCCGGCCACCGGGACCGGCTACAGCTCGGGCACGGCGGCGGTGGACCGCCTGATGACCCAGACCAACGGGGCCGGCATGCGGGCGATCGCCGCCCAGGCCGCCGGTGCCGGTGCCCCGGGGTTCGCCGACGCTCCGGCCGCCGGCACCGGCATCCCGCTCCCCGCCGCGGTGCCCCCGCAGGTCCCGCCCCCGGCGCCGGTCCCCCAGCCGGCGCCGTACCCCGGGCCGGTGCCGGTCCCCCAGCCGGCACCGGTCCCCCAGCCCATGCCGGCGCCGGCGCCCATGCCGATGCCCGCGCCCGCCCCGGCGGCGGCCGCGGCACCCTACCCGCCCACGGGTCCCACCCCGCCCGGCGTCCCCGCCCACGGTGGCCTCACGGCCGCCCAGGTCAGGGGCACCAACGGACTGGAGTCGGTCCCGGCGACGGGCTGGCCGAACGCCGCCGGGATGGGCCGGGCGGGCTGAGCGCCGGGCTCCGGGGGCGCGGCGGCCGTGGCCCTGCCTACTCCGTCGCGGTCGGCGAAGGGCTCGGGCAGGCCGTGCCGTCCGGGGAGGCGCTGGGGTCGGGCGTCGGGGTTCCCGGTTCCGGGGAGCAGTCGTCCGTCGGGGTGGGCGACGGGCCCGGGTCGGTCGGGTCCGGCGAAGGTGACCCGGTGGGGCTCTCGGTGGGCGGCTCCGTGGACGGGTCGGAGGGCTCCTGGCTCGTCGGGGGCGCCGTCGGGGTGGAGGGGTCCTGGCTCTTCGTCGGTACCGGGCGCGAGGGCGAGGGGGCCGGCCTCGACGGTGTGGTCGTCGGGTCCGGGCCGATGTCGATGCCGTCCTCCCGGCCCACGGGGTCCTTGCCCCCGCCCTCGACGGGCTCGGTCGCGGGGGTGTCTCCTCCCGCGCCGGGGCTCTTCGGGACGACGCCCTTGCCGTCCGGCACGGTGTGGACGCCCCGGCTGTAGAACTCCAGCCAGTACCGCACCAGTTCGACGTAGGCCCGGGAGTTGTTGTAGCTCAGGACCGCCCGGTCCAGGTCCGCCGCCCGGCCCAGGTCCCGGTCGCCCGCGCACAGGTAGTGCCCGGCCGCCAGGGCCGCGTCGAAGATGTTGTTCGGGTCGGCGCGGCCGTCGCCGTTGCCGTCGGCGCCCCAACGGGCCCAGGTGGAGGGCAGGAACTGCATCGGGCCCACCGCCCGGTCGTAGACCGTGTCGCCGTCGTGGGCGCCCCCGTCCGTGTCCCGGATCAGGGCGAAACCCCGGCCGTTCAACGGCGGCCCGGTGATGCGGCTCAGCGTCGTGCCCTTCCGGTCGACCGCCCCACCGCGCGCCTGGCCGGACTCGACCTTGCCGATCGCCGCGAGCAGTTCCCAGGGCAGCCGGCAGCCGGGGTCCGTCCTGCCGACGGCGGCCTCGGCGGCGCGGTAGGCGCGCAGCACGGTGGCGGGGATGCCGGACTGGGCGCGGACCTCCCGCCCGAGGACCGGCGCGAGGGCGGGTGTGCCGTTCCGTGCCGCCAGGGGCGGGAGTTCGGTGTGGTAGGAGCCGTCACCGGGTGGCGCGAGGGCGGCGAACGGGCCGCCCGGCGGCGAGAGGTTCAGGTCGTCGGCGGCCGGTCCGGTGGGGGTGTCCTTCGCGTCCCCGGTGAGTCCGGGGGCCTGGGAGGCGGTGAGGGCGGCCATGGCCGCCACGGCGAGAGCGGTGGTGCGCAGTCTCCTGCGGCTCCGGCCGGCGTACCGGTGCCGGGCACGGCGTACGGACATGGTCGTCACTCCTGTCGGATCCGTCGGAGACGATGTGGGGGGTGGCCTCAGCGGCCGAAGGTGTCGAGGGCGGAGACCAGCCAGCGTCCGTCGCGGTGCACGACGTCGACGGCGAGCATGGCCGCCGCGTACACGCCCTGGTCCTCGGCGGCGTCCTTCCCCTGGCCGCCCTTCTCGCCCGCCTTGGTGCCGGTGGTGGCGACACTGCTCTGGTCGGCGTAGACGAGGACCCGGGCCCGGTCGCCGTCGATCCGTTCCACCGCGCTCTCGGTGACCGTCGTGGTGATCACCGCTTTCTGCCGGTCGGCCCGTTCGCGGACGTCGGCGAGCAGCTCCCGGTGCTGAGCGACGGCCTTGCCCGTCAGGAGGTCCCGGGCCGCCTTGTCGAGGGCGCCGGCGTCGGCGTGGTCGTAGGAGAAGAGCCGGTCGACGGCCTTGGTCGTCTGTCCCTTGATCTCGCTGGTGCGGGCGAGGTCGGTCAGCGCGGTGTTGCCGCGCGCGGGCTCGTCCCGGAGCGCCCCGGCCTCCGCGTGCGCCCAGCCCGCGAAGACGCCGAGGAGCACGGTCAGCGCGCAGAGGAGTACGAGGCCCAGGGGCCGCCGCCGTCCGGGCGCAGTGGTCTTCGCCCGCTCGGCCTCGGCGGTGGCCGGCCTCGGCTGCGGCCCCGGCCTCGGCTTCCGTGCGGCGGACGGCGGCGGCGCTTCGGCGGCCTCCGGGGACGTCAGGACGGCCGTGCCACCGGAGGCGGGCCGGGTCTCGCGGGCCTGGCGGCGCCGCTGGCGGTTGATGTGGTGACGGGTCGTCGACATGTGCGGAGTCCTCCTCGCTGCGGCCGGCTTCTGCGGGTACGGGACCGGTCAGCCGGCCGGTGCGCCGCCCACGGGTGCCTGGCCCAGGGCGCTCAGCTTCCACCGGCCGTCGGTCCGGGTGAGTTCGCCGAGCATGCGGCTGTCCTTGTCCGACTTCGATCCGTCGGACGCCTTGACGGTGACCCGCAGGGCGACCAGCACCCGCGCACGGCCGGCGCGGTCGTCGAGTTCGGTGACGGCACCCGAGAGCACCCGGGCCGTGCTGACCGTCTTCGCCTCCCTCACCTGGTCGGCGAACTCCGCCCGGCCCGAGGCTAGTTGTTCGTGCAGCTCGCCGGTGGTCGAGGACTCCCAGAGGTCCAGGCCCCGCTGCAGCTCGCGGTGGTCGAGGGTGTTGAGGTTCTGCACGGCCTGCTCCCCGGCGCTGAGCGCCGCGTCCCGCTGCTCGGCGTAGGCGGCCTGCTCGTCGTGGGCCGCCCCGTACCAGTCCTGGCCCGTCCACGCCGCGAAGCCGCCCGCGACGAGGGTGAGCGCGAGGGCCAGGGCCGGCAGCGGCCGGAGGCGGAGTGCGGTGCGGACGCGGGCCGCGCGATTCATGGGTACTCCCGTCTGCCGCATGTTCAGCGGGCCTTGAGGTCGACGATCCGCCAACGGTCGTCCTGGAGCCGTGCGGTGACCGTGAGCTGGGCCGCGGCGGTGGTGGTCGCGTCCTTGGCCTCGTCCTTGGCCTTGGCCTCGTCCTTGTCGCTTCCGCGGTGCGAGGTCTGGTCGAGGAAGACCAGCAGGCGGGCCTCGTCGCCGTCGAGTTCGATCACTCCGGTGCGGACGGCCCGGGTGCTCAGGGTGACCCGCTGTTCGGTGAGGTCGTCGCGGACCCGGGCGAAGAGGGTTTCGTACTGCCGGGCGGCGCGGCCGTCGAGGACGATGCGTGCGGTGCGCTCGGCGGCCTCCGTGCCGTCCGGTGTGTAGGAGAAGATCCGGGCGAGGGCGTTGCCCACGTCGCCGGCGACGCGGGTGGTGGCCTCGGTGTCGGTGAGCGCGTGGTTGCGGGCGGGTGCGGCCGACCTCACCTGGTGGGCCGCGTAGAAGAAGCCGCAGCCGCCGAGGACGAGGACGGCGGCGGTGGCGGCCGGCACGGCGCGCCGCAGGCGTCCGCTCGGCGGGCGGCCGGCGGGGTCGTCGCCGGGCGCCTGGGCCGGGGCGGTCTCGAGGACGGGCTCCGTCGTCATCGCTCCTCTCCCTCCTTCTCCCCCTCGACCGGTACGGCGCTCAGCGCTCGCACCTTCCACTCCCCCTCGCCGGTGCGGGCCAGGACCGCCTCCAGGCGCTTGCGGTCGGTGGCCGGCTTCTTCGTCGTGGCGGGCGTGACCTCGACGCGGACCGTGGCGATGAGCTTGGCCGTGCCGGACCGGGTGTCGAGCGCGGTGACGGCGGCCTCGGTGACCGTGGCCCGCGCCGAGGAGCCCGCGGCAGGCTCGGTGTCGCCGAGTTCCGCGCGCAGCGGCCCGGTGGAGACGGCGCGCCATTCCCGGATGCTCCGCTCCGCGCGCTGCCGGGTGGAGGCGTCGAGCGTGGTGAGTACGGCGATGCCCTCACGGCCGTCGGCGAGCGCCTCGTCCCGCTCCCGGCCGTACGCGAGCGAGTCGTCGGTGCGTGCCTGGGCGTACGTCCAGGCACCGGTGGTGCAGACGCCGAGGGCCAGGGCGAGCGCCGCCCCGGTGAGGATCCGCGCCCGCCTCACCGCGCACCGCCGGTGGCCGGGGCGAGGAGCGCGGACAGGCCGGAAGGGGCCTCGCCGCTCTGTCCGGGCAGGGCGAGGGCGCCGGGGAGTGCCGCGCCGCCGCCGCTGCCCGTGGTGCCGGCACCGCCCGAGGGCAGGGAACCGGGCCGGGCCGGTTCCGGTACCGCGCCTCCCTTCGGGGCGTTCCCCGAGCCGCGTACGTTGGACCCGCTGGAGGCCGGGGCGGTGCAGGCCGCGTCGGTGTTGAGGGCGGGCGCGGTACCGAGGTCGAGGCCGTTGCGGTAGCGCGTGCCGCCGTATCCGTCGGTGCAGGGCAGGGGCGCGAAGAAGGTGACGGCCATGCCGAGGTTCAGCTTCCCTCCGTCGACGGCGGTGGCACCGGCGGAGACGGCCGCCGGGTACTTCACGAGGAGTTCCTCGATGCCGCGCTGCCGGGTGACGGCGACCTCGGAGGTGGTGAGGAGGTTGGCGAGGACGACGCCCAGGCTCGGGTCCAGGTCCCGCAGCAGGCCGCTGACCTGGGTGGCGGCCTCGGGGGTGACCGCGAGGAGCCGCCGCAGGTCGGCGTCCGAACCCTTGAGGGCGGCGGCCAGTTCCTCGGCCCCGACGGCGAAGCCGCGGATGGCCTCGGCCTCCTCGGCCTGGGTGCGCAGGACGGTCTCGCCGTCGTTGATGAGCAGCGTGGTGGACGGCAGGGCCCGGTCGGCGGCCTCCACGAAGTCGCTGCCGCTGTCGAGCAGCACCTGGAGGTCGTCGCCGTGCCCCTCGAACGCCTTGCCGAACTCGTCCACGACCGTGCGCAGATCCTCCAGGGGGACGGAGCCCACGAGGTCGTCGACGCTGGTGAGGACGTCGGTGACGGGTGCGGGCACCCGGGTGTCGGCCTGTTCGACGCGGGCGCCGTCGGCCAGGTAGGGGGAGCCGTCGCTCTCGGGCCGCAGGTCGATGTACTGCTCGCCCACGGCGGAGAGCCCGGCGACCACGGCCTTGGTGTCGGCGGGGATGCGGGGCGCCGACTTCTTGATGCGCAGTTCGGCGACGACGCCGTCGGCGGTGAGGTCGATCGGGCCGACGCGGCCCACCGAGACGCCCCGGTAGGTGACGTCGGAGTGGGTGAACAGCCCCCCGGTGCGCGGGAGTTGCACATCGACGGTGTAGTAGTCGGCGACGCCCACGTACCGGCCGAGATCGGCGTAGCGGATGCCGAGGTAGGAGAGGGCGAGGACGGCGACGAGCAGGAAGGCGAGGTTCTTCAGCCGTACGGCGAGGGTGATCACCCGCGCTCACCTCCGGGCTCGGTCACGGAGGGCAGCGGCAGGGGTGAGGAGGACCGCCGCTCCGCCGGCGCGGAGGAGCGCTTCTTCTCCTTCGCCGGTGTGCCCTCGGGCACGATGGGCGGGATGACCTGGGTGCCGGGGACGGCGACCATGCTCAGGTAGGTGTTGAGGTAGTCGCCCTTCACGCCGCGCAGCACCTCGTCGGTGAACGGGTAGGTGAGCAGCACCTGGAGCGAGTCGGGCAGGTCCGTGCCCGCGTCGGCGAGCGCCTTCAGCGTCGGCGCGACGGCCTTGAGGTCGGCGATCATGTCGTCCTTGCTCGCGTTGATCGTGGAGACGGCGACGCCGGAGAGCGTGTCGAGGGAGCGCAGCATGGTCAGCAGGGAGCCGCGCTGCTTCTCCAGCGTCTTCAGGCCGGGCGAGAGGCCGGTGAGGACGGTGCCGACGTCCTCCTTGCGGGTGGCGAGGGTGGAGGAGAGCCGGTTGACGGCGTCGAGGGCGTCGGTGATGTCGCCCCGGTGGTCGTCGAGGTCGCCGACCAGGGTGTTGACCCGCTTGAGCATGGAGCGGACCTCGGGTTCGCGGCCGCCGAGCGCCGCGCCCAGTTCCCGGGTGATGGTCTTGAGCTGGCTGACGCCGCCGCCGTTGAGCAGCAGGGACAGCGCGCCGAACACCTCCTCGACCTCGGTGTTGCGCCCGGTGCGGGCCAGCGGGATGACGCTTCCGTCCTTGAGCGGGCCGGCTCCGGTCTCCTTGGCGGGTGCGACGAGCTGGATGTACTTCTCTCCCAGCAGGCTGGACTGTTCGAGCCGCGCGGTGCTGTCGGCGGGCAGCCGCACCTCGCCGTTAATCTCCATGGTGACGCGGGCCGACCAGTCGTCCTCGCCGAGTTCGATGCCGGTGACCCGGCCGACGGCGACGTCGTTGACGCGCACCGCGGAGTGCGGGACCAGGCTGAGCACGTCCTGGAGTTCCGCGGTGACGGTGCGGGGGTGGTCGCCGAGGTCGGCGCCGCCGGGCAGCGGCAGGTCGTCGAGGCCGCCGAAGCCGCGGGGGACGACCGTGATCCCGCCGACCGCCAGGGCGAAGCCGAGGCCGAGGGCGATCAGGCCGCCCGCGGTCAGTCCGGCGGCCCGGCCGGCGGTGAGGGTGCCGCGCTTCATCGGCCGTCTCCCTTCGTCCCGTCGCTCTCCGGCTCACCGGTCGCGCCCGTCACGGGAAGCGGCAGCAGGGGGCCGCCGATGCTGATCTCGTTGAGGTTGGCGCGGCCGTCGAGGGTGCGGGTGTCGGGGTTGTAGGCGTTCACGACGTTGCCCGCGGCCAGGGGGGCCACGTCCAGCGCCTCGGCCAGCGAGGCCCGTTGCTCGACCAGGGTCCGGGTGAGGGGGACGAGCCGGTCGACGTTCTTCTTCAGCTCGCCCCGGTTGTCCTCGATGAAGGTCTTGACCTGGCCGAGGGCCTTGCCGAGTTCCTCCAGCGCGCCGGTGAGGTCGTCCTTGTTGTCGGCGAAGAAGCCGACGACCTCGTCCAGGCGTTCCTGGGCGGTGCGCACGTCGGTGTCCTTGTCCTTCAGCATGGTGGTGAAGGTCTGGAGACTGCTGAGCGTCTTGAACAGGTCGCCGCTGCTGCCGTCGAGGGTCTTGGCCGCCTTGCCGAACTCCTCGACGCCGGTGCCGATGGCCTCGCCGTTGCCGTCGAGGTTGGCGGCGCCGGTGCGCAGCAGGTCGGACAGGGCTCCCTCGGAGTTGGCGCCGTCCGGGCCGAGGGCGTCGCCGAGTTCGGTGATGGAGTCGTAGATCTGGTCGATCTCGACGGGGACGTGGTTGCGGGAGGCGGGCAGGACGGCGCCGTCGGCGAGGGCGGGGCCCGTGGCGTAGGCGGGGGTGAGCTGGACGTAGCGGTCGGAGACGACGCTCGGTGCGACGACGACGGCCCGCGCGCCCTTGGGGACCCGCACCCCCTCGTCCAGGCGGAGGCCGACACGGACCGTGGTGCCCTGCGGCCGCACCGACTCCACCTCGCCGACCCGGACGCCGAGGACGCGCAGGTCGGATCCGGCGTAGACGCCGATGGCGCGGTCGAAGTAGGCGGTGAGGCGGGTGCCGCCGGCTTCGAGGGCGCGGGCGGTGACCAGTCCGGCGGCCGCGAGCACCGCGAGGGCGAGCAGACCGGTGAGGATCTTCCGGCGTCGGTTCATCACTCACCGCTCCCCTGGGCCGCGGCCGGCTGTTTCGGCGGCAGGCATCCGGTCTCGGGCTGGGAGGTCTCGGGCAGGTAGGCGCGGGGCACCACGCCGCACAGGTAGCTGTCGAACCAGCGGCCGTTGCCGAGGGTGTTGCCGACCAGGCGGTAGTACGGACCGACCAGTGCGAGGGTCTTGCCGAGCTGGGTGTTGTTCTTCTCCAGGACAGCTGTGACGCGGCCGAGCGCCTTGAGGGTCGGGCCGAGCTGCTTCTCGTTGTCCTTGACGAGGCCGCCGAGTTCGATGCCGAGGTCCTGGCTGCCCTTGAGCAGGGCGCTGATGGCGGCGCGCCGGTCCCGCAGTTCGCCGAGGAGCGGGCCGCCGTCCTCGATGAGGGTCTCGAAGCTGGACTTCTTGTTCTCCAGGGTCTTGGTGAACTCGGCGCTGCCCTTGAGGAGTTCGGACAGTTCCGAGTCGCGCTTGGAGACGGAGCGGGACAGGTCGGACAGGCCGGTGGCGGCCTTGCGGACGTGGGGCGGGGAGTCGGCGAAGGTGTCGGAGATGGTCTCGAAGCTCTCCGCGAGCTTGCGGGTGTCGATGTCGTCGACGGTGCCGCTGAGGTCCTGGAACGCCTGGGTCACGTCGTACGGGGAGGTGGTGCGGGTCAGCGGGATGCGGCTGCCGGGGTCCTGGCGGGCGGCGCCGAGCGGGTCGAGCGCCAGGTACTTGTCGCCGAGGACGGTCTTGATGGCGATGGCGGCCGTGGTCCGGTCACCGAGCCAGGCGTCCTCGACGTCGAAGGTGACCTTCACCTTGGGCCCGTCGAGGGCGACGCCGGTGACCTTGCCGACCTTGACGCCGGCGATGCGCACCTCGTCGCCCTCGTCCAGGCCCGCGGCCTCGGAGAAGTCGGCGCTGTAGGAGGTGGAGCCGCCGAGCGGCAGCCGGTCCACGTGGTAGACGAGGACGGCGATCACGGCGAGGACGAGCAGTCCGACGATGCCGACGCCGACGGGGTCGCGTTCCTTGACGGGCTTGAGGTGCGGGCGTCTCATCCGCGGCACCTCGATTCGGTGATCGCGATACCGGTCGGCGGTTCGGAGCCGTCGGAGGTGGTCACTCCGCTCACGCGGGCCTCGCAGAGGTAGAGGTTGAACCACGATCCGTAGGAGGACAGGCGCGTCAGGGCGGTCATCTTGGCGGGGGTCCGTTCGAGGAAGTCCTCGATCTGCGGGGTGTGCTCGCCGAGGTTGGCCGAGAGCCGGCCGAGTTCGCGGATGTCCTTCTTGAGGGGTTCCCGGCCGTCCTCGAGGAGGCCGGCGGTGACCGTGGTGAGTTCGCCCATGGCCGTGACGGCCTTGCCCAGGGGTTTGCGGTCCTCGTTGAAGCCGGTGACGAGTTGCTGGAGGGTGACGACGAGGTCGTCGAAGCTGTCCTCGCGGTCGTTGAGGGTGTCCAGGACGGTGGTGAGGTTCGTGACGACCTGGCCGATCACCTTGTCCTTGGCGGCGACGGTCGTCCCGAGGGAGCCGATGTGGCGGATCAGGCTGTCGACGGTGGCGCCTTCGCCCTGGAGCACCTGCACGATCGACCCGGCGAGTTCGTTGACGTCCTTCGGGGAGAGCCCCTCGAACAGCGGCTTGAAGCCGTTGAAGAGCAGGGTCAGGTCGAGCGCGGGCGTGGTGCGGTCGAGCGGGACCGTGCCGCCCTCCGGGAGGGTGCCGGTGAGGTCGCCGCTGCCGCGGCCGAGGGCGACGTAGCGCTGGCCGACCATGTTGAGGTACTTCACGGCGGCGGTGGTCGAGCGGGGCAGCGCGCGGTCCTCGCGGACGGTGAAGGTGACCTGCGCGGTGCGCCGCTGCACGACGCGTACGTCGGTCACCTCGCCGACCGGCACGCCGGAGATACGCACGCTGTCGCCGTCCATGAGCCCGGTGACGTCGGTGAACAGGGCCTGGTAGGTCCGGGCGCCGGAGTCGGAGCCGGCCCCGCCGCCGGCGACGCCGAGGCCGAGCACGGTCGTGGCGAGGGCGGTGACCACCACGAAGACGAGGGACTTGAGCAGCGGCCCGGTCAGCGGGCGGCGCCGGGTGTGCGCGCTGTCGGCACCGGTCATCGGAGCGTCACCTCCGTACCGCGGTAGACGGGGCCGACGAGCAGGCTGCTCCAGTCGGGCAGGTCTTCGGGGCTCTCGCCGGCGGCGGGGGCGAGGAGTTCGTTGACGAGGTCGTTCTCGGACGGGGAGTTGGCGGGCCCGAGGTCCTGGTCCGCCGCGGTGGACGCGGTCCGCGCGGTGGGCCGGGGCAGTGCGCCGACGTACGGCACGGAGGGGCAGCGGGGGCCGCCGCCGGAGTCGTACACCGGGGTGTCGCGGCCGGGGCGGTAGGCGCCGCGCGAGGGGACGGTGGTGACGTCGACGTGGATGCCGGGCCGGTCCGTGCCCTTGCCGAGCGCCTTGTCCATGGCCGGGACGAACTCCGCGAGGGTGCGCAGGGTGCAGGGGAACGCCGAGGAGTACTCGGCGAGCAGTTCCAGGGTCGGCCTGCTCGTGGCGCTCAGCCGGATGATGTTGTCCTGGTTCTTGCGCAGGAAGGCGGTCACGTCCTCGGAGGTCCGGGTGGTGGCGCCGAGGGTGGCGGCGAGTTCGGCCTCCTGCTCGGCGAGGGTGCCGCTGGTGGTGGTGAAGTCGGTGAGCGCGGTGATGATGTCGGGCGCGGCGTCCGCGTAGACGTGGCTGACCTTCACGAGTTCCTTGAGGTCGCGGTTGAGCGCGGGCAGGTTGGGGTTGAACTCCGCCAGGTGGTCGTCCAGCAGGCTCAGCGTCTCGCCGAGCCGCTCGCCACGCCCTTCCAGGGCCTGGGAGACGGCCGACAGGGTGGCGGCGAGCTTCTGCGGCTGCACGGCGGTGAGCATCGGCAGGACGTCGTCGAGCACCTGCTGGAGCTCGATGGCGTTGGCGGAGCGGTCCTGGGGGACGACGGCTCCGGCGGCCAGTGGTTCGGGAGAGGGGTTCTGTGGCGGGACGAGGGCCACGAACCGCTCGCCGAACAGGGTGGTCGGCAGCATCTGCGCGCGCACGTCGGACGGTACGCGGTCCAGCGAGCCGGGTTTCATGGCGAGGGTGAGCCGGGCCCCGGCACCGTCGGCGTCGATGTCGCGGACCTCGCCGACGACGACGCCGCGCAGTTTCACCTCGGCGCCCGGGTGCATCTGGTTGCCCGCGCTGCCGGTCTCCACGACCACCGGGTCGGACTCGGTGAACTCCTTGTCGTAGACGGCGACGGCCAGCCAGATCAGCAGGGCGGGCACCAGCAGGAACACCACCCCGGCGAACCGGTGGCCCAGCGTCTTTCCCCGCGGTCCGCTCATCTCACCCCGCCACCTTCACGGTCGTGGTCGCGCCCCACAGGGCCAGCGACAGGAAGAAGTCGGTGACGCTGATCAGCACGATGGCGTTGCGCACGGACCGGCCGACGGCGACGCCGACGCCGGCCGGGCCGCCCGACGCGCGGTAGCCGTAGTAGCAGTGGGCGACGATCACCATCACGCTGAAGATCAGCACCTTCAGTACGGAGAGCAGCACGTCCGTCGGGGAGAGGAAGAGGTTGAAGTAGTGGTCGTACGTCCCGCGCGACTGCCCGTTGAAGAGGACGGTCACGTAGCGGGAGGCGAGGTAGGAGGAGAGCAGCCCGATCGCGTAGAGCGGGACGATGGCGACCACGCCGGCGATGATGCGGGTGGTGACCAGGTAGGGCATGGAGCGGATGCCCATGCCCTCCAGGGCGTCGACCTCCTCGTTGATGCGCATCGCGCCGAGCTGGGCGGTGAAGCCGGCCCCGACGGTCGCGGAGAGGGCGAGTCCGGCGACGAGGGGGGCGATCTCGCGGGTGTTGAAGTAGGCGGAGACGAAGCCGGTGAACGCGGCGGTGCCGATCTGGTCGAGGGCCGCGTAGCCCTGGAGTCCGACGACGGTCCCGGTGAAGAGCGTCATCGCGATCATCACGCCGATGGTGCCGCCGATGACGCCGAGGCCGCCGGAGCCGAAGGCCACCTCGGCGAGGAGGCGCTGCACCTCCTTGAGGTAGCGGCGCAGGGTCCGCGGTATCCACAGCAGGGCCCGTACGTAGAAGAGCAGTTGGTCGCCGGACCGGTCGAGCCAGACGAGCGGGGAGGCCATCGGTCAGCCTCCCTTCGGCGGGACGATCTGGAGGTAGACGGCCGTCATCACCATGTTGACGAAGAAGAGCAGGAGGAAGGTGATGACGACGGACTGGTTGACGGCGTCGCCGACGCCCTTGGGGCCGCCGCGCGGGTTGAGGCCGCGGTAGGCGGCGACGATGCCCGCGATGAACCCGAAGACCAGCGCCTTGAGTTCGCTGACGTACAGGTCGGGCAGCTGGGCGAGGGCGGAGAAGCTGGAGAGGTAGGCGCCGGGGGTGCCGCCCTGCATGACGACGTTGAAGAAGTAGCCGCCGAGGATGCCGACCACGGAGACCAGGCCGTTGAGCAGGACCGCCACGCCCATGGCGGCCAGGACCCGGGGCACCACGAGTCGCTGCACCGGCGAGACGCCCATGACCTCCATGGCGTCGAGTTCCTCGCGGATCTTGCGGGAGCCGAGGTCGGCGCAGATGGCCGAGCCGCCGGCGCCGGCGATCAGCAGGGCCACGATGAGCGGGCTCGCCTGCTGGACGACGGCGAGGACGCTGGCGCCCCCGGTGAACGACTGGGCTCCCAGCTGCTCGGTCAGTGAGCCGACCTGGAGGGCGATGACGGCGCCGAAGGGGATCGACACGAGGGCGGCGGGCAGGATGGTCACGCTCGCGACGAACCAGAACTGTTCGACGAACTCACGGAACTGGAAGGGCCGTCGGAAGACGGCCCGGACGACCTCGGCGGCGAGCGCGAAGAGCCGGCCGGTCTGCCGCAGCGCGCCGGTGATCACGCGCCGCTCCCGGCGGCGGGCATCGGCAGGGTGGCCGCCTCGGAGTCCTTCGCGTAGGTCTCCCGGATGGCGGACCGCGCGGCGGGCGGCAGCGTGTCGATCATGCCCATGACACGCTGACGTCGTCGGGCGACGGCCTTGCGCGGCGGCAGGCCGGGCGACGGTTCCAGCTGCGGGACGATCACCCGGGGCGCGGCGGGGACGGCGGAGGCGGCACCCGCCTCGGCGGCGAGCGTGGCCGCGTCCTTCTCCTCGGACATCCCGATGGGGCCCTCGCGCCGGCCGCCGAGGAACTGGGACACGACCGGCTCGTCGCTGGTGAGCAGCACCTCGCGCGGGCCGAAGGTGACCAGCTCGCGCAGGAAGAGCATCCCCATGTTGTCGGGGACGGTGGCGGCGATGTCGAGGTTGTGGGTGACGATCAGCATCGTCGCGTCGAGCTGCGCGTTCAGGTCGATCAGCAGCTGGGAGACGTAGGCGGTGCGGACCGGGTCGAGCCCGGAGTCCGGTTCGTCGCACAGGATGATCTGCGGGTCGAGGACGAGCGCGCGGGCCAGCCCGGCCCGCTTGCGCATGCCGCCGCTGATCTCGCCTGGGAGCTTTCCCTCCGCGCCCAGCAGCCCGACGACCTCGATCCGCTCCATGACGATGCGGCGGATCTCGGACTCCTTCTTCCGGGTGTGTTCCCGCAGCGGGAAGGCGATGTTGTCGAAAAGGGACATGGACCCGAAGAGGGCGCCGTCCTGGAACATGAGACCGAAGAGTTTCCGGGTCTCGTAGACGTCTCTTTCAGGACTGTTCACCATGTCCACTCCGTTGATGAGGACACGGCCCTTCTCGGGTTTGAGCAGCCCTATGAGCGACTTCAGGAAAACGGTCTTACCAGTTCCGGACGGGCCCAGCATCACACTGACCTCGCCGGCCGGAAGAGTGAGTGATACGTCCCGCCAGATGCTCTGCTTACCGAAGGACTTGGTCAGACCCTCGACCACTACTTCGATTCCCATATCACCTCCAGCGGACGTCAATCGGATACGCGCTGCGGGCGCACGTTAATTCGGCACGGAGCGCACTGACAACGGGTCGGCACCGGATCTCCGGCCGCCGGGGCGAACTTGTCACCGCGCAGACAACACGGCGGCCCCGCACTTGTCTCCGGGGAGACAGGGCAGGGTCGCGCGGTTCCGGGGGGTGTGGCCCCGCGGGACCCTGCCGACGGACACCCGGACCCGATGGAGGGAGGGCCGAAAAGAGTCCGTCATGGCTCCGGCCGACGGGGGCCACCGACCTGGAACCGAGCACCACACCGGCACGTTACGGCCGAGTAACCTCGGCGGGCAACACCGGAATCGGAGTTTTCCGGGATGCCGACTTCGGCCATCCGGAACCTGTCAGGCAGGACACAAAAACCGCTCGGAAACTTGTCGGCCGGTGAGCATCGGGGCCCGATGGGAGCGACACCGCTGTGAACAGTCCGGACGCCGTTCACATTTCCCCGACTTGGCGCCACGTGAGCATCGAGAAGCGCGGATCACTCACCCCCGAAACAGGTGGTCCCACTTTTAAAAGAATCATGGACTACCGCATTGTTCGGCTAAGTTTCCCGCGAGTAACGTCAGGCCCGTCTTCGCCGGTCAACCCTCAAGGAGAGTCCCGAGCCATGAAGAAGAACACGAGAAGGTCGGCCATCGTGGTCTGCGCGGCCGCGTCGGCGCTGGGCCTCGCCGTCGGCCCGTCCTCGGCGGTGCCCTCCACGGTGTGGACCGTCACCCCCTCGCCGGCCGCGTTCAAGGCCACGAACGTCGGCAACATCGTGCTGACCGCCACGATCCCGATGACCTGCACGGTCTCGGGGGCGGAGGGCTCGATGAACAGCACCACCGGCAACCCCGGGGACGTCGCCGACATCACCACCATGACCTTCGGCTCGTCCGGTGCGCCGTGTACCAGTGTCCTGGGCAACGTCACCACCACCTCGGTCACCCCGTGGGACGTCGTCGCGGTGGACTACAACGCCTCGACGGGCGTCACCAAGGGCCACGTCGGCAACGTCAAGGCACAGGTGACCGCCGGTGCCTGCAAGTTCACGGTGGTGGGCAAGGCCTCGGCCACCTACACCAACTCCACCGGCGTGCTCGCGGTCAACAGCGCCGTGGGCGACCTGTCGGTCAGCAGCAGCCCTGCGCCGGTCAACTGCGGCTCCGTGGTCACCACGGCCACCAAGCCGACCTTCAAGGGCAACTACGCCGTCAAGGTCAAGAGCACCAACGCCATCCCGACGATCGTCGGTTCCAACCCGTAGGCCGGCGCCGCCCCTCACGTCCGCCCGGCCGGCACCCCGGCCGGGCGTTCGCGGGCCCGAGCCATCCGCCACCGCCCGACCACGCCCGACCGCCCACGCTGCCCGAGCCATCCGAGCGGAGTCGCATGAAAGCCCAACGAGCCGCCGTACCCCGGCCGCCCCGGTTCCGTGCCCGGACCACGTCGATCGCCGCGTTCGTCGTGCTCGCCGCCCTGATCCCGACCACGGCCTCCGCCTCGGGCACCCAGGAGATCGAGGTCGCACTCCCCTATGTCTGCACCCTCCCGTCGGGGCAACTGCCCACGACCGTGCGGATCTCGGCGGAATTCCCGGAACGGGCCGACGCGGGCGAGACCTTCTCGCCGTCCGGCGTCACCACCACCGTCGAACTCCCGGCGGAGGCCGTCGCGGACCTCACCGGGCAGGGCGCGGCGCAGGTGCGGGCGGCGACCCGGCTCGAGGTGCGCGTGGCCCAGAACGAGGCGACGGCGAAGGCGACCTGGCGGGGCGGCGCCGAGCCCGTCGCGCTGCCCGGGTCGGGGCCGCTGACGCTGGTCTCGAAGGGCGACGTCCCCTCGGTGGCCGGCCGGGGCGACGGAGATCTGACGTTCACGGCGGGCACCCTCGCCGTCGACCTGGCCCTCGACGCGGCGGCGGGCGCGGCCTCCACCGACCCGGCCGCTGCGGACCCGACCGCCCCACGGTCCGCTGCCACCGGCCCCGACTCCGACTCCGGCTCCGACTCCGGACCCGACTCGCTCACCGTCGGCTGCGCCCTCGCGGAGGACGCGCCCGACCAGGGACTGCTGGCCACCGTGCGGGTCGGCGCGGACGGTTCTCCGAGCCCGGGCAGTTCACCGTCCGGGCCGGACGGGGCCTCCCGCAGCCCGGACCGGGAGGCGCAGGGGCACGGACGGGAGGAGCGGCAGGGGGACCGGTCGCCCGAGGTGCTTCAGACCCCGCCCGGCGCCGCCCCGGACCGCGACGACGTACCGCCGTGCCGCTACGACGAGCAGCACCCGCCCACGGACGTGTCGCTCAACGCCTACGTCACCGGCTACGCCAACGTGAACAAGATGAAGGGCGCCGCCTACCTCCCGCCCTCCTGCCTGCTGATCGAGCAGGGCATCCCCGTGGACGGTCCGCCCGACCCGGAGCACATCATCTTCGACACGGTGTCGTGGGCGAACTTCCACTACCAGGGGCGCAAGGAGACACCGCCGTTCCCGAGCACCTTCCTGTCCTTCGACTTCGCGCCGGTCAAGGCCACGATGGTGCTGAAACAGACCGGGCCCATCCGGATCGACTCGCGGATCAAGCTGCGACTGTCCGACTTCACCACGGTCACGGACACCTACGTCCGGGCGCCGCTCGTCGCGCACGTGACCGACCTGGAGGTCAACGGGACGCCCCTGGACGTCGGCCCCGACTGCCGGACCGAGACGTCCCTGACCTCCGCCGACCCGGATCCGGCCAACCACCCCGGTGACCACTTGGTGCTCTACGGCCGCGGCGAGCAGCTCATCGGCCAGGAGGCCACCGGCTACCTGCTGCTCAGCGGCGGCACGCTGTCCGGCGAGACGAGCATCCCGGCCTTCACCGGCTGCGGCACGGCGGACGGCGAGGACCTCGACCGTCTGCTGACCGCCTCCGTCTCCGGCCCCGGCAACCACATCAAGCAGGTCCAGGGCCAGACGTGCGCGATCGCCGCCCCCGTCTTCCCGACCCCCGAGACCCCCGGCCAGTGCACGGAGGACCTCCAGCCCTACGAGATCCCCGTCGCCGAGCGCTGAGCCCTCCCGCCCCGCCCACCTGCCCACTTCCAAGGAAGGCCACCACCATGCGTCCGACCTCCACCCGCACCCGGCTCGCCATCGTCTCCGCGCTGACCGCCCTCGGCGCCTTCGCCTCCCTGGGCACGGCGACGGCCGCCGACCCCTCGCTGAACGGCGAGTGGGCCCCCTTCACCCGCTGCCCCGTCGACGCCCCGGCGATGCTGACCGCCGACGGCGTCGAGAAGACCCCGCAGTGTGTGGTCTCCACCTCCGCCAGCGGCTCCATCAAACTGGGCAACACCACGGTGGTCACCGGCCGGACCAACCTGCAGATCGGCGTCGTGCAGAACGCGGACGGCACCAGCGCGGTCGTCGCCCCGGCCTCCGGCGCGCTCGTCGCCGAGCCCGCCTCCGTGCCCGGCGGGCTGCTCGGCCTGATGTGTCCGAGCGACATCTTCGTGATCACGGGCATCTGCGAGTCGCTGGAGAACTCCAGCCTCAACAAGATCACCGCGACCATGGAGTCCGTCGGCGCGCCCTACGCCTTCGACCAGACCGCGGGCGTCCTCACCGACATGCCGATCGTCGCCCTGCCGGTCCGCATCCACCTGGAGAACCCGCTCCTCGGCGACAAGTGCTACATCGGATCCGCCGCCAAGCCGATCGTCCTGCGGCCGGAGAACCGCAACTTCCCGGACTTCGGGATGTCCTTCTTCCAGGGTGACGGCACCCCGGACGAGGCCGGCGAGATGAGCCGGATCAACCTCACCGGCGCCACCCAGAACGACAGCACCTTCGCGGTGCCCGGCGCCACCGGCTGCGGCCTGAACGTCGGCCTGATCAACGCGGCGGTCAACGCGAAGACCGGCCTGCCCTCCGCCGCCGGGAACAACAGCCTGACCCTCGACAACACGCAGACCCACCTCACCGGCCTCAACGCGCCCGGAACCGTCGTCCCCGACGCCGGCCGGGTACTGGCCGAGAACTGGCACTCCGCCGTCAGGTAACGGCCAAAGTCGCACACAACAAGCGCACGATTGCTCCCCAAGAGATGTACATCACAATGAAGTTGATTTACCGTCGGCTAGCCAAGCCGGTGAACGCCTGGTGGACCGGCCAGGTTCCACCCCACGCGCAACGGAGCCCGGCCGGCCACCCCACCGGACATGTCGCAGAGCAAGGGAATACTCATGCCCTCCATCGCGCGTCCTTCGGTGCTCGGTGAACCGCTCGACCCCCTGCCCAAGAAGTTCGCGGCCTTCATGCGGCCGCTGCTCCCGGGGCTGCTGAACGAGATACGCATCGAGGTCACCCGCAGCTACCCGGTGTACGGCAGGCTGCTCAACGGCCCGGACGGGGACGCGATCCGGCAGGGGGTCGAGCAGGCCCTGACCGCCTTCGTGGACCGGATCGACAACCCCGGCAGCAGCTCGGAGACGCGCAACGAACTGCTGCGCAGATTCGGCAGGGTGGAGGCCTACGAGGGCCGCGACCTGGAGGTCCTGCAGGGCGCCTACCGGCTCGGCGCCCGCATCGCACTGCGCCGGGCCAAGACCCTGGGACGGCAGTACAGCCTCTCCCCCGCCCTGATTCTTGCCTTCGCCGACGCCCTCTTCGCCTACGTCGAGGAGCTGGAGGCGATCACCCGCGAGGGGTACGCGGAGGTGCGGGAGCGGGCGGCCTCGGAGGAGTCCGCGTTACGAAGACAATTACTCCACTTCCTGCTGACCGCCTCGCCGCTGCCCCGGACGACCATCTCGGAACTGTGCAAGGCCGCCGCCTGGGAGCTGCCCCGGTCGTGCTTCCTCGTCGCCCTGCACCATCCGGCGCCGGAACACCTCCAGGCGGCACTCGACCGGGACGTCCTCACCGACCTGGACATCCCGCAGCCGCATCTGCTCGTCCCCGGGGACCTCACCCCCGCCCGCCTCGACATGCTCCGTACGGCGCTGGCCGGCACCCGCGCCGCGCTCGGCCTGACCGTACCGGTCGCGCAGGCCGCCGACTCCGTCCGCTGGGCCCGCCGGGTGCTGCAGCTCGTTGACGACGATGTCATCCCCGACACTCCGCTGATCCGCTGCGAGGACCACCTGACGACGCTGTGGCTGCTGTCCGACGCCGCCCTCGTCGACCGGATCGCGGCGCGTGAACTGGCCCCGCTCGACGAGCTGCCCGCCAGACGGCGCGACCGGCTCGTCGAGACCCTCCGCGTCCACGTCTCCACCCGGGCGCCGGCCGAGCAGGTCGGTGAGGTGCTGGGTGTGCACGCCCAGACCGTCCGCTACCGCCTGCGGACCCTGGACGCCTACCTCGGCGACCGGCTCGCCGACCCCGACCACCGGTTCGCCATCGAGGTCGCCCTCCGCTCGCTGCACCTGCGCGGCCACGACGGCACGGACTGATCCCGCGCCGGGCGAACACCGGGTGTCGCAGATGACCTCCGGATGAATTCGAACGGCAGACTCATGGAATCCGCGGGCCCCTTCCGCTCTCCGCCGCCACCATGGCCTCCCATGTCACCGTCCTGAGGGGGAGGCGGACGTGAGTCTGTCGTGGGAGTCCGTGGCCGCCGTCCTGGGTCTGACGGTGCCCGTCGTGGCCGCCCTGTGGGAGTTCGTGCTGGCGGGCCGCAAGAGGCTCGGCTACCGCGTCCAGTTGGACACCACCATCCGGGACTCGGCCGCCTCGGGGCCGGACACGACGGTGCTCCAGCGCATGCAGTGGGACGGGACGAACCTGCGCGACCCCTCGGTCGTCCTGCTGCGGATCGAGAACGCCGGCTGGAGCCCCGTGGTCGCCGGGGACTACGTCGCTCCCGCCAACGACCCCGTGGGCATCAGCATCGCCTTCCCCGGCCGCCGGGTGGTCGGCATGACGGTGACGGAGCGCAGTCCCCAGGTGCCGCCCACCTTCTTCGTCCCGGGAGCCGAGGGGTTCGAGACCACGGGCCGGGTCGTCAAGCTGCCCAAGGTGATACTGAACCGCAGGGCGCACTACAAGGTCCTGGCGGTCCTGGACCGTGAAGAGGGCTTCACCGAGCCCGAGTTCCCCGAGCCGGAGGTCACCGCGGGGGTCGTCGGCGGGGTGCGCGGCGGGAACATCAAGAAGACCGCGTACTACCCGTTCGCCTCCCGGCAGGTCCGCTGGCTGCTCGCCTCGCTCATCCTGGTGAGCGCCACCCAGTCGGCGCTCACCTTCGCCGGGGGCGACGACACGGCCGCGCCGCTGGACTGCGCCGCCGGGACGCTTCACCTGTCGGGTTCCACGGCCTTCGCGCCGGTGCTGCGGGAGGCCGCGGAGCAGTACGAGCGGACCTGCCCGGACGCCCGTATCCCGCTGACCGCCAACTCCTTCAAGGGCAGCGTCGACGGTCTCGACACCCTCGCCGCCGCGGGCGCCGACGCCGCGCTCACCGACGGCCGGGGCCTGGGGAACAGGCTGTCGTTCAGCGACGGGCCGAAGTCCGACGGCCGTCCGCAGCTGCTCCCCCGGCCCGTCGCCCTGTCGCTGTTCACGCTGGTCGTGCACGAGGACGCCGGGGTCCGGGACCTGTCCCTGAAGCAGGTCCGGGACATCTACGCCGGGCGCGTCACCGACTGGAGCCAGGTCGGGGGCAACGACGTACCCGTCCGCCTGGTCAGCCGGAACCCCGGCTCGGGCACCCGGACCACGCTCGAACGGCAGGTCCTCGACGGCCGAGCCCTCCCGGCGGTCACCACGGCCGACTGCGCGGGGCTGGCCCCGGACCGGCCGGGCCGCTGCGAGGTGGGCGGCACCGCGACCCTGCTCGACACGGTGTCCTCCACCCCGGGCGCCCTCGGCCACAGCGAGGTCGGCGCCGCCTCGGCGCGCGACGACGTCCGGCAGGTCCGCGTCGACGGCTACCCGGCCACCCTGGAGGGCGCCGACGAGGGGGCGTACCCGTACTGGCAGACGGAGATCGCCTACACCTACGGCGAACCGCCGGCCGACTCGATCGCCGCGGGCTTCCTGCGCTACCTCGCCGACGAGGTCGGCAAGGACGTCATCCGCTCCAAGGGCCACCGCCCCTGCTCCGAACTGGACAAGCCCCTGCTCTGCCGCCCGGACGGGGCGTGAGGCGGGGTGGCACAGTGGAGAGTCCCGGTCCCGGCTCAAGGAAGACTGATCCGTCGATGCGACTGCTGCTCATTCGGCACGGCCAGACCCCGTCCAACCTCAAGCACCTGCTGGACACGGCCGCACCCGGCCCGGCGCTGACCCCGCTGGGGCAGGAGCAGGCGGACGCGCTGCCTCAGGCGCTGGCGGCGGAGCGGATCGACGCCCTCTACGCGTCGACGCTGCTGCGCACCCGGCTCACCGCGGCGCCGCTGGCGGCCCGGACGGGTCTGGAGATCGTGGTGCGGGACGGCATCCGGGAGCTGTCCGCCGGTGATCTGGAGATGCGGGGCGACCGGGAGGCCGTCGAGACGTACCTGACCACCGCGCTCGCCTGGTCGGCGGGGGACACCGCGCGCCGTGTGCCGGGCGGGGAGAACGGCGTGGAGGCGCTGGCCCGTTTCGACGCCGTGGTCGAGGAGGCCGCGGCCACCGGGGCCGGGACCGTGGCCATGGTCAGTCACGGCGCCGTGATCCGTACGTGGACGGCGGCCCGGGCGAAGAACGTCGACGCCGGCTTCGCCGCCGCCCACGGGCTGGGGAACACCGGTGTCGTCGTCCTGTCCGGCGCCCCGGACGCGGGGTGGCGCGTCCTGCACTGGGAGGGCCGGCCCGTCGGCCCCGAGGACGGCGGCCCGCGCGAGGGCGGTCCCGCCGGGGAGAGCGTCCAGGACGCCGCCGGCTGACCGCCGGGGGCCCGCGGGCCGGCCGCCGGTCAGGACTCCGGGCACTCCTTCCACGCCAGGTGGTACACGGTGCTGATGTCGCCGTCCGTCGAGTCCATCGTCATGAAGCTCACCTTGGCGGGGTCGGACGTGCCCGTGCTCACCCGCAGCTCCGTGTTGATGTTGAAGTTGCGCTGCACCCCGCAGGGCGCCCAGACCAGCTGGGCCCAGTCGGTGGTGTCGGTGGCCTGCCAGTTGTCGTTGAGCGGGCCGCCGAAGGGGTGGGTGCGGAACTCCGTGTTCGGGGAGCCCTGGAAGTAGTACGAGGCCCGCTGGGTGCCCCTGGCGCCGGGCTGGAGGGCGGCGAAGCCGCGGTAGTCCGCGCTGGCGACGGCGTAGGTGAAGCCCTGCGGGACGTGGACGAGCAGGTTGAGCTGGCAGTTCTTGCGGAAGTCGGTGGGCGCGGAGTCGCCGCCCGCCTGGGCGAGGTAGTCGCTGTAGGTGACGGTGAACGCGGTGTTGTCCTCGGAGACGGCGACGGCCGCCGTGCCCTGCGGACAGCCGGAGCCGTTCACCGTGGCGACCTTGATGACGATCTTGTCCGGCGGCGGGTCCTCGAACCCGCCGGACGGCTGGTGCTGCGCGGGCAGCGCGGAGGTGAGCAGTGCGGCGATGGTGCCGCTCAGGAGCAGGCCCGTGGCCATGGGTCTCCCATCCCGGTCAGTGGGGGGGTGGATGTTGTTTAATGCGTTGGCCATCTACACGTGTTCTGCACATGACATTCACGCAACGCCCGCATCGTAGGGACCCCCGCCCGGGTGCGGACAGATGCCTCCCCGGCCATTCACACCGGCCGGTTCCCACCCCGTGCGGCCTGGCCGGCGCCTCGCGCGCCGACCGGTACCCGCCGGAGACCGCCGAGGATCCCCTCCAGACATGTGTGCGGAATGTCCCGGCCGGCGGCCACGTCCGCCGCCTGGACCGGCCGGTCGTCCTGCTGGACGGCCGGTTCCGGTACTGCCCGCACCGGGTGGTCCGCACGCGCCGGGATCCACATACCGGCCATCGCGGGGTCCGCTGGAAGAATGGCCGGGCACAGGAGAGGTCCCGCTCACGCGGCAGCACCAGAAGCACGGCAACAGGAGAGGCTCCCTTGGAGCTCAGCAGTCTCAGCAGACGAGCGTTCAGCGCCCTCGCGGGCACCACCGTCCTCGGGCTCTCGCTCGGCGGCAGCGTGAGCGGCGCGGCGACGGCCGGTCCCCCCGGCCCCGTGCCCACCGGCCCGCCGCCCGGGCCGCCCGGCGCCGACGGGCTGCGCCACCGGGTCGCCCTGGACCGGTACTCCCTGCTGGTGGACGGCAGACGGCTGTCGCTGTGGTCCGGTGAGCTGCACCCCTTCCGGCTGCCCAGCCCGTCCCTGTGGCGGGACGTGCTCCAGAAGATGCGGGCGTACGGCCACAACGCGGTCAGCGTCCGCCTCGCCTGGAACCAGCACTCCCCCGCCCCGGGCGCGTACGACTTCACCGGCGTCCGCGATCTCGACCTGTTCCTGCGGACGGCCGCGGAGAGCAGTCTGTACGTCGTCGTCCACCCCGGCCCGTACATCGGCGCCGACGTGGACGCGGGCGGCCTGCCCGGCTGGCTGGCGGCCACCGGGGCCCGGCCCAGGACCACCGACCCCGCGTACCTGCGCCACGCCGACGAGTGGCTGAGCCGGGTCAACGCGGTCGTCGCCCGGCACCAGTTCACCCGGGGCACCGGCACCGTCCTGCTCTACCGGGCCGACGCCCCCGAGCGCGCCGACCTGACCCACCTGCACGAGCGGATCCGCGCCGACGGCATCGACGTACCCCTGCTGCACGCCGGGACCACCCTCGCCTGGGACGAGGCGGAGCGGACCCGGGACGCCGCCGAGGCGCGGCGGGTGCACCTCGACGGCCTGGCACGCGGGACCACGCTGCACAACGTCCACATGGCGTACGGCGGCACCTCGTGGGGCTGGCTGCCCGCGCCGTCGGCGCCCACCCCCACCTACGACCCGGCCGCCGCCATCGACGAGGCACGCCGGCCCACCGCCGAACTCGCCCCGCTCCACCAGCTCGGGCACCTGCTGCGCCACGTCCCCGACTTCACCCGGCTCGACGAGGCGGCCGAGGTCCGGGCCGCGGACGCCCGCGTCCAGGTGCGGCACCTGGCCAACCCGGACACCGGCGCCCACGCCTACGTGCTGCGCAACGACTCCGCCGCCGCCGTCACCTCCACCGTCCCGATGGACGGGACCGACGTCGAGGTCACCGTCCCCGCCCGCGACGCCAAGCTGCTCGCCACCGGCCTCCACCTGGGCGCGGGACGGAAACTGGCGTACGCCACCGTGCAGCCCATGCTGTCCCTGAGCGTGGGGCGGGTGGACATCGCCGCCTTCGTGGGGCGGGCCGGGGAGATGGCGCACCTGGTCCTCGACTGCCCCTCGGAGCCCTGGCCGACCCGGCTGGACGAGGAGGCCGCCTGGGCGTTCGACCACGGGAAGCTGCATGTGACGGTGCCGCTCAAGGAGGACCGGCTGACCCGGGTGCGGGTGCGCGGCGCCGATTCCGACCGCGCCCTGCTGCTGCTCCTCGCCGACGACGCCGCCTCACTGCGGCTGTGGCCGTACGAGACGCCGTCGGGCCGGGTCCTGGTCCGCGGCCCGGAGCTGCTGCGCGAGGCAGTGCTGGACGGGGACACGATCCGGCTGACCGGTGACACAGCCGACGAGCGCGAGCTGGAGGTGTGGGCGCCGCGCGGCATCGGCCGGGTCACCTGGAACGGCACGGCGGTGCAGGCGTCCTTCGGCCGCGCCCAGAGCCTGATGACGGTGTGGCCGCTGCCCGGCGTGCCCGAGGTGGCGCTGCCCGAACTCGACGGCTGGCGGCGGCGGACCGAGAACCCCGAGTCCGCGCCGGAGTACGGCGACTCGGGGTGGACGGTCGCCGACCGGCGGACCTCGCACAGCACCACCCCGGTGCCCGGCGGACAGCCCGTGCTCTTCGCCGACGACTACGGCTACCACTACGGCGACGTCTGGTACCGCGCCCGCCTCACCGGGGCCGCCGGCCTGAAGTCGGTGGCCCTGTCCTACGCCACCGGCGCGCGCGGCCTGCTGATGGCGTGGCTGGACGGCGAACCGCTGGGCGTCCACCGTCCGGACGACGGCGACGGGCCGGACACCTGGACCGGCACGGCCGGACTGGGCGTGCCGGCGGGTCTGCGCGCGACCCGGCGGGAGCGTGCCGACGGCGGCGACTCGGCCGTCCTGTCCGTCCTGGTGCGGCGCACCCAGCACGGCCAGGACGACCCGCGGGCGGCCCGCGGACTGACGTCGGCCGCCTTCGAGGGGGCCGCGCCGGACGTGCGCTGGCGGATCCGGGGCGCGGTCGCACCCGACCCCGTGCGCGGGCCGCTCAACCACGGCGGGCTGTACGGGGAACGGCACGGCTGGTATCTGCCGGGGTACGACGACGGCGACTGGGAGAAGGCGTCCCCGGCGGACCTCCCGCGCGAGGACCGGCGCCAGGGCGTGACCTGGTACCGGACCACGTTCCGGCTGGACGTGCCGCCGGAGGTGGACGCCTCGGTCGGCCTCGTCCTCGACGACGCCCCGGAAGGCGACCACCGCGTCCAGGTCTTCCTGAACGGCTGGAACATGGGCGAGTACGCGTCCGGCCGCACCGGCGCGGCCCACACCTTCGTCCTGCCGAACGGCATCCTGCGCACCCGGGCCGCCGCCAACACCCTGGCCCTGGCGGTACTGGCCGACGGCGAGTCGGCGCCGGGGCCCGGGACGGTACGGCTGGAGCTGCTGGGCAGCGCGGCCGGAGGGGTACCGGTGAAGCCGGTCGCCTCCCCCGGCCGGCGCCGCGACTGACCGGGCCGGGGCTCAGCGCAGCCGGATCACGTTCCAGGACAGCGGCTCCAGTACGGCGGTCAGGGTGCCGTCCCGCAGCGCGGTGCCGTCCACCGGGTGCGGGACGACCCGTTCGGGTTCGGCGAGCGTGTTGCGGGCGTCCGGGTCGGCGTCCGCGAGGGCGCTGTGCTCGACGACGTCCGTCAGCTCCAGGGCGCCGAGGGCGACGTCCAGTGGCAGCGGCTCGGTGCGGGAGCGGTTGACGGCGAAGACGGTGACCGAGCCGTCCTCGGCGCGCACGGCCGTCGCGTGCAGCAGATCGGCCTCGCCGTACTTCGCCGTCCCGTACGTCGGTGAGTCCACCCGCACGTCGAGGACCTCGCCGCGGCCGTACCGCGAGGCCTGCGCGAACGGGAAGAACGTGGTCTGGCGCCAGGCCGGGCCGCCCGGCTCGGTCATGATCGGGGCGATGACGTTGACGAGCTGGGCGAGGCAGGCGACGGCGACGCGGTCGGCGTGCCGGAGCAGGGCGATGAGGAGCGAGCCGAAGACGACCGCGTCCATGACGCTGTAGTTGTCCTCCAGCAGGCGGGGCGCCTCGGGCCAGTCGAGGGCGCTCACCTCGGCCTGCGACTTCGACATGTACCAGACGTTCCACTCGTCGAAGGAGAGGTTGATGCGCTTCTTCGACTTCAGCCGGGCACCGACGTGGTCGCAGGTGGCGACGACGTTCTCGATGAACGACTCCATGTCCACGGCGGAGGCGAGGAAGGAGTCGACGTCACCGTCGAGCGGCTCGTAGTAGGCGTGCAGGGAGATGTGGTCGACGAGTTCGTACGTCTCCTCGAGGACCGTCGCCTCCCACGCGGCGAAGGTCTCCATGGACTGGCCGGACGAACCGCAGGCGACGAGTTCGACGTCCGGGTCGATCTGGCGCATGGCCCGCGCGGTCTCGGCGGCGAGCCGCCCGTACTCCTCCGCGGTCTTGTGGCCGGTCTGCCAGGGGCCGTCCATCTCGTTGCCGAGGCACCAGAGCCGGATGCCGAAGGGGTCCTTGTCCCCGTGTTCGGCCCGCAGGTCCGACAGCGTGGTGCCGGCGGGGTGGTTGGCGTACTCCTGGAGTTCGAGCGCCTCGGCCACGCCCCGGGTGCCGAGGTTGACCGCCATCATGGGCTCGGCCTGCGGGCCGACCTTCCGCAGGAAGGCGATGTACTCGGACAGGCCGAAGCGGTTGGTCTCCGTGGAGCGCCAGGCCAGGTCGAGGCGGCGGGGGCGGTCCTCGGCCGGGCCGACCGAGTCCTCCCACTTGTACCCGGAGACGAAGTTGCCGCCGGGGTAGCGGACGGCGGTGACGCCGAGTTCCCGGACGAGGTCCAGTACGTCCTGGCGCAGCCCGTCGGCGTCCGCGGCGGGGTGTCCGGGTTCGAAGACGCCGGTGTACACGCAGCGGCCGAGGTGCTCGACGAAGGAGCCGAAGAGGCGGGGGTCGACCTCACCGATGGTGAAGGCGGGGTCGAGGGTGAAGCGGGCGGTTCGCATGGTGTCCTTTCGAAGGAGGCTCCGGCTACTGGCCGGCGAGGCCCGTGTGGGCCACGCCCGCGACGATCTGGCGCTGGAAGAAGACGAAGACGACGATCAGGGGGAGGCCCGCCATCAGGCCGCCGGCCATGAGCTGGGCCCACTGGATGCCGTAGGAGTTCATGACGGTCGCGATGCCGTTGGGCATGGTCATCAGGTCGGGGTTGTTGGTGACCATGTACGGCCACAGGAAGTTGTTCCACGAGCTGATGAAGGTGAAGATGCCGACCGCCGCCAGCGAGGGGCGGGACAGCGGCACGATGACGGTGAAGAAGACCCGCCAGCGGCCCGCGCCGTCGATGAAGGCGGCCTCCTCCAGTTCGCGCGGGACGCCCTGGAAGAACTTGTAGAGGATGTAGACCATCGCGGCGGGCGCGCACTGCGGCAGGATCATCCCCCAGTAGGTGTCGACCATGCCCATCTGCTGGACGCTGGTGAACAGCGGGACGCCGAGGACGGCCGGGGAGATCATGAGGCCGGCCATCACCGTCCCCATCAGGACGCCCTTGCCCCGGAACTCGGTGCGGGCGAAGCCGTAGCCGGCGAGTGCGGAGACCAGCAGCACGACGGTCGTCACGCACACCGACACCACCAGGGAGTTGACGAACCAGTCGGTGATGTTGCCGGTCTCGAAGAGGGCCTGCCACGCCTGGCCCGTCCAGTCCTCGGGCAGCCAGTGGGCCGGCACCTGGACGGCCTCGGTCTCCGACTTGAGCGAGGTGAACAGGGCCCACGCGAGCGGGGCGAGGAACACCGCGGAGACGGCGGTGCCGAGCAGGGTGAGCGCGATCTGGCCGGGCGTCCAGGGCCTGCGGGGTCCGGTCGGGGTCTGCGTCGCCGCGGTGGTCATCGGCCGCCCTCCTCACGGTTGCGCAGCAGCCACATCCGGGCGAGGGCGACGGCCGCGATGAGCACGAAGAAGATGATGGAGATCGCGGAGGCGTAGCCCACGCGGTAGCTGGTGAAGCCCTGTTCGAGGGTGTACTGCACGAAGGTGCGGGTCGATTCCTCGGGGCCCGGTCCGAAGTCCTGCATCACGACGGCCTGGTCGAAGACCTGGAGCGAGGCGAGGATCTGGAGGGCGACGACGAGGCCGGTGATGTTGCGCAGCATCGGCAGGGTGATGTGGACCGTGCGGTGCCAGGCGTTGGCGCCGTCCAGCCTGGCGGCCTCGTAGAGGTGCGCGGGGATGCCCTGGAGGGCGGCGAGGTAGAGCAGGAAGCTGAAGCCGACGGTCCACCACAGGGTGGTGATGACGACGGCGAGCATCGCGTACGACTTGTCGGTCAGCCAGGGCGTCTCGAGGCCGAAGACGTGGTTGACCATGCCGGTGCCGGGGTTGAACAGCCACTGCCAGAGGTTGGCGGCGACGGTGGACGGCAGCAGGAACGGCAGGAAGAAGCAGAGCCGCCACAGCCACTTGCCGCGCTCGATGTGGTGGGCGAGCATCGCGAGGAGGAAGGCGAGGACGGTGATGCAGGGCACGACGAGCAGCGTGAAGTACGCGCTGTGGCCGAGCGCGTCCCACATCAGCGGGTCCTGGAGGGCCTCGCGGTAGTTGTCCAGGCCGACGAAGCGCGCCTCGTCGCCGGAGATGTTGGCGTCGGTGAAGCTGAGGTAGAGACCGCGCAGCAGCGGCCAGACGACGAAGAGCGCGAAGAGCGCGAGGAACGGGGCGACGAACCAGCCGCCGTGCTGGAAGCCCTGGCGGCGGCGGAGCGTGGCGCCGGCGACGGCGGTCCTCGCGCGCGCCGGGCGGACGATCGTCTCGGCGCCGGCGGCGGTCATGCGGCACCTCCCCGCGCGGCGGTGCCGTCCATGGGGTTCTTCATGGCGAGCAGTTCGGCGAGTGTGCTCCGCATCCGGCGGGCGGCGGTCTCGGGCTTGGCCGAGCCCGTGGTGGAGGAGACGACGACCGGGCCGACGCGCTGGGCGAGGATGCCGGTGGACCCGGCGAACCACACCTTCGGCTCGGTGGCCTGGTGGTCCATCGCCGAGACGTACTCGTTCTGCGGACGCAGCGCGCGGTAGGCGGCCGTGGACAGGGTCGGGGTGTACGCGGGGATGTGGCCGCCGGCCGCCCACTGCCGGGCGTGCCGGACGACGTAGGCGGCGAGGCGGTGCGCGCCCTCGTTGGCGGCGCCCCCGCGGTCCGACTGGTGGGGCAGGACGAAGGCGTGGGACTCGGCGTGGGTGGCCCGCCTGCCGAAGACGGGCGGCAACGGGGCCGCCCCGTAGTCGAGTTCCGCGGCGTCGAAGACCGGCACGGACCAGTTGCCCTCCCAGGCGAACGGGGACCCGTTGACGAACTGCTCGGCGCCCGCGGTGCCGCCGAAGCCGGGGTTGGCGTAGCCGTCGGCGACGTGCCGGCGCAGGAACTCCAGGACCCGGGTGGCCTTGTCGGTGTCGAAGGTGACCTCGGTGCGGGCGTCGTCGAACCAGGTGCCGCCGAGCTGGGTGTAGAAGGCGACGAAGAACCACCACTGGAAGTTCTGGTCGCTGTGCCACAGGCCGATGGTCTGCAGGCCCTTCGCGGTGGCCTTCCTGGCCTCCTTCAGCACGTCGAACCACGCCTCGGTGGAGGTGACGGGCACCATCCGGCCGTCCTCGCCGAGCAGGCCCGCCTTCTTCAGCACGTCCCTGCGGTAGAAGCAGAGCTGGACGTGGATGTCGAGCGGCAGGGCGTAGAGCCTGCCGTCGATGACGGCGCGCTTCCACAGCTCGGGGTTGAAGTCCTCCTCCCGCACCCCGTACTTGGCGAGCAGTGCGGGGTCCCAGGGGTCCAGGAGGCGGCCGGGCGAGAAGCCGGTGACGCGGCCCAGGTGCATGACGCCGAGGTCCGGCGCGCGGTTGCCGGCCGCCGCCATGGCGAGCTTGGTGTAGAAGGGGCTGCCCCACTGGAGGGTCGAGTCCTTCACGTCGATGCCCGGGTTGTCCCTGCGGAACGCGTCCAGCATGGCGATCATGTTGTAGCCGTCGCCGCCGCTGAAGAGGTTCCAGTAGCGCACGCGGGTGTCCGCTCCGGAGGCGAGTGCGTCGGCCCCGGTGCCGAGCGCCGCGAAGCCGAAGCTGGCCGCGACCGTGAGGCCGCCCGCCGCGGCCAGGAAGTGCCTGCGATCCAGGCCAGGTCGTCCCATGCCCTGCCCTATCTGTTCGACGTCTGTCCGACATCTGCCCGACAGTGGACTGTTCGAGATTTCGAATATCGCTCGTAACTTCGAACGGGACCGTAGGTGTGAAGCGCTTTCACGTCAATGGTTCGGGCAGGAACTCGGGCCGGCCCTCCGGAATCCGGCCCTCCGGACAACGGAACTCGCCTGACGCGGACACGTCCGGCCGCGTAGGCTCGTACGGCCTTGGATGCGGCTGCGAGCGAGAGCGGAGGGACGCGATGGAGTCCGCGGGCGCGGCCACGGGTCCGGCCTCGTTCCTCAGCGCCTTCTACACGTCCTACTGGTGGATCCCCGCCGCGGTCCTGGCCACCGCCCTGGCGATCAAACTGCCGACGATCATCCGGCTCTGGAAGGACCCGCTGCTGCGCGCGGTCGGCGGTCTGCTGCTGCTGGCCTGCGCGGTGTTCGTGTTCGTCGCCCCCTCGACCATCGTCTGGGTCAACCGCGTCACCGGCGTGCCGAACATCTCGGCGCCCTGGGTGTACTCGCTGCTCACCGCGTTCTGCGGATCCTGCCTGGTGCTGATCATCGCCTGGCGCGACGGACTGTCCGAAGGCTCGGCCCCGACCCGCCGGGCCACCCGCTGGGTCGTCTCCGTCTACGGCGGCGTGATCGTCGCGCTCTGGGTGCTGTTCGCCCTCGCCGACGTGCCCGTGGAGCGCACCCGGGACCTGGACACCTACTACGCCAACACGCCCTTCATGCGCGAGGAGATCCTGCTCTACCTCCTCGCGCACACCACCGCCGTCCTCATCACCTCACGGCTGATCTGGAACTGGATCCGCACCGGCGGATTCGACGCCTGGCTGCGCCGGGGCCTGCGCTTCCTGGGGATCGGCTACGCACTCAACCTGGCCTTCGACGCCGCCAAGCTCACCGCCGTCGTGGCCCGCTGGACCGGCAACGACCTGGACTGGCTCAGCCTGGACGTGGCCCCGGCCCTGGCCTGTCTGTCCGCGGTGTCGATCGCGGTCGGCTTCATCCTGCCGCACGCCGGCCAGTACCTGCGCGAGCGGCGGCGGATCCGGCTGGCCCACCGCGAACTGCGGCCGCTGTACCGGCTGATGCGCTCCGTACACGGCTCCGGGGTGCCGTTCGTCCTGCGGGCCAGCCCCGAACTGCGCCTGACCCGCCGCGAGACCTTCATCCGCGACGTCCTGCTCCCGCTGGCCCGCCGCTCCGACGAACGGCTGGGCGCGCGCTCGTACCGCGCCGCCCTCGGTCTCGGGTACGCCCCGGAGCGGGCGAAGGCGCTAGCCGCGGCCGTGGTGGTCCTCGACACGGTCGAGGCCCGTCCCGGCACGGACGACGGCGGCGGGGGCGGGGGCGGCGAGGACAGCCGTGGCGAACCCGACACCACGGACCTCCTGAGCGGAATCGGGGCCGTATCCCGCGCCCTCGGCCACCCCGAGGCGCTCCGTGAGGTCCGGGCACGCGCGATGGCACCCGGGGACACCATGGCGGTCACCGAGTGACCGGGACGGACCTGGAACTGGCCCGGACGGCCCCCGTCTTGGCATATTGCACTGGTGACCGAGCGGCAGCCGGGGAAACGGGGAGACAGCGGTGCGTACCAGGAAGGAGATGCGTCGCCTCGCTGACGCCCTCATCGACCCCATCCGGGTCCCCGTGCCGGCCGATCCCGAGGTGCTGTTCGAGGCGCTCGTCGCGTCCGTGAGCGCGTGGCGGGGCCGCGAGGTGGTCGTGCACCGGGCGGCGTTCCCGCCGCACACTGCGAGCGGGCTCTGGCTGGAGCGGGAGCACCACGACGACATCGTGGTGGACGAACGCGCCGCGGTGTGGCACCAGATCGTCATCCTCTGCCACGAGGTGTGGCACATGAGCCGGCGGCGGGCGGAGGCGGACGGCGCCCCGGGCGGCCTGCCCCGGCCGGTGGCCGCGCGCACCGACTTCTCCCTGGCCGAGGAGCAGGAGGCGGACCGCTTCGGCATGCTGATGGGCGGCCGGCTGCGCACCTGGCTGGAGGCCTCCACCGACTCGGTGTTCGCGGCGGAGGGCGACGGACCGGAGGACCCGCCCGACCTCGCCGGACGCATCGGCGCCGCGCTCAACTACCGCGGGACGACCAGATGAACGGGCTGATCAACTACGTCAGCTGCGGAGTGCTGTGGCTCTGCCTGGTGGTCAAGGCGCCCGACCTGCTGCGGCACCGGCGCGATCCGTACCTGGGCGCCATCTGCGCGGTACTGGGGCTCGCCGGGCTCTGCTTCCTGCTCGGTGCGCCGCCTACGGTCGGCGCCGTCAACCGGCTCAGCGGAGTACCCAACCTCGCGGCGCCGCTCACCTACGCGGCCATCACCGGGTACTGCGCCGCCTCCCAGGTCCTCATCGTGCGCTGGCGGGGCGGGCCCCGGGTGGACAGGACGGTGCGCCGGTGGACGCTCGCCTACGCCGCCGTGGTCCTCGGCGTCGGGGTGCTGTTCGCGCTGGGCGACGCGCCCGTGGAGCGCCGTACCGACCTGGACACCTACTACGCGACGACCCCGTTCATCGCCCAGATGATCGTGCTGTACCTGGTCGCGCACCTCACCGCGGTCACCGTCACGACCTTCTCGGCGCTGCGCTGGGCGCGGCGGGTGCGGGGCGGGCTGCGCGCGGGCCTGACCCTCCTCGGCGCCGGTGCGCTGTGCGGCGCCGGGTACAGCACGGCCAAGCTCGTCGCGGTGGGGGCGCGCTGGTCCGGGCGGGACTGGTCGGCGCTGGGCACCGCTGTCTCCCCGGCCGCCGCCGGGCTCGGCGCCCTGCTGACGGTCGTCGGCGTGCTCGTCCCGCTGGTGGCGCCCCGGGTGACCGAGTGGCGGCGGGCGGGGCGGGCCTACGCCCGGCTCGGGCCGCTGGAGCGGGTCCTCGACGACCTGCTCACCCGGCGGGCGCTGCGGCTGCCCCGGCCCCGGTTCGCCTCGCCCGCCACCCGCCTGATGTGGCGCCGGACCAGCATCCACAACGCGCTCGGCCATCTGGACGCCTATCTCGACCGGGACCTGTACGACCGGACCCGCGCCGGGGTACTGGCGGCGACGGGCGACCCGGAACGGGCCGAGGCCGCCGCCTGGGCCGCGGCGATCACCGAGGCGGTACGGCGCGAGGCGGATCCGGCACGGGCCGTCGCGGCGGCCGCGGGCGGCGGCTCTCCTCCCGGCGCGTCCCCCGGCTCCCCCGTCGGCCCTCGCCTCGGTCCGGCGCCGGGCCCGGCCGCCCTCGGCCGGATCGCCGACGTGCTGGCCACCGCCCCGCCGGCGCCGGCCCTCGCCGCCGTGCCGAGCGGTACGACCACGGCGGGAACCGCGTGAACGAAACCCCGCAGCAGAGGAGTTGTCCGGCATGAGTCTCGTCGTGTACCTGGCGGCGCTGGTGTTCGGCATGACCTCCGTGCTGCTGTTCCGGCGGCCGCGCACGGCCATGCGCAACCCGCTGACGCTCTCCACCTGTGTGGCGATCGTCCTCGGCGCCCTGGTCTTCGTGTGCGCCGCGCCGGCCACCCTCGCCACCGTCAACGAACTGACCGGCGTCCCCAACTTCGGGGCCCCGCTGACCTACGGGATGCTCTCCGCGTACAGCTGCGCCGTGCTGGTGCTGCTGATCAACTGGCGGGGCGGGCCCCGGGCACGGGTGCGGCGGATGGTGCTGCGCAGCATGGCCGCCTACGGGCTGCTGGTGGTCGCCATCGTCGTGCTGTTCCTGCTCGCCGACGCGGACACCGAGCGGCTGACCGACCTCGACACGTACTACGCGGGTACGCCCTTCATGCGGGAGATGATCCTGCTGTACCTGCTGGGGCACAGCGCGGCGATGCTGGTGATGTGCGCGGTCTGCGTCAAGTGGGGCCGCGAGGTCGGCGGCCTGCTTCAAGTAGGGCTGCGGCTGATCCTGCTGGGCGCGGCGCTGGACGTGGTGGGGTTCCAGCTGACCAAGTACACGGCGGTGGTGGCCCGGTGGACGGGTCACGATCTCGACTTCCTGTCCACCTCGGTGGCCCCGCCGATGGCCTCGCTGGCCGCGCTGCTGTGCTCGGCCGGGTTCGTGCTGCCCCGGCTGCTGCCGCCCGTGGTCGCCCACTGGCGGGGTCTGGACGACTACCGGCGGCTGGATCCGCTGTGGTCGCTGGTGCGTTCGGTGTCCACCGCCCCCAAGCCCCCGGCGACCTGGTGGCAGCTCCCGCGGGCCCGGCTCCAGTGGCGCGAGGTGTCCATCCACGACGCGCTGCTCACGCTGGCGCCGTACTTCGACCACAGGGTCCGTGAGCGGGTGCGGGACACCGCCCTGCGCGCGGGCCGCTCCCCCCACCAGGCCCGGCTGGCGGCGGAGGCCGCCATGCTCACCGACGCGGCGCGCCGGGCCGCCGCGCGCGAGGAACCGCCGCAGGGCGCGGCCAACTACCGGCTGCACGCCACCGAAGTGCCCGGCCCGAGCGGGCTGGTGGAGCTGGCGCAGGCACTTCCCCACCCGCCCGGGCGGGCCACCGCGCCCGACGGCGCGGCACCGTCCGCCACGACCCGAACCCTGACCGAACCCGAGGAGCCCCATGTCGCGTAGAGCTGTCGTCGTCGGTGCCGGTCTGGCCGGCATGCTGGCCGCGGCCGTGCTGTCCGCCACCGGCGTGTACGAGGTGATCGTGCTGGACCGCGACGAGCTGCCGGAGGGGCCGCACCAGCGCCGGGGGCTGCCGCAGGGGCGGCACGCGCATCTGCTGATGACCGGCGGGCTCGCGGCCATGGAGGAGATCGTGCCGGGGGTGAGCCTGCGCAAGCGGCTGCTGGCCGCCGGGGCCCACGAGATATCCCTCAGCTCGGGCATGCTGGCCCTCACCCCGGAGGGCTGGCTGCGCCGGTGGCGGCGCGAGGGGCCGGTCATGCTCACCTGCACCCGGGCGCTGGTGGACTGGACGGTGCGGGGCGCGGTGCTGGAGCAGGCGCGGGTCGAGGTCCGCAGGGCCGCGGTGGTCGGGCTGACCGGGTCCGCGGAGCGGGTGCGCGGCGTGCGGATCGCCGCGCCCGGCGGGGACACGGACCTCGACGCCGACCTGGTCGTCGACGCGAGCGGACGCGGCACCCGGGTGCTCGGCTGGCTGGAGGGCCTCGGGCTGTCCGGCGTCCGGACGCGGACCGTGGACTCGGGGCTGGTCAACGCCTCGCGCGAGTACCGGGTACCGGCCGGGGCGGAGCGGTTCCCGCTGACCATCGTGCAGGCCAACCCGTACACGGGCCGGCCGGCCCGGAGCGCGATGGTCATGCCGGTGGAGGGCGACCGCTGGCTGGTGAGCTGCGGCGGCTCGCGCGGCGGTGAACCGCCGGCCGACCCGGAGGGGTTCCTGCGGTACACGCTCGATCTGCCGGATCCCATCGTGGGGCGGCTGATCTCCGGCGCGGAACCGCTCACGGACATCCAGCTGAGCCGGTCCACCAGCAATGTGCGCCGCTACCTGGAGAAGGCACCGGTCTGGCCCGAGGGCTTCGTGGTCCTCGGTGACGCGCTCGGCACCTTCAACCCGGCCTACGGGCAGGGCATGTCGGTGGCCGCGTTCGGCGCCCGCGTCCTCGGCCGCGAGCTGGACCGGACCGGCGGCGTCGACGCGCCCGGACTCGCCCGGCGGGTGCTGCGGGGCGCGGCCCGCTCGGTGGACGCGGCGTGGTCGATGGCCGTCGGCCAGGACGTCCTCTATCCCGGGGTGCGCGGCGGGCGGCCCGGCGCCACCGACCGGGTGGTGACGGCGTACACCCGGCGGATGACGAGGGCGGCCACCGGTTCCTTCGCGGCTGCCTCGGCGATCTGGGACGTCACGAGCATGCGCACCCCTCCGACCCGCATGTTCCGCCCCGACGCCGCCCTGGCCGCCCTCACGGGCTCACCCCTGCCCCCGCTGTCCGGACCGCCCCTGACTCCGGAGGAACGCGGGGTACTGGGCACGCTGGACCGCACGGGCGCCTGACGGCCCCTCACGCGGAAGCCCGGTTCAGCCCGCGAACGCCGGCTGCGGCAGACCCCGGCCCGCGTCCGGGACCACCAGGAGCGAACCCGCGAGCGGGGGCGGCGCCGGCAGGCCCACGCGGGCCGTGGTGATGTACAGGTCGGTCAGGCCGGGGCCGCCGAAGGCGCAGGCGGTGACGCGCGGCACGGGCAGCGGGAGCACGCGGTCGAGGGCACCGGAGGGGGTGTAGCGGCGTACCGCGCCGCCGTCCCACAGGGCGACCCAGACGCCGCCGTCGGCGTCGACGCACAGGCCGTCGGGGAAGCCCGCGCCGTCCTCGATCACGGCCAGCGGACGGCGGCCCGTGATCCGGCCGTCGGCGGGGTCGGTGTCGAAGACGTCGATGCGCCGGGTCGGGGTGTCGACGTAGTACATCAGCCGGCCGTCGGGGCTCCAGCCGGTGCCGTTGCTCACCGTCACGTCGTCGAGGACGACCTCGGCCGTGCCGTCCCCGGCGAACCGGGTCAGCGTGCCGCCGCCGGCCGCCTCGTCGTAGCGCATGGTGCCCGCCCAGAGGCTGCCGTCGGGGGCGACGGCGGCGTCGTTGGCGCGGCGGCCGGGAACGGCCTCGCGGTGCAGCCAGCGGAAGGCGCCGTCGGGATCGAGGAGCCCGATCCCGTCGCGCAGGTTGAGGACGAGCCCGCCGCCCGCGCGCGGTTTGACGGCGCCCACGTGCTGGTCGGTGCGGCGCACCGTGCGCCGCCCGGTGGCCGGGTCATGGGTGTGGACGCGGGAGTTCAGGATGTCGATCCACAGGAGCCGGCCGGTCGCCGGGTCCCAGGTGGGCCCCTCGCCGAGGGCCGCCTCCGCCCGGACCGCCACCTCGTACGCCGTGCCGCCCGCCATCACGCCGCCCCCCGGTGGCCGAGCCGCTCGGACAGCTCGGCGGCGCCCTTGACGGCCAGCTCCTCCAGCTCGCCGAGGCGCTCCTCGCTCCAGCGGATCATGGGCACGGAGATCGACAGCGCGGCGACGACCCGGCCCGTGCGGTCGCGCACCGGGGCGGCCACGCAGGAGACGTCCGGGTTGGACTCGCGGCTCTCCACCGCCGTGCCGCGCTCGCGGACACCGGCCAGGGCCTCGCGCAGGGCGGCCGGGTCGGTGATGCTGTTCGGGGTCATCGCGGTCAGCTCGGTGCCGTCGGGGAAGCGCGCGGCGACCTCCGGCTCCGGCAGCGAGGCCAGCAGCATCTTGCCGACGGACGTGCAGTGGGCGGGCAGCCGGCGTCCGGCCGCGGACACCATGCGCACCGCGTGCGTGGAGTCGACCTTGGCGATGTAGATGACGTCGGTGTCCTCCAGGATCGCCACGTGCACGGTCTCGTCGCAGGTCTCGGCGACGCTCCGGGCGACCTGCTGGCCCTCGGCGGCGAGGTCGAGGTGCTCGGCGTAGCGGGCGCCGAGCTGGTACGGGCGCACGCCCAGCCGGTACCGTCCGGGCTGCCCGGCGACCGGGACGATGTACTTGCGGGCGGCGAGCGTGGTGACCAGCTCGTGCACGGTGGTCCGGGGCAGCTGGAGCCGGCGCACGATGTCGGGGGCGGAGAGCGTGCCGTCCCCGTCGAGGAAGAGCTCCAGAATGTCGAGAGCCCGGGTCACGGCGGGTACGAGACGTCCCATGTCCGGCCCCCTCCCTGAGTAAGTTCACGTACGTTCGAGATTTCAACAAGCGATCGGAATCGCGAACACAGGCTACTCATATCGCGTTTGCCGGGGCAATGGCCCTGCGGCGCCGCGCATGATCCACGATGAGGTCCGCCCATCGTCCACGATGGACCCCATGCCCACCGGAAAGCAGCCCGCCGGCCCCTTCACCCCGCGCGACTTCACGCTGGTGCTGCTGCGCCGCATGGCCGACCACAATCCCGGCCCGGTGGAGGACGCCCGGCGCGAGCTGGGTGCCTCGCTCGCCGAGATGCGGGAGGCCAACAAGCGCTGGCAGGCGATGCTCCGCTCGCCGCGTTCCCGCTCGGCCGCCTCGCGCTACCGCTCGGTCCTGGGCGCACCCGAGTCGACGGCTCCCCGCCGGATCGGCGACCTGGAGTGCGAGGCCCGGCAGTGGGCACTGCCCCTCTGGCCCGGCCTGCGCTTCGAGGTACTCGCCACGGACACGGGCGTGGTCTGGAACGAGTGGCTGGTGCGCGCCCCCGGCGCCGGCCCACCCGGGCTGCGCACCCTGGACGACCTGACCCCGTGGTCCTGCACGGTCGACGAGGCGGCCCGCGCCTTCGCCCCCGCCCGCCCGCTCCAGGGCTCGGCGCCCACCCGCTGGGGCCTCGCCTTCACCGCCCCGGACCGGGACGGCGTACGCCACGAGGTGGTCGCGGAGTTCACGTGGGGGCTGCTCCAGCGCACGGCGGTGGGCGGCCGGACACCGCTCGGCTAGCGACGGTCCGGGGCCGCGGTCAGCGCTCGTCCTCCGGGTCCCAGTCCAGCAGGCGGACCTTGGCGACGGTGCGGACGTGGCGGCGCATCGCGGTGGCCGCGGGCCGGGGCTCCCCGGCGGCGATCGCGTCGAGGATGGCCTGGTGCTGGGCCAGCGAGCGGCCGGGCCGGCCGGGCTGGCGCAGCGACTCGGTGCGGCTCTCGGCGATCTGGTGGGCGATGGAGCGCATGAACTCCGCGAGCAGGCTGCTGTGGGCCGCCGCCGTCACCGCCGCGTGGAACAGGCGGTCCCCCTCGACCCCGTCCTCGCCCCGCTCGATCTCCTCGGCCATCACGGTCAGCGCGGCCCGCATCGCGGCCACGTCGTCCTCCGTGCGGCGCTCCGCGGCCAGTTCGGCGAGTTTCGTCTCCAGCGCCTCCCGGGCCTCCAGGACGTCCGGCAGGCGCCGTCGGCGCTCGACCATCTTCTCGACGGGTTCCACGTCGAGGCTGTCCCGGACCAGGTACGTCCCGCCGCCGTGCCGCGCCTCCACCAGGCCCTGGACCTCCAGGACCACGATGGCCTGCTTCACGGAGGCCCGGCTGACGCCGAGGCGCTGGGCGAGGTCCCGTTCGGGCGGAAGCCGGTCGCCGGCCCGCAGGCCGCCGTCGGTGACGTACTGGCGCAGCCGCTCCAGCACCTGCTCGTAGAGGCGCTGCTTGGTCATCGGGCGCAGGGCGTCGGTCACGGAGATCCCCCTCTCGCCGGGAGCCTAGCACCGGGTCCCCGGCGGCCGAGTGGCTGAGCCAATTCATGCGCGACCCCTTGACGGCGCTCCGGCGGGGGCCCACGCTGACCTGCCAACCGCACCTTCCAAGTGGCTCAGCCACTCAGCCAGTCAGGTTTCCAGCAGGACAGCACCCGGGAGCCCCCGCATGTCCCCCGAACTCGTCTCGATCCTCGTCCTGGTCGTGGTGTTCGTCATCGCCACCACCCGCTCCGTCAACATGGGCGCCCTCGCCTTCGCCGCCGCCTTCGGGGTGGGCACGCTCGTCGCCGACCTCGACGCGGACGGCATCTTCGCCGGTTTCCCCGGCGACCTCTTCGTCGTCCTCGTCGGCGTCACCTACCTGTTCGCGATCGCCCGCGCCAACGGCACCACGGACTGGCTGGTGCACGCGGCCGTCCGGCTGGTCAGGGGGCGGGTCGCGCTGATCCCCTGGGTGATGTTCGCGCTCACCGGGGCGCTCACGGCGATCGGCGCGGTCAGCCCGGCCGCGGTGGCCATCGTCGCGCCGGTCGCGCTGAGCTTCGCCACCCGGTACGCGATCAGCCCGCTGCTCATGGGCACCATGGTGGTGCACGGCGCGCAGGCCGGCGGGTTCTCGCCGATCAGCATCTACGGCTCGATCGTCAACGGCATCGTCGAGCGCGAGGATCTGCCGGGCAGCGAGGTCGGTCTCTTCCTCGCCTCCCTGATCGCCAACCTCCTCATCGCGTCCGTGCTCTTCGCGGTGCTGGGCGGGCGGAAGCTGTGGGCGCGGGGGTCGGTGCCGGTGGACGGCGCGGCCGGCCCGACCGGTACGACCGGCCCGACCGAGGCGACCGGCACGGGTGCCGGGGGGCCCGGCGGGGGCGCGGAGAAGGGCCCCGGCAAGAGCACCGGCACCGGAACCACCGGAACCGCCCCCACCGCCGTCGCCGTGCGCCCCGACCAGGACACCGACGGCACCGGCGGCGCCACCCGCCTCACCCCCGCCCGGATCGCCACCCTGGTCGCCCTGGTCGCCCTGGTGGTGGCCGTCCTCGGGTTCGATCTGGACGCCGGTCTGACCGCGGTCAGCCTCGCCGTGGTGCTGAGCACCGCCTGGCCGGACGACAGCCGCCGCGCGGTCGGTGAGATCGCCTGGTCCACCGTCCTGCTGATCTGCGGTGTCCTCACCTACGTCGGCGTGCTGGAGGAGATGGGCACCATCACCTGGGCCGGTGAGGGCGTCGGCGGCATCGGCGTCCCGCTGCTGGCCGCGGTGCTGCTCTGCTACATCGGCGCGATCGTGTCGGCCTTCGCCTCCTCCGTGGGCATCATGGGCGCGCTGATCCCGCTGGCGGTGCCGTTCCTCGCGCAGGGCGAGATCGGCGCGGTCGGCATGGTGGCGGCGCTCGCGGTGTCGGCGACGGTCGTGGACGTCAGCCCCTTCTCGACCAACGGCGCGCTGGTGCTGGCCGCGGCGCCGGACGTCGACCGGGACCGCTTCTTCCGGCAGTTGATGGTGTACGGCGGGATCGTGGTGGCGGCCGTGCCCGCGCTGGCGTGGCTCGTACTGGTCGTGCCCGGCTTCGGGTAGGCCCCTCGGAAGACCGGCAATCGTGAGCAACAGCTAAGGAGTACGACGCGTGTCCTCTCTCTTCCCGGCCCTCTCCCCGACCCCGGCCGACGGGCCCGCCCTGCGGTTCGGCGAGCGCTCACTGACGTACGCGGAACTCGCCGCCGCCGCGGGCGCCACGGCAGGGCGGATCGGGGCCGCCGGCCGGGTCGCCGTCTGGGCCACGCCGTCGATGGAGACGGCGGTCGCCGTGGTGGCGGCGCTGCTGGCCGGGGTCCCCGCCGTACCGCTCAACCCGAAGTCGGGTGACGGGGAACTGGCGCACATCCTCTCCGACAGCGAGCCGTCGCTGGTCCTGGCCGCCCCGGACGCCGGACTCCCGTCGGCCCTGGACGCCCTGGAGCGCGTCGACGTCGACGTGCACGCCACCGGGCCGGTGCCCGAGGACCGCTCCGCCGACGGGGACCCCGCGCTCGTCGTCTACACCTCCGGCACCACCGGCCCGCCCAAGGGCGCCGTCATCCCCCGGCGCGCGCTCTCGACGACCCTGGACGCGCTCGCCGACGCGTGGCAGTGGACCGGCGACGACGTGCTGGTGCACGGGCTGCCCCTGTTCCACGTGCACGGCCTCGTGCTGGGCGTCCTCGGGCCGCTGCGGCGCGGCGGCAGCGTACGGCACCTGGGCAGGTTCTCCGCCGAGGGCGCGGCGCGGGAGCTGAACGACGGCGCGACCATGCTGTTCGGGGTGCCGACGATGTACCACCGGATCGCCGAGTCGCTGCCCGGCGACCCGGAGCTGGCGAAGGCCCTGTCCGGGGCCCGGCTGCTGGTCTCGGGGTCGGCCGCGCTGCCCGTGCACGACCACGAGCGGATCGCCGCCGCGACCGGCCGGCGGGTGATCGAGCGGTACGGCATGACGGAGACCCTGATGAACACGAGCGTCCGGGCGGACGGCGAGCCGCGCGCGGGGACCGTGGGCGTGCCGCTGCCCGGGGTCGAGCTGCGGCTGGTGGAGGAGGACGGCACACCGATCGCGGAGCCGGACGGGGAGAGCGTCGGCGAGATCCAGGTGCGCGGCCCGAACCTGTTCACCGAGTACCTCAACCGCCCCGACGCCACCGCCGCCGCCTTCACCGGCGACGGTTTCTTCCGCACCGGCGACATGGCGGTGCGCGACCCCGACGGCTACGTGCGGATCGTCGGCCGCAAGGCCACCGACCTGATCAAGAGCGGCGGGTACAAGATCGGGGCCGGCGAGATCGAGAACGCGCTCCTCGAACACCCGGCGGTGCGGGAGGCGGCCGTCACCGGCGAGCCCGATCCCGACCTCGGCGAGCGGATCGTGGCGTGGATCGTGCCCGCCGACCCCGGGGCGCCGCCCGCCCTGGAGACGCTGGCCGACCACGTGGCCGCCCGGCTCGCCCCGCACAAGCGCCCCCGCGTGGTCCGCCACCTCGACGCGCTGCCCCGCAACGACATGGGGAAGATCATGAAGCGGGCGCTGAACCGTGACTGACCGCCGGTCCGCGCGGGAGTTCCTCGCCCTCGTCACCGACGACTTCGCCGAACTCCCCCGCCCCGAGGACCGGTCCGCGCCCGACGGCCCGCTGGGCTGGCCCGGCTACGACGCCGCCCGCGCCCGCGCCGCCGAGCGCACCGGTGAGGAGGAGTCGGTGGTCTGCGGCACCGGGCACGTGGCGGGCGTGCGGGCCGTGCTCGTCGCGTTCGAGTTCGGGTTCCTCGGCGGTTCGCTGGGCCGGCGCACCGGCGACCGGCTGGAGGCCGCGTACAGGTACGCCCGTGCGCACCGGCTGCCGGTCGTGCCGCTGGTCGCGACCGGCGGCAGCCGGATGCAGGAGGGGATGCTCGCGCTGACCCAGCTCCAGCGGGTGGCGCGGGAGTCGGCGCTCACCCGGGAGGCGGGGCTGGCGCAGATCGCGGTGGTGCGGGACCCGGCCACCGGCGGCGGCTGGGCGACCCTGGGCGCGGGCGCCGACGTGGTCCTCGCGCTGCCCGGCGCCCAGGTCGGCTTCGCCGGTTCCCGGGTCCGGCCGCCGGACGCCGATCCGGCGGCGTACACGGCCGAGGCCCAGGTGGCGGCGGGCAGCGCGGACGCGGTCGTGCCGGCCGACGAACTGCGCGCCACGCTGGGCCGGTGGCTGCGGCTGCTGACGGCGCCGTCCGGCGATCCGGCGCCGGTGCCGGTGCCGCTGGGGGCGCGGGACCTCCCGGCCTCCGGCTGGGACGCGGTCCGCCGGGCCCGGGCGCCCGGCCGTCCGCGCGCCGGGGCCTACCTGGACGCCTACTTCACCCACCGCGTCGCCCTCTCCGGCGACCGCTGCGGCGGCACCGACCCGGACGGGATGCTGTGCGGCTTCGGCGAGCACGCGGGGCGGACGGTCGCGTACGCCGCCCAGACGGGGACGGCGACCGGGCCCGCCGGGTACCGCACCGCCACCCGGCTGATCCGTCTCGCGGAGCGGCTCGGCATCCCGGTGCTGACCCTGGTGGACACGCCGGGCGCGGCCAACGACGCGGCGGCGGAACGGCAGGGTGCGGGCGCGGCGATCGCCGAGCTGTTCGGGGTGATGGCCGCGGTGCGCACACCGGTGACCACGCTGGTGATCGGCGAGGGCGGCTCGGGAGGGGCGCTGGCGCTCGCGGCGCCCGGCCGCACCTGGGCCACCCCGGACAGCTACTTCTCCGTGATCGCGCCGGAGCTCGCGGCGGCGATCCTGAAGCGAGGGCCCGGGGAGGTGGAGGCGACGGCGGACCAACTGCGGCTGCGTCCACAGGACTTGGCCGAACTGGGCGTGATCCGAACAGGCGATCAGTTGTTCCCTGGAACAGGTGATCGTCGCTCTGACGAGCGCATGTGACTGCAGGGACCAACGATACTTACGGTGCGCAAGCAACGGGCTGCAGACCGTAGTTGACGCACTGTCCCAATCAGGTCCCACACATGCACAGCGCAAGGAGCTGCACGATCATGAACCTTCTCACCGACATCCTCGCCGGCCTCGTCCACTTCGTCGGCTGGCTGGTCTGACGGTCCGGGAAACCGACGGCGCCGCCTCCCCGTCCCAGGGAGGCGGCGCCGTCCGCGTGTCACCGCACGGCCACGGCCCGCACGATCTCCTGCGTGACCGAGCCGCCCCGGTCGTCGCGGGCCGAGGCCCGCAGCGAGACGCGCTCGGCGTCGCGCGGCACGTCCAGCGTCCCGCGCCAGGAGGCCGCCCCGTCACCGTCGCGCAGCCGCACCTGCCGCCAGGACTTCCCGTCGTCGTACGACACCTCGAGACGGCCGTCGCCGATCCGGCCGGTGCCGGCGGCGCCCGCCACGTACTCCGCGCCGAGCCCGATCCGCAGCCTCTTGCCGCCGCGCACCTCGCCCGCGAGGTCGGTGTCGACGTCGAAGGAGAGGTTGATCAGGGGCAGGAAGGTCCACCGGTCGTCCGGGGTCGCGGCCGAGCGGAAGGTCCACTCCGCGTGCCCCTCGGTGGCCAGCGGCCAGCGTTCCGCGTCGAGCGCGGTGTCGGTGACGAGCCGGTACGTGTGCTCGTCGGCCGGCGCCTCCCACACGTAGGCGGCGGAACTCGGCCCCTCGTCTACCAGTTCGCCGTCGAGGTACACCGACGTGGTCTGCGTCATCCCGCTCCCGTCGCTCCACACGTCGCCGAAGCCGGTGTGGTCGGGACCGGAGTCGCCCCACCCGGGGGCGTTGAACTGGAGCATGTCGCCCGAGCGCTGCTGCCCCCAGCCGAGCCCGGTGCCGAGGTACGGGTGCCAGACGGGCTTGAACCAGTTCAGCTCCGTGCGCTCACCGCCCCGGTACCGGACCAGACCGCTCCGCTCCTCCAGCGCCTCCCCGGCGCTCGTCACGGACTCGTGCCACAGCTGGCCGGGACCGGTGGACACGTACTCGGTGCGCTCGGCCGGGTAGGCGATCCGCTCCTTGAAGCCGAGGCCGACCGGGAACGTGTCGGTGATCGAGTACCGGAACTCGCCGCCGCTCGCGGGCTCGGGGGCGTGGTACTTGGTCCGCAGCTCGGCGAGGTCGCGCCGCCCGGGCTCGTAGGTGAGGTCCCGGTCGGGCACGGCACCGGGGTGCCCCTCGGACAGGTCGTACACGTAGGGCGTGTCGCGGGTGCCGGTCATGTCGACCCGCCCGGCCTTCCGCAGCCGCTGGGCGTCGTCCGCGTCGACCGTGGCGATCTGCAGCGGCCGGTCGGCGTTGTCGTCCGTGCCCCACCAGGCCATCAGACGGCCGGGCGCGTCGTCGGTGACGAACAGCGCCTTCACGCCCGCGTCCTGTGCGGCCTGCGCGAGGGCGGCCGGTTCGGTGCCCCCGGTGAGCCGCGCGAGGACCGCCTTGCCCCGGACCCCCGCCGGGAAGGGGCCGTCCCCGACGTCGGCCAGCGGCAGCCGGCCACGGCCCTCGGTCAGGGTGCCGCCCGGCTGGACGACAGCCTCGCCGAGCCCCTTGACCTCCAACTGCGGCTTGCCGAGCCGCCACACGGTCCGGTACTCGAAGCCGCCCTCGGTGACCTTCTTCGTCGGCGCGGCGAAGACGCTGTCGTACGTGAGCGGCACCTGGACCGCGCCGAACAGGTCGGCGCCCCCGGCGCTGCGGTCGTACTCCATGAGCAGCTGCCGGGTCTCGGTGCGCTTCGGGACGTCCGCGCTGATCTCCCGCAGCTCCGTGCCGTCCAGGGTGATCTCGCGGTCCCGGTCGAGGACGACCTCCGGCGCGGCGAGGAAGCCGAGTCCGAGCGAGTCGGCGCCGTGGCTGCCGCGCACGTCGAGGAACGAGGTCAGGCTGTACGTCCCCGGCGCGAGACGCAGCTCCAGGGTGCCGGAGTCGCCGACGTGCACGGGGACGGGGTCGACGCCCTCGGCGAGGCGCTGGACGACCAGGTCGGCCGGGGAGGCGGCACCGGAACGGTCCTTCACGCGCACCGTCAGCGTGTACCGCTCGTCCTCCTTGACCAGCCCGAACGCCGTGTGCGCGACGGGCTTTCCGTCCGCGCCGGACGCCACGATCCGGCCGCTCGTCGTCCCGGCCGGGGCCTTGGACGCGTCGCCGGTGACGGTGGTGGAGGCGGTGCCGTGCGCGGGCACCGTGAGGGCGGTGTCGGCGAGCGCGACGACGCCCTCGGGGGCGCCCTGCGTGGACAGCTTCAACTCGACAGCGTTGTCGGAGGAGTTGCTGTACGTCACGGTCCGCGTGACCGGCGCGTCGTCGTCGTGCGGCCAGGCGTGGAAGCCGAGGTCGGCGCTGCCCGTGGCGGCGACGTCGGCCGCGATGGCGTCCGGCACGCTCACCCGGCCCGCACCCAACTGGTACGCGGAAGCGTCGAGCCCCTTCGACGTGGACATCAGCGCGTCCTTGAGCCGCGCGCCGGTCCAGTCCGGGTGCTGCTCGGCGAGCAGGGCGGCCACGCCCGAGACGTGCGGCGCCGCCATCGACGTACCGTCCATGGCGGTGTAGTCGCCACTGCCCTCGGCGAGCCGGGACCGGGCCGCGAGGATGCCGACGCCCGGCGCGGACAGGTCGGGCTTGAGCGCCTGGTCGCCGTGGCGGGGCCCGGCGCTGGTGAACCAGGCCGCCTCGTCCGCCGAGTCGACGGCCCCGACGGTCAGCGCGGCGTCGGCCGCGCCGGGCGAGCCGATGGAGGACGGGGCGCCGGTGTTGCCGGCCGCGATGACGAACAGGGCTCCGGTCTCGCGGGACAGGCTGTTGACGGCCTCGGCCATCGGGTCGGTGCCGTCGCTGGGCTCGGTCGAGCCGAGGCTCATGGAGACGATGTCGGCGTCCACGTCCCGGGCGGCCCACTCCATGCCGGCGATGATCTGCGACTCGCTGCCCGAACCGGAGTCGTTCAGAACCTTGCCGATCGCGAGCGCGGCACCGGGCGCGACACCCTTCTCCCTGCCGTCGGAGGCCGCGCCGCTGCCGCCGACGGTGGAGGCGACGTGCGTGCCGTGCCCGTTGCGGTCGGCGACCTCCTCCCCCGCGATGAAGCTCCGGCTCTGAGCGACCCGTCCGGCCAGGTCGGGGTGGCCCGCGTCCACACCGCTGTCCAGCACGGCGACGGTGACGCCCTTGCCGGTCAGCCCGGCCTGCCAGGCCTGAGGGGTGCCGATCTGCGCGTTGGACTCGGCCATGGCCGCGGTGACGCGGCCGTCGAGCCACACCCCGTCGATGCCGGCGCCACGGGTGAATTCCCGCCAGAAATCACGTCCCTTGCCGGCCTCGACCGCGGCCCCGCGCACGCTGGGCAGCGCCCGGGTCCGCTCGGTGCCCTTCGGGGTGGCGGACCGGGCGCCCTTCTCGTAGGTCACGATCAGCGGCAGCGTGCCGGTCTCGGTGTCGGCGAGGCCCTGCTCCAGCAACTCGCCGACGTCGAAGAGCCGTTCGTCGAGGCTGCCGTCGCGCAGGTACGGCAGGGCCTCGTCGGGTACGACGGTGGTCCGGCCGCCCGAACTGCGGGTGTGCACGGCGCCGTCGGCGCCCTCGGGCCGCTCGACCGTGACGGTCTTCCGTCCGCCGCCGAGTTCGGTGACGGTCACCTGGTCGCCGGTGACGAGGGTGACGGTGCGGGCCGCGGTGTCCCGGGCCACGGCGGCCGGGGGGTGCGCCGGCTCCGGGGTCGGATCCTGGGCCGCCGCCGTCCCGGACGGCAGCAACGCGATCACGAGCCCCGCCGACAGGAGGGTCGCCCCACGACCGATTGGTCCTCTGCTCATCCACGCCTCACTTCGCGTCGTCGTATGGTGCCGTGCAGAGTGCTGGGAGCAGTCTCAGGGGGCTTGTGGTGCACGGCAGTTGACGGAGGGTGGCGGATTGGCGCCCTGGCGGGTTTCCGCCAGTGGTCCGGCGGACCGGCCCCTCGGGCCGCGACACGGCCGAGTACCGTCCGTCACAATGGTGCCGCGCACGGTGCTGCGCACGGACACGTACGGCACACGGGGAGCGAGCGGCTGCATGGACGGGTTGGTCGAGTTCAAGACCGGGGACGGCGTGCGGGTGGTCGTCGAGGGCGTCGAGGACGAGGACGGCGCGCGGCTGGTCTCGCGCGGCGACGGACCCGCCCGGGCGGCCCGCACCTTCGAGGAGTCCCTGGAGGGCGTCCGGGCGGCGGCCGCGTCCGCGCTGCGGGTCTTCAGGGACGGCACGCTCAGACCCGACGCGGTGGAGCTGGAGTTCGGGGTCAAGCTGAGCGCGGAAGCGGGCGCGGTCATCGCCAAGGGCACGGCGGAAGGCCATCTGGTGGTGAAGCTGAGCTGGGCTCCGGAGCCCGGCCCCGCGCGCCCCGAGGGCCCGGACGCCGCCGCACGGTCATGAGCGGTGCCGCGTGGCACGCCCGCGTCGAGTGCGGTCCCGAGGTCGGCGCCGGATTCCTGGTCTCCGCCCGCCGGTTGCTCACCTGCGCCCATGTCGTCAGGTGGGCCGACCGCGCACCCGTCACGGTGAGCTTCCCGGGCCGCCGGGACCTCGGCGGGCTGCCGGCCGCGGTCGCCGTGCACGGCGGCTGGCAGGGCGGCGCCGCCGACCCCGGCGACCTGGCCGTACTGGAACTGGACCGCGACGTGCCGCTCACCCCGGCCGCCTTCGCCCCGCCCCGCGCCGAACGGGCCGCGCCCGCCCCCGAACTGATCGCCTACGGCTTCCCCAAGGGGTACGACGAGGGCATGCTCGCCTCCTACCGCGCCCTGCCCGGACCGCTCATCTCGGGCGAGTGGGTCCAGTTGGAGGCGGTCACGGCGCACGGGCAGCCGCTGGCGGCCGGGTTCAGCGGGGCGGCGCTGGCCCTGGCCGACGGCACCGTCGTCGGCATGGTCACCGCGGTCGCCGGCGCCAAGGAGGTACGCGTGGGCCGGATGCTGCCCGTCGAGGTCATGGCCCGCCACTGGCCCGACCTGGGCGAGCTGGTGCCCACCCCGGGGCACCGTCCGGACGCGCGCAGACGGCTGTACGCGCTGCTGCGCCGCGCCGAGCAGACCGGGCTGGACTGCGATCCGAAGCGGCTGTACATCTCCGCCACGGACGGCTTCGACCCACCGCCCCCGGACGAGGGCTTCACCTCCCTGCGGGACGCCGCCGCCTACGTCCAGTGGGAGGTGCCGGAACCGGACGTGGTGACCCGCTTCGCCGACCGGCTGGAGGAGCTGCTGCACGCACCGCCGTCCCGGCCCACGGCCTGGTCGCCGATCGTCGTGGAGATCGACCACAGCGGCGCCGGCGCCGACCAGGTCACCGTCGAGGTGTCCGCCTACCGGGACGGGCAGCGCCGCCCGGTGGGCTCGCGCCGGCTGCCCAGGAGCGCGGTGCGCGCCTTCGTGCAGGAGCACGTCGACGAGGCGTGCTCCCAGCTCGATCCGGGCGCCGACGAACTGCTCACCTTCGTGCTGCCGCGCGAGTGGCTCAACGAACCGGTGGCGCACTGGGAGTGCGGCGAGGACGACTCCACGCCCCTCGGCTGCGCCTACCCGCTGGTCGTCACCGACCGCCACCGCCACCGCAGCGGACGCCTCCGCCACCAGCTGCGCAAGAAGTGGGGCAAGCTCGGGGCCAGTCAGGGCGTACCGCTGCGACGCGTCGACTGCGGCACCCCGGAGCGGCCGGCCGGCCTGCGCAAGCGGCTGCGGGACGAAGCGGAACTGGCCGGTTTCGGCACCCCGCCGACGACGGCGCGGGAGCATTTCGAGGTGGGCCTCACCGTCCCCGTGCCCGTGCTGCTGTGGCCGCGCCGGGGGTGCTCCGGCGACGGACACGACGACCCCTGTCCGGGGACGGCGTTCCTCGACGAGCTGGCGGAGTCGGTGGCGGACGTGCCGCCGTCCCAACTCCCCCGCCTGGTCATGGAACTGCGCGAGACGGCGGAGGCGGCCGACGACCCCGACGGTCACTGGGCGCGCGACGTCCAGCTCCTGTGGGACGACCCCCGCTGCTTCAGCGAGCCCGCGGCCCTGCTGCACTCCCCCGTCGGCTGACGGTGCGACGCCGCCGATGAGTTGCCCCGCGCGGATGCCAGCCCGCCATACCGACGACCACCCGCCGGCCCCATGACCACCCGCCGCTCCCCATGACAGCCCGCCGTACGCACGACCACACCCCGTACCGATGAACCACTCGCCCCCCCCGACCACCCGCCGTACCCGACAGCCAGGCTCCACCCGGCGCACAGCCGTCCACCCGCACACCCGACGAACAGGGCGCCCCCACCCGCACGTATGGCCGCCGCCCCCACGACCACCCGCCACCCCGATCGCCCGGAGAGAAGAACCCATGCCCCTGTGGCCCGTCTACACCGGTGCCCCGGCCCCCCACGACGGCATCGCCGAGCTGCCCCCGCCGCCGCCCTGGCGGGCCTTCGCCGGCGGGCCGGTGCTCGACGCGCCCGTCGAGGCCGGCGACGACCCGGCCGCCTCGCCGGACCGCGCGCACCGTGCCGTGACGTACCAGGCCACGGAGCAGACGGTGCAACTGGTCAACGCGGCGCTGTACCTGCGGCGCCCGCTGCTGGTCACCGGCCCGCCCGGCACCGGCAAGTCGTCCCTCGCCTACGCGGTCGCCCGCGAACTGCGGCTCGGCCCGGTCCTGCGGTGGAACATCACCAGCCGCAGCACGCTGCACGACGGCCTCTACACGTACGACCCGCTCTCCCGGCTGTACGCGGCGCGCCACGCCACGCCGGGCCCCGACGCCCCGGCGGCGGCCACGGGTGTCGAGGACCACCTGCGCCTGGGGCCGCTCGGCACCGCCCTGCTCCCCTACGCCCGCCCCCGCGCCCTGCTGATCGACGAGATCGACAAGAGCGACCTCGACCTGCCCAACGACCTGCTGCACGTCCTGGAGGAGGGCCAGTACGAGATCCCCGAACTGGTGCGGGCCTCGCGGGACACCCCGGACGGACGGGCCGAGGTGCTGATCGACGGCACCGACCGGCGGGTGCCGGTGGCGCGCGGCCGGGTCCGCTGCAAGGCGTTCCCCTTCGTCGTCCTCACCAGCAACGGCGAGCGCGAGTTCCCGCCCGCGTTCCTGCGCCGCTGCGTCTCGCTGCGCCTGCGGCAGCCGGACGACGACCACCTCGCCGAGATCGTCCGCGCCCACCTGGGCGAGCCCGACGGGTACGCGCAGCAGCTCATCCACCGGTTCCTGTCCCGGGTGGGCGGCGGCGAACTGGCCACGGACCAGCTGCTCAACGCCATCTACCTGGCCCGTTCCTCCGGTCTCGGCGCCGACTCCCTGGACGAGCTGGCCGAGCAGCTGATGCCCTACCTGGGCAGGTCCCCGCAGCCCGACGCCTTCTGATGCCGGCCGACCGCCCCGGCCCACCGGAGCCCCTGCCCCGCCTGGCCGACCTCCTCGGCCGGGTCTCCTCGGGTGTCCGCCCGTCCCCGCTGGAGCTGGCCGAACTGCTCTGGCTGGCCGGGCACATGGACCCGGCGCCCGCCGGGCCGACGGACGAGGGAGCGACCGGCCCGGCGGCCGGGGAGCCCGCACCGCCCGCTCCCGCGCCGCAGCCGGAGACGGTGCGCGGCCCGCGGAGCCGACCGGGACGGAAGCCCGCCGGTGCTCCGCCCGAGGCGCGGCCCGACACCTCCGACACCTCCCGCACCCCGCTGCGCCTGCCCTCCCCCGCCCCCGCGCCGGGGACGTCGACGGCCGAACCGCACAGCGCCCTGCTCGCGCCCGCACCGCCGATGCTGCGCCACACGCTGGCACTGCAGCGTGCCCTGCGCCCGCTGAAGCGCCGGACCGACGCGCCCGTGGGCCACGAGGTGGACGAGGCCGCCACCGCCGACCGCATCGCCCGGCTGGGCGGCGGGCCCGACGGCTGGCTGCCGGTGCTGCGCCCGGTGCGCGAGCGCTGGCTGCGGCTGAACCTGGTGCACGACGCGGGCCCGACGATGCCCGTCTGGCAGCCGCTGGTACGCGAACTGCACGCCACGCTCGCCCAGTCGGGCGTCTTCCGCACGATCGTCCTGCACCGCGCGGAGGCCGACGGCACCGTCCGCGGCGAGGGAGCCGAGGCACCCCCCGACGGCCGTACGGTCACCCTGCTGATCAGCGACTGCATGGGACCGCAGTGGCGGGAGGGCCCGGCCGGCACCCGCTGGTTCGACACGCTGCGCCGCTGGGCGCACCGCACCCCGCTGGCCGTTCTCCAGCCGCTCCCCGAGCAGTTGTGGCGGGATACCGCGCTGCCGCCGCTCCCGGGCCGGCTGTCGGCCCCGCACCGGGCCGCGCCCAGCGCCTCGCTCGCCTTCACCCCGTACGACGACACCGCGCCCCCGCCCCCCGGCGGTGCCGTGCACCTCCCCGTGCTGGAACCGGGGCCCCAGTGGCTGGCGAACTGGGCCTTGCTGATGGCGAGTCCGGGCGGCACCCGCCACCCGGGCGCGGCCGCCGTGCTGCACCGCCCGCTGCCCGCCGACGCCGACGACCGCGCCGACGTCACGCGCCTGTCCGCCGAGGAACTGGTGCTGCGCTTTCGCGCGAGCGCGTCCCCCCAGGCCTTCCGGCTGGCCGGGCACCTCGCGCTCGGGCGCCCGGATCTGCCGGTGATGCGGCTGGTGCAGGCCGCGGTCGAGCCGGAACCCCGGCCCCAGCACCTGGCCGAGATCATCCTCAGCGGCATGCTCACCACGGTCGCCGGGCCGCCCGGCTCGTACGCCTTCCGCCCCGGCGTACGCGACCTCCTGCTGCGCGGGCTGCCCCGCACCGCCCGCAACCGCACCCACGAGCTGCTGCTGCGCACCGGCGGCCTGATCGACGAGCGGGCGGGGCGGTCGCCGGGCGAGTTCCGCGCGCTGCTCCCCTCCCGGGACGGCACCGAACGGGCCGACGGCGGGGAGACGTTCGCGGCGATCAGCCAGGAGAGCGCCAGACAGCTGGCCCCACCGGTGCGGACCGAGGGCCCCTCGCCCTTCCCGCCCGCGCTGGGCGCCCGCTACCGGCCGGCCCGGCGGCTGGCGCCGACCGGGAGGATGTGGCTGGCGGAGGACACCGAGACGAACCGGACCGTGGCGGTCCGGCTGCACGACCCGGACCGCGACCCCGCCTCGCGCCGCGCGTTCCTGCGGGACGCGCGCCGCCTGACGGAGATCGCCCACCCGAACCTGGTGGCCGTTCTCGACGCCGGCATCGAGGCCGACGTCCCCTACGTCGTCATGGAGCACCTGGACGGTGTCGCCCTGCACACGCTGGCCCGGTCGAGCGGCCGACGGCTGCCCGCGCCCCTGGTGGTGTCGGTCGGGGCGCAGCTGGCGCGCGCCCTCACCGCCCTGCACCGGGCGGGCGTCACGCACGGCGGCCTGGAGGCGTCCCGGGTGGTCGTGCTGCCGGACGGCACGGTCCGGCTCAGCCTCTTCGAACCGGGCAGGACCTCGGGGCCGTCCGGACGCGCCGAGGACCTCCGGGCCCTGTGCGACATCCTGTTGCCGCTCACTTCGGGCACCTCACGGCTGACCGTCCCGATCGACTCCCGCCACCTGGACCGGCTGCCCGCCGCCCTGCGCATCCACTACGCGCACGCCTTCGACCAGTTGATGTCGGCCTCGTCGGCGACGCAGGCCCAGGGCGTGGACCTGCTCACGGACCCCCGGTCGCTCGCCCGGGCCCGCGAGGCGTACGAGCCGCGCCGCTACCGCGCCCTGGGCGCACTGCGGGTCACCTTGCCGGACGGGTCCCCGTCCCTCGCACCGGGGGTGCGCGCGCTGCTCGCGATGCTGCTGCTCAAGCACGGCCGCACGGTGACGCACGAGGAGCTGCGGTGGGGGCTGTGGGAGGCGGGCGAGGAACCGCGCAACCCGCGGGGCGACGTGAGCGGGCTGGCGACGCAACTGGCGGAGGCCCTCGGCGGCCCGGGTGCCCTGGTGACGTCCGCCCACGGCCTCGCCCTGCACACCAGCGCCGACGACGTGGACCTGGTGCGCTTGGACGAGCTGGTGCGGCAGGCCGACGCGGCCCGGCTGGCGGGGGCGCCCACCGAGGCCCGCGCCCTGGTCACCGAGGCGCTGTCGCTCTGGCACGGCGACGAGTCCCTCGCGCACGTGCCCGGTCCCGCCGCCCGTACCGCCCGCGCCCGGCTGCTGCGGCTCCGACTCGCCCTGCACACCAAGCGCGCCGAACTCGACCTGGCCCTCGGCGACTACGACCGGGCCTCGGCCGAACTGTCCCGCCTGCTCCGCGCCCACCCGCACCGGGAGGACTTCCGCCGCCTCTGCCTGATCGCGCTGCGCCGCCAGGGCCGGGGCGCGGAGGCCCTGGAGCTGTACGAGGAGTACGAGCTGTCGGGCGGGCGGAGTCCGGCCCTGGCGGCGCTGGGCCGGGAACTGCGCGAGGAGCACGCCGAGCCGGTGGACGACGCTCCGTGGCCGGAGTACGAGGGCACCTCGTCGGACCGGGACGACGGGCCGCACCGGGCGCTGTCCGCACCGGACGAACTGCCGGAGGGGCCGTTCCCCACGGAGGAGGACTCCTGGGAGCCGCGGCTGGAGGAAGCGGCGGAGTCCGCGGAGAGAGCGGAAGAGCCGGAAGTGCCCCAGGCACCGGAGGAACCCGAGGAGTCCCGGGAGCCCGGCCGGCCGTCCGAGGCGGACGAACACGCGCGGGACGACTTCGACACCGACTTCCGCGACTGCGCCCGCTTCTCGTTCGCCGACGGCCCTCCGGGCGAGGAGGAGGCCCGAGCGGGGCTGCGCACCGTGGTCACGAACCTGCTGGCGGACAGCGGACTCGACGGCACCGCGTACGAACTCGTGGACGACGGGGAGGGCCTGCTCCTCCTGGTGCAGCCACGGGTGGAGGCCGCCCCCCTGCTGCGGGCGGCCGTGGACGGCCTGTCGGACCAGCTGGCGCACCTCGGCCAGGAGAGGCTGCTCGTCGAGTTCTGGCAGGTGGAGTTCCGGCTGGACGGAACCGAGGAGCAGTCCTTCCGCGCCGGCGCCGGGTCGGTCGGCGCGGTCCTGGACGCGTCCGACGCGCAGGCGCTCGTCGTCCTCTCCGACTCCCTCTACCACGACCAGGTGTACGAGGCACCGGAGGACGGCCCCGCCCTCGCCGCGGACCTGTTCCGGCCGCTGGACGACGACACCGGCTGGTACCGCCCGGTGGAGGGTGCCGGGGGCCCGAGGGTGGAGGCGTCGGACGGCCGGGCGGTGAGCGGACCGTACCCCATGCCGCCCGGTGGCAGGCTCCCCGTGCCCCCGCGCGACGGTTCCGTGGCCTTCGTCCTGCGGCTGCCCGACGGCACGCTCGCCCTCCCGGACTCCGACGCGTACCGGTCGGCGCCTTCGGCCCGCCGAGCGGCCGGGCAGTACTTCGAGGTCGAGCTGACGCAACACCCCGTCGGCACGGGCGTGCCCACCGTGGACGCGAAGTGGCAGGTCGAGGACCCGGTCGAGGCGGTGCGCAACCGGGCCACCGACCTGCGCGAGGTGGTCGCCGAGCTGATCGGGCAGTTCCTCACCGCGCTCCGGGAGGGCGGCGAGTTCGACCTCTCGAGTGCCGAGGTGCCCGGCTACCGGCTCATCTGGACCTTCCGGCCGGCCGGCCGCACCGGCACCCCGCGCGGCAGGGCGCCACGCTCGCCCGGGGACCTGATCGCGGGCGCGGACTGCGTCCTCCTCGGCTTCGACGACGTGCTGGCCCGGCTGTACCGGCCGGCCGCCGAGCGGGAGGTGCTGCTGGACATCGCCCGGCTCTTCGTCGAGGAGCGCCACCCCGAGGACGCGCTGGCCGGCGTACCGCTGCCCCGGGTCTCGTCGGACGGATACGCCGGGACGCTCGACTTCGTCCGGGCCCTGGCCGGGCACCGGCTCGCCCCCGACGTACGGCTCCGCCTCGACCGGCACGAGGCGCGGGCGGCCCGCACCGCACGGCCGGTGCCCCTGGCCGACCGGCTGGTCCAGGCGCTGGACGCCCGGCGGGTACGGACCGCCGTGGTCACCGACCGGGACCCCGCCCCGGTCACCGCCTACCTGCGGCGGCGTGGCCTGCTGGACGCCCTGGCCGGGGACGTGCACGGCAGGGGCGCCGACCTCACCCGTCTGATGCCCGACCCGGACGTCCTCCTGCGGGCCCTGGAGCGGCTCGACGCGACCGCCGGCACGTGCGTGATGATCGGTTCGTCCGTCGCCGAGCAGTCCGCCGCCCGTGCGCTCGGCCTGCCGTTCATCGGACACTGCGGCGGCGAACGGGTCCGGTGGGAGATGAGAGAGGCGGACGAGGACGCGCTCCTCGTACCGGACCTGCGTCCGCTGCTCACGGCGGCCGAGAACGGCTGACCGGCTGCGGCGTTCGGCTCCCGCCGGAGACCGCCCGTTCGGCGGCCCCCCGCCCGGCCCCCTCCAAAGGGCGCACGCCCCCGCCCCCGCGCACGATGCCAGCAAGGCCGCCCACCGGGCTGCCGCACGGTCGCGCTCTCGGGAGGATCCGCCATGACCGCCAGTACCGCCAGTCTGGAGCAGCTGCGCCGCTGCCACTTCGCCGTCGACCTGGGCGCGGCACGGACCCGCGTGTACGTGAAGGGTGCCGGGCTCGTCGTCGACCAGCCCTCCGCCGCCGCGGTCAACACCCGCACCGGCGCGCTCATCGCGGTCGGCGAGTTCGCGGAGAAGATGACCGGCCGCACCCCCGGCTACATCCGGGTCGTGCGGCCCGTGTCCGGCGGCACGGTCGTCGACATCGAGATGGCCCAGCGCATGCTGCGGCACCTGCTCGGCGACAAGATCCGCCGCGCCCTGCGCCGCAAGCCCCGGCTGCGCGCGGCCGCCTGCACCCCGCACGACGCGGATCCGCTGGCGCAGCGGGCGGCGATCGAGACACTGGTGGGACTCGGCGCGCGCCGCGTGGAGCTGGTCGACACGCTGATCGCCGCGGCCGTCGGGTGCGGTCTGCCCGTGGAGCAGCCCGAGGCGACCATGATCATGGTGTGCGGGGCGCACGCCACCCAGGTCGCGGTGCTCTCCCTCGGCTCGATCGTGACCGCCGCCCGCATCCCGGTCGGCGGCGAGGCCGTGGACCACGCGATCGTGCAGCTCCTGCGCCACCAGCACGAGCTGGTGCTGCCCAGCCAGTCGGTACGCCCGCTGCAACTGACCCTGTCCGGCAACGGGCTGACCCCGCAGGGGCCGGCGTCCACCGAGATCCACGGCCGGGACGTGGCGACCGGCCTCGCGCGCTCGGTGCAGGTCGACACCGCGGCGGTGCGCAACGCCATCCAGACGCCGCTGACGGCGGTGCTCGACGGGATCGGACGGGTGCTGCGGGACTGCCCGCCGGACCTGGTCGCGGACCTCGCCGACCGGGGGATCATGATGGTCGGCGGCAGCGCGCTGCTGCCCGGCTTCGACCAGATGCTGCGTCAGGCCACGGGCATGCCGGTGCACATCGCGGAGCGGCCCGACGTGTGCGCGGTCCAGGGGCTCGGCAGCATGCTGGAGGGCCGGGTGGAGCCGATCTCGCTCCAGCCGGCCGCGTCCGACTGACCCGCCGCCGAGGGAGCCGAGCACACCGAGGGACCCGGACGGTATGACCGCGCGGCCCGCGCCCCGGCTGACCCGCCTCCTCGAAGCCGTCCTGGAGGTCGGCACCGATCTCGACCTGCGCAGCACCCTCCAGCACCTCGTGGACGGCGCCGCCGAACTGACCGGCGCCGACCGCGCGGCCCTGGTGATGCTCGACCCCGGCCGGGACGGTCTGGCCGAGATCCGCACCCCGGGCCCGGAACCCGTGGCGGCGACCGCGCCCCGGCTGCGGGTGCCGGTCCACGTGCGCGACGAGGAGTTCGGCGAGCTGCGGCTGGCCGGCCGGCCGGGCGCCGGACCCTTCACGGCCGAGGACGAGCAGCTGGTGCGGGTGCTGGCGACACAGGCCGGCATCTCGATCGGCAACGCCCGGCTGTACGAGACGGCGCGGCAGCGCGAGCGCTGGATCGAGGGCGCGGCGGCCGTCACCACCGCGCTGCTCACCGAGGAGGGCGCCGACGACGCGCTGACGACGGTCGCCGAGCGGGCCCGGCTGCTCGCCGACGCCTCCGCGGGCGTCATCCTCCACCCGACCGCCGAGGGCGGCATGGAGATCGTGACCGCGTCGACGCCGGACGACCCGGGCGGCATCGTCGGCGCCACCATCGCACCGGGCAGCCCCGTCCTGGAGCAACTGCTCGGTGGCGAACCGGTCTTCCTCACCGACTCGGCGACCGATCCGCGGATGACGACGCGCGTACGGCACCGGTTCGGGCCGAGCATGATGCTGCCGCTGCAGGCGAACGGCCGGCTGATCGGCACCCTCGCCCTGCCCCGCCGGCGCGGCGCACGCCAGTACACGGACCTGGAGCGGCGGCTCGCCATCCAGTTCGCCTCGCAGGCCGCGCTCGCCCTGGTGCTGGCCGACGCACGGCGCGGGCGGGAGCGGCTGGCGGTCTTCGAGGACCGCGACCGGATCGCGCGGGACCTGCACGACCTGGTGGTGCAGCGGCTGTTCGCCACCGGGATGATGCTGGAGTCGACGCAGCGCCGGGGTGGCGCGGAGGACGTCGGGGACATCCTCGCGCGGGCGGCGGACGAGCTGCGGTCCACGGTCCAGGAGGTCCGCACGGCGATCTTCGCGCTCCAGCAGCCGCCGGCCGAGCCGCCGACGGGGCTGCGCGGCCGGGTCCTGCGCGAGACCGCGTCCGCCGCCGCCCGGCTCGGCTTCGCCCCGTCCACCCACTTCAGGGGCGCCGTCGACACCCGCGTACCCGAGCGGGTGGCCGGAGACCTGCTCACCGCCCTGCGCCGCGCACTGACCGACGCGACGGCCCGCGCGGCCGTCTCCCGGGTCGAGGTCACCGTGGACGCGACCGGCGCGGCGGCGGACGGGGGACGGGACGGCGTACGGCTGACGGTCTTCGACGACGGCGAGCGCGAGGAGGGTGCCGGGCGACCGGCGGACGGCACGACGGTGACCTGGTGGTCACCGCTGTGACCGCGTGGCCCCGGGGCGCGCCGGCACTGCCTTTACCCTCTCTTCGGCCGCTCATTCCCCGGCATTGGGTGTAGTCGGCCGTACGGCGGGCAGGCGCCACGGCGAAGGGGACTGAGCGACGTCGCGAGCGTCCGCCAGGACTGTCGGGGACCGACACGGACGGACAAGGCGGTGACATGACCTCAACGGCACCAACGCGTCTGGCGGGGCAGCCGGCCTTCCTGGTCATCGACGGCAGGGTGACCGCCGGGCGGGCGCTGCTCGTCGTCCGCGGCCGACTGGTCCACGGGTGCACGGACATCCTGGCCGAGTCCCTGGCCGCGCTGCCGGCCGGTGTCTCCCGGCTCGACCTGGACATGAGCGACGTGGAGTTCATGGACCCGGACGGGCTGCGCTTCCTCGACCTGCTGGGCGGCTACAGCCACCGGGAGGCGGTGCCGGCGACGACGGCGAACTGGCGGGGCCAGCCGCTGCGGGTCCTGGAGCTGGCCGGTCTGGACACCACCGACCCCCTGCGCACCCTCACCGCCGCCGAGCGGCTGCACGTCCTGGAGGAGGAGGTCGACCAGCTGCGCCGGGCGATCGCCTCCCGTCCGGTCATCGACCAGGCGCGGGGCGTACTGATGGCCCTGCACGCCTGTACGTCGGACGAGGCCTGGGACATTCTGCGGGAGGCCTCCCAGCTCTCCAACACCAAGCTGCGCGACGTCGCCGCCGCGGTGACGGCGGGCACCGAGAACGACGGCCCGCCGCCACCCCCGGAGGTACGCGCGGCCCTGCGCACGGCCCTGACCCGGCTCGGCCGCTGACAGGGCGCCGACACGCTCGCACTCCGGCAGCGTCCCCGGCATCAGCAGGCGGCCTCTCGATATGGCCGAGTTCGATACCCCCTCATCGGGCCGACGTCGAATCCCACCGTCGATAGTTGCCCAGTTTCGGCCAAATCCGAAGAGTTCTTACCACGGCGAGTATCGAACACTTATCGTAGCTGCGGCATGCGGGTCTCGGTGCGCTCAACCGAGGTCGGCCGAATCGCTCACGGGGGAGCAGTAGAAGGTATGTACAGACGGGGTCGCCACCAAGGTCTTCACCACTACTTGCTCGCCATGCCGGCCTGAACACCTCGCGCCCGATGGGCGGGCATTACGGGAACTCCCGGACCCGCCCTGACCGCAAAAGCGATCTCCGCAGTCCGCAGCCCTGGGACTCGACGGTGAGCCGCAGCGACTCAGACATCTCAGTCATCCCGCCGCGCCCTCGCACGTCCGCGTTCACAGGGGTGAGCTGGGGCACGGACCTGCCCACCTTGAGCAGGCAGGCAATCCACACGCACCGTTCACCCGGAACCAAGGTCCACGTCGCCGAGACGTGCGACACCTGGGGTTCCGAGCATGTCGACTGCCCAGTGAGCAACACTCGCGTGCCGGACGACGCCGCGAGCAGCCGCACCAGAGGGGGAAACGCACAATGCCCAGGGTAGGCCGCGCACAAACCCGGTGCCGGAAATCGGGTAAAGGGAACGCCGGTCGGCGGCAGCCCACGGGGATGGGATCCGCGGAATGAATTGGATCTCCCGTCGCAGCAGTCCCACAGCAGGAATAATCTCAAGGTTCTACCGCCGTTTACGCACCGACCGACTGCACGTTCAGGCCACACGGGAAAGTGAGCGCCTAATCGCCTCCATGCCCCTCCCGGACCCCTTCAACCTCGACCAGCTGGTCGGGAACATCGCGGAGGTCAGCGGCCGGCAGATCGTCATGAAGCCGATCCCGGACCACCTGAGGGGACTCGACGGCATGTGCGGCCTCCTCATCAAGCACGACACCCGTCCGGTCGACCTGATCCTCTACCCCAGGAGCTACTCGCCGCCCGACGAACTCGCCCTGAAGGTGCACCAGTTGGTGCATCTCTGGGCCGGGGACAACACCGGCACGGTCGGATCGCCCGACCTCCTGCGGGCACTCGAGGTGACGCCGGACCGCGGACCCTCGGCCAACCGGCCCCCGGACCACGACGCGCTCATCGAACTGCGCGCCGACCATGCGGCTCGACTCATCAGCCAGAGGAGCACGCACCGGGCCGTCGGCGGGGGCAGACCACGCCGCGACGTCCCGCACTCCGGCGGAGCCCCGCCGCCCGGCCCTGACGCCGGCAGCCGAACCGACTACGCCGAGCGCCCGCTCTCGTCATCGGTCAGTATCTCTCGCATCGTCTCGCCGATGAAGTCGCGGAGATGGTCCCAGGATTCCTTGGACATGTCCCGGTCCGCGCCGCGCGCGACCATCACGGTGAACCTGTTGCGCACGGCACGGGTCGACAGGATCAGGGCGTCGACCTCCGGGTCGTCCTGGCGGAAGTAGACCGGCGGCACGTCGAAGGCGAGCGCCAGGGCGTCAAGGGCCTCGTCCTCCGGCTCGGCGGCCTCGCCGGCCCGCAGTGCCCGGACCATCGCCTCGGTGAGCACCGTCGAGCCGCTCTTCCGGTTCCCCTCGGACGCGAGGTGCGCGTCCGAGGGCGCCTCCCCTCCGTAGACCTCGGTGCGCAGCGACTCCAACTTGCGGGCCACACGGACACCGGCGGCCGATGGCTCCCCCGCCGGCTCTTCGGGCAGCCCGAAGGAACGCCGCTGCGCGGCGAGCAGTTCGGCGGGGGTCACGTTGTAGGCGGCGGCCAGCGCGGTCACCGCCCGGTCGGACAGCGGCCGCTTGCCCTGTTCGGCGGCTCGCACCGGCATGGGGGACGAGGTGTTGGTGTAGTGGGCCGTGTCCGCCTGGGTCATGCCGGCGTCGCACCGCAGATCGGCGAGATTCGGTGATCCGGTGCGCGGAAAGAGTTCATTCAGGTCGGCATCCAGGAATACGGCGATCGCCGACAACCGCTCCGGCGGGGGGGCCGCCAAGCCGTTCTCCCAGCGATAGACCGCGTTCACCTTCACGTGAAGCCCCTGGGCGAGAGTGGCCTGCGACAGGCGTTTGATGACACGGCGGTCACGCAACTTACCGCCATCGAACACACGGTCAGGCATGAGCATGCTCCACAAGTAAGGGTTCCGTGGATTCTAGCGCCCCCACCAGGGGCGGACCTCGGCGTACGGGATATCGACGTGAGCTCGTAATCATCGCGGGAGTCACGCCCGCCCTCGAGAGCGTCACCCGCACCACCTCCGAGCGATCCAGGGACACTTGACTGAATCACTGGAAGTAGATAGATTCTCCTTCAGGTGATCGGGGACCGGTCGTCACCTGGGACTACACCTGCGCCTCGGCCATCGAGGGGGAGGTGCGGACTCGGGGGACGACCCGCGTCGCCGAGTTCCCGTGCGTCCACATCCGGTGGAACACGGCGGTCCGAGTCCACTCGAACCCGGCGGAGCCGGCGAAATTCGCATGCCCTCCCCCATTCCAGTTCCTCGAATTCCCGCATTCGCACTTTCACGCATTCCTTCACCATTTCGTCACAGGAGGCGATCTGTCATGCCCACGATTTCCGTTGGTAACTCGCGTGTCCACTACACCGTGACCGGCGAAGGCCCGGCCCTGATGCTGGTGCACGGCGTGGGCAAGGGCGGTCAGGTCACCTTCGGTCACCTCGTCGAGGAGTTCGCCCGCCGCAACACCGTCATCCTTCCCGAGCTGTCCGGCAGCGAGACCGCCGAGGACGACGGCACGCCGCTGACCGTCGAGCAGCTGGCCGGCGAGGTCGCCGCCGTGATCGAGCACGCCGGCCTCGGCCCCGTGGACCTGGTGGGCTTCTCGCTCGGAGGAGCCGTCGTCGCCGCCACCGCCGCGCTCCACCCCGAGCTGGTGCGTCGCCTGGTCCCGGTCGGCGGCCTGGTCAAGTCGGACCTCTACATCGAGAACCTGATCGGTCTGACCCTGAGCCAGAAGCACGACGCGAAGGCCTTCGGCCGGGTGCTCAGCTCCACGGCCTTCAGCCCGCGCTTCATCCGCAGCCAGCCCAGCCTGAGCGACGTCGAGAACCTCGGCTCCGAGCTGAGCCCTTCCGAAGGCCGCATCCGCCAGCTCGAACTGCTCGTCCAGGTGGACATCCGCGACCTGGTCGGGAAGGTCCGGGCCGAGACCCACGTCCTGGCCCCGTACCCCGACGCCGCGGTGCCCGCCGAGCACTCCCGTGAGCTGGCCGCCGCCATTCCCGGCTCCTCCTACACCGAGATCGACAGCGGCCACATGGTGATCTTCGAGAAGCCGGTCGAGTTCGTGAAGCTGGTCCAGGACTTCATCCACAAGCTCTGAGGCCCTCCGAGCACGAGCGAACCCGCCGTTCACCCACCATCCCGGGCGCGGCCCCGCCGGACCCGGCGGTCGCGTGGCGACGCCCGACCACCCGCGGAGCACACTCCGCAGCGATTCCAGGAGGAACCATGGCCAAGATCCTGCTTGCCGTCAGCAGCCACGAGACCTTGGGGGACACCGGCAACCGGACGGGCTACAGCGTCTCCGAAGCGGCCCACCCCTACAACGTCTTCATCGGCGCCGACCACGAGGTCGACTTCGTCTCCGTGCGCGGCGGCGAGCCTCCGGCCGTCGTCTTCGACGGCGAGGAGAACGACCCGGAGATCATCGGCTTCCTGGCCGACGAGACCGTCAAGGGCAAGCTCGCGGCGACCCGCCGGGCGGCCGACGTGGACCCCTCCGAGTACTCCGCGATCTTCTACGTCGGCGGCCACGGCGCCATGTGGGACTTTCCCGACTCCCCGGACCTGGCCCGCATCGCCATGGCCATCCACGGCGGCGGCGGGGTCGTCTCCGCCGTCTGCCACGGCCCGGCCGCCCTCGTCAACCTGCGCCTGCCGGACGGCACCCCCCTCGTACGCGGCAAGCGCGTCGCCTCCTTCAGCAACGAGGAGGAGAACTCGCTGGGTCTCACCGAGGTCATGCCCTTCCTCCTCGAGGACCGGCTGAAGGAGACCGGGGCGCTGCACAGCAAGGCACCCATGTACGAGGCCCACACCGCAAGCGACGGCCGGGTCGTCACGGGGCAGAACCCCGCCTCCGCCGCCCCCGTGGCGCGGCTCGTCCTCGCCGAGCTCGACCGGGCCGCCGGCGACCGCTGAGACGCCCCGGTTCCACCGCCGCCGTCACCGGCTCAATCCCCTTTGCAGACCGGCCGCACCGCCGCGGCCCGAGGAGGCAGACATGTACGGCTTGATCCAGGTCGCGGGAATCATCGACCAGTCCGAGGCCGACCTCATCATCGAGGAGGGCGCCGACTGGCTCGGTTTCGCCCTGCGCCTTCCCGCCAAGAACGAGGACCTGTCCGAGGCCGAGGCCGCCGCCATCGTCAAGGCGATCCAGCCCGACAACAAGGGCGTCATCATCACCTACCTGACCGATGCCGACGAGATCGCGGGCTTCTGCGCCGAGATGGGCGTCGGCGCGATCCAGCTCCACGGCGACGTGACCCCCGCCGAACTGCGCCGGCTGCGCACCCTGGCCCCGGACCTGTACGTCCTCAAGAGCCTCGTGGTGAAGACGGACAACATCGACGAGCTCCGCGAGGTCGTCGCGACCTCCGCCGAGTGGGTCGACATGTTCATCACCGACAGCTTCAACCCGGCCACCGGAGCCAAGGGGGCGACCGGGCTGACCCACGACTGGGCCGTCAGCGCCGAACTCGTCCGGATCTCCCCCAAGCCCCTGATGCTGGCCGGCGGCCTCACCCCGGAGAACGTGGCGGCGGCCATCGAGGCCGTCCGCCCCGCCGCCGTGGACGCGCACACCGGCCTGGAGGACCCCGCCACCCGGCGCAAGGACCGCCAGAAGGTGCGCACGTTCGTCAAGGAGGCCCGCGCCGCCTTCGACCGGGTCTCCGCGGAGAACGGACGGAGCCGGTCCTGATGACCACGCGAACCGAGCCGCTCCGCGGCGTGACCCACGTCCTGCCCCAGACCAACCGGCTGCGCGCCCTGCACTCGATCGTCCGGGACCACGAGGCCAGGCGGGAGGAGTTCGTCCCCACCGCCAACCGGATCATCCGCGGGCTCCTCGACGCCGCGCTGGACCTGCTCCCCTACGAGCCCCGCGACGTCCGCACGCCGGTCGGCCGGACCTACCCCGGCCTCTCCCTGGCCTCCCAGGTCTTCGGCGTCTCCGTCGCCCGGGCCGGCGACAGCATGGAGTCCGAGCTGCGCGTGATGGCGCCGGAGACCCGCCTGGGCAAGATCCTGATCCAGCGGGACAAGGTCACCAAACTCCCGCACCTGCACTACGCGGCGCTGCCCGCCGGCATCGACCGGGGCCACGTGCTGCTCCTCGACCCCATGCTCGCCACCGGCGGCACCGCGCTGGCCGCGATCGGCGTGCTGCTCGACCACGGCGTGCCCGAGGAGCACATCGTCTTCGTGAACCTGCTCTCCGCCCCCGAAGGGATCAAGGCCGTCCACGACCGTCACCCCGAGGTGCGGATCGTGACCTCCTCCGTCGAGGAGCGCCTCAACGAGCACGCGTTCATGCTTCCCGGCATCGGCGACTTCGGCGACCGCTACTTCGGGACCGACACCAAGGCTTGAGCCACTCCCCACCGGAGCGGGCGGGGCTCCGCACCCCCCGGGTCCCGCCCCTCCCTCTCGGCCTGAGGCCCTCCGGCCCTGTGCCTCTTCGCCCCTCGACCACCGCACTAAGGAGCTCTCACCCGTGTCCACCGCCGACACAGCTTCGTCGACGACGAAGGTCTCGATCGTCTACTACTCGGGCACCGGCAACGTCCACAAGCTCGCCGTGGCGGCCGAGGAGGCCGCGGCGAAGTCCGGCGCCGAGGTCCGGCTGCGCCGGGTCCGCGAGTACGTCGAGGCCTCCCTGGCCCCGGAGTTCACCGAGTGGACCGCGGCGTGGCGCGAGAACGCCGAGGCCGTCGCGGACATCCCCACCGCCACCGCGGACGACCTCGAGTGGGCCGACGCGATCCTGCTCGGCGGCCCCGGCCGGTTCGGCATGATCCCCGCGCCGCTCAAGCACTTCATCGACCTCGCCTGGCCGCTCAACGCGCGCGGGGGCCTGTCGGGCAAGGTCATGTCGTCGTTCACCTCGACGGGCGCCCCGCACGGCGGGCAGGAGGCGACCATCCTGTCGCTGAACACCGTCTTCTACCACTGGGGCGGGATCATCGTGCCGCCCGGCAGCACCGACGCCATCATGGCCGCGCCCAGCAACGGCAACCCCTACGGCGTCAGCTCCGTCTCCGGTCGGCAGGCGGTACCGGGCCGGCTGGCGGAGAACGTCACCGAGGACAACCTCGCCGCCATCGCCTACCAGACACGCCGCATGGTCGAGGTCGCCGACGCCCTGCGAAGGGGGCGGACCGCCGACGTGGACCGGTGACCACCGTCCCGCGTCCCGGCACGGCCACCTGACACTCGGCCGGTCCCCACATCGGCCGAGCCCCGACACGGGCGGGCAAGCACCGCCGGCCCGCCCACCACACGGCACACACGCACACCCAGGGGGACTCACATGACCACCGACGCGTCTGACCGGACCCCGGCCACCCGCCTGTCGTTGCCCGAACTACTCCTGCGTACAGCCGCGGAACGCCCGGACGAAACGGCGGTGATCAGCGGTGACGAACGCGTGACCTTCGGCGCGCTGGTGGGCCGGAGCAGAGGACTGGCCGGACACCTGCGGGACCTCGGCGTGACCGCCGACCAGTGCGTGGGGCTGTTCATCGAGCCCTCGTCCGACCTGATGATCGGGGTGTGGGGCATCCTGTTCGCGGGCGGCGCCTACCTGCCGCTGGCCCCGGAGTACCCCGAAGAGCGCCTGCGCTACATGATCGAGCACTCGGGTGCGAAGGTGATCGTCGCCCAGGGCCACCTCGTCGAGCGCCTGGCCGCGCTGGCTCCGGCGGACACCGTGATCGTCCGGATCGAGGACGCCCGCAAGGAGGCCCCCGGCGCGGATGCCGGCATCGCCCCCGACTCGCTGGCCTACGTCATCTACACCTCGGGCAGCACCGGCCGTCCCAAGGGCGTCATGATCGAGCACCGGAGCATCGCCAGCCAGATGTCCTGGTTACGGACCGCCCACGGCATCGACCGCACCCGGGTCGTCCTGCAGAAGACGCCGATCAGCTTCGACGCCGCCCAGTGGGAGGTCCTCGCCCCGGCCCTCGGTTCCGTCGTCGTGATCGGCGGCCCCGGCATCCACCGGGACGCCGAACGGCTGGTGCACGCGGTCAGGACCCACGGCGTGACCACGCTCCAGTGCGTACCGACCCTGCTCCAAGCGCTGCTGGACACGCAAGAGTTCGCGTCATGCCTCTCGCTGGAGCAGGTCTTCACCGGCGGCGAGGCCCTGTCCAAGCCCTTGGCCCGCGCCTTCCTGGAGACCCTCCCCGGGTGCCGGCTGATCAACCTCTACGGGCCGACCGAGTGCACGATCAACTCGTCGTCCTTCACCGTGGCCAAGGACGGCGTCGGCGACGGCCCCAACTCGATCTCCATAGGCGCCCCGGTCGACTCCACCGAGTACCACATCCTCGGCCCCGGCCTCACCGAACTGTCGGTGGGCGAGATCGGCGAGCTGTGCATCGGCGGCGTCCAGGTGGCGCGCGGCTACCTGCACCGGCCCGACCTGACCGAGCAGCGCTTCACCGACAACCCGTTCGGTCCCGGGCGGCTCTTCCGGACCGGCGACCTGGCCTACTGGAACGCCGACGGCACCGTCCAGTTCACCGGCCGCGCCGACAACCAGGTCAAGCTGCGCGGGTTCCGCGTCGAGCTCGACGAGATCAGGCTCGCCATCGAGACCCACGACTGGATCCGGCACGCGGCCGTGCTCGTCAAGGACGACCCGAGGACGGGCTTCCAGAACCTGATCGCCTGCGTCGAACTCGACCCGAAGGAAGCCGCCCTGATGGACCAGGGGAGCCACGGCGCGCACCACCAGTCCAAGGAGAGCAAGCTCCAGGTCAAGGCCCAGCTGTCGAACCCGGGCATCCGGCCCGCGGCCGAGCTCACCGGCCTCCCCGTCGTCGACCTGCCCGGCCGGACGCCCACGCCGGCCCAGCGCGGCCTCGCCTTCGCCCGCAAGACCTACCGCTTCTACGAGGGCGACGCCCCGGTGGTGGAGGCCGACCTGCTGAAGCTGCTGGCCCGCCGTCCCGCCGCCGTACCCGGACGGGAGCTCGCGGAGCTGGACACCGAGGGTCTCGGCGCGATCCTGCGCAACCTCGGGCAGCACCTGAGTCCGGAGCGGCTGCTCCCCAAGTACGCCTACGCCTCACCCGGTTCCCTCTACGCCACCCAGCTGTACCTGGAGATCACCGGCTTCCGGGGGATCCCTGCGGGCATCCACTACCACCACCCGATCACCCACCGGCTGGTGAGGGTCTCCGAGGTCCCCGAGACGCGGGGCGCGACCGCGGGCCCCCGGATCCGGGCGCATTTCCTGGGCCGGCGCGGTGCCATCGAGCCGGTCTACAAGAAGAACATCCGGGAGGTCCTGGAGATCGAGGCCGGGCACATGGTCGGACTCCTCGAAGAGGTCCTGCCGCAGTACGGGCTCGACATCGAGGCCGCCCCGTTCGTCCCGGAGGCCAAGGCCGGCCTGCGGGTCGCCGACGAGGACCACTACCTCGGCGCCTTCGACTGGGTGCCCTACCGGGGCCCCCGCACGGACGAGGACATCGACCTGTACGTGCAGATCCACCCCGGCAGGGGGTCGGACCGGCCGGCCGGGCAGTACGTCCACGAGGGTGGCCGGATGCGCCTCGTCTCCCCCGACCTGATCCTGCGCAAGCACGTCATCGCGATCAACCAGGCGGTCTACGACCGGGCAGGCTTCGGTGTCTCGGTGATCAGCCGCAGCCCGCAGCAGTGGCGGCGCTACATCGACCTCGGCCGTACGCTGCAGCGCCTGTCGATGAACGACCTCGACATCGGGTTCATGTCCGCGGGTTACAGCTCGCAGGGCGGCGACGACCTGCCGTCCGCCCGGCGGATGGACGGCATCCTGCGCGCGCTCGGCCGGCCCGGCGGCGCCTCGTACTTCTTCGTCGGCGGCCGGGTGAGTCGGGAGCAGCGGCGGCACGAGGGCATGCGGGAGGACGTGGTCCACATGCGGGGGCCCGCGGAGCTGATCCGCGACGACCTCGTCAACTACCTGCCGGACTACATGATCCCGAACAAGGTCGTCGTCCTCGACGCACTGCCGACCACCACCAACGGCAAGATCGACCTCAAGGCCCTCGCCGCCTCCGACAAGGTGGACGTGGGCACGGCCGACCGCCCCTTCGTGGCTCCGCGGGACGAGACCGAACGCCGGGTGGCCGCCCTGTGGAAGCAGGCGATGAAGCGGGAGAGCGTCTCCGTGCAGGACGACTTCTTCGCCTGCGGTGGCAACTCGCTGCTCGCCGTCGCCCTGATCAACCGGATCAACCGGACCTTCGGGGCCGACCTGCCGCTGGAGGTCATCTTCACCTCGCCGACCGTGGAGGGGCTGGCCCGCCGGCTCGCCGGCGGGTCCACGAGCGGCACCTCGCGTCTCGTGCCCTTGCAGCAGAGGGGCACCGGACGCCCCGTCCACTGCTGGCCCGGTCTGGGCGGCTACCCCATGAACCTGCGGCTCCTGGGTGAGCGGCTGGGCACGGACCGGCCGTTCTTCGGGGTGCAGGCGCACGGGATCAACCCGGGCGAGACGCCGTACGGGACGATCAGGGAGATGGCGACCGAGGACGTCGCAGCCATCAGGGAGGTCCAGCCCGAGGGCCCGTACACGCTGTGGGGCTACTCCTTCGGAGCCCGGGTCGCCTTCGAGGCGGCGTACCAGCTGGAGGCGGCGGGCCACACCGTCGACCACGTCTTCCTGATCGCCCCCGGCGCGCCCAAGGTCCGCACGGACGGCACGACCCGCGAGGAGCGCGTCGCCACCTACGCGAACAGGGCCTACGTCGCGATCCTGCTGTCGGTCTTCACGGGCACGACCAGCGGTCCGCTGCTGGAGAAGTGCCTCGCCTCGGTCAAGGACGACGAGACGTTCGCCGGCTTCGTCAGCGACAACCTCCCGAACCTCGACGTCGACCTGGTGCGCCGGATCGTCCGGGTCGTCTCGACGACCTTCGAGTTCAGCTACACCTTCCGCGAACTGCGCGAGCGACGGATCTCGGCGCCCATCACCATCTTCAAGGCGCGGGGGGACGAGTACTCCTTCCTCGACGGCAGCAGCGGCTACTCCTCCGCCCCACCGACCGTCGTCGAGCTGGAGGCCGACCACTACTCCCTGCTCAGGGCACCGGACATCAACGAACTCGCGACGGCCATCCGCCGACGCCTGTACCTCCGGAAGGAAACCGTCGTGCCGCACGTCAACATCAAGCACTTCCCGGTCGCACTCAGCGACGAGCAGCAGTCCGAGCTGGTGTCGGCGGTGACCAAGGCGGTCACCGACGCCTTCGGCTGCGACGAGGGGGTGGTGTCGATCGCGGTCGAGTCGATCGACAGGGAGCTGTGGAACGAGGAGGTCTACATACCGGAGATCGTCAACCGCAGACACATCCTCGGCAAGGTCCCGAACTACGGCCCCGACACCAACTGAGGAGCCGGCTGTGACCGCCACGACCTCTCTCACCCACCAGGACGTCCCGCTCGTCTTCAGTGCCGAGGTGGCCGACGCGCTCCACGCGGGCCGCCCGGTGGTGGCGCTGGAGTCCAACGTCATCACCCACGGCCTGCCCTACCCGGACAACGCCGCGACCGCCCGGAAGGTCGAGGAGGCCGTCCGGGCGGGCGGCTCGGTCCCGGCCACGATCGCCGTGGAGAGCGGCAAGGTCGTGGTCGGCATGACCGACGCCGACATCGACCGGTTCGCCTCGACGCCGGGCATCCCCAAGGTCAGCAGCCGGGACATGCCCGTCGTCCTGGCCCAGGGCCGGATGGGCGCGCTGACGGTCGCCTCCTCCCTGGTGGCGGCCGAACTCGCGGGGATCCCGTTCTTCTCGTCGGCCGGCATCGGCGGGGTGCACCGGGGCGCGGACAAGACCATGGACGTGTCCTCGGACCTGATCCAGTTCACGCGTTCCAAGGTCGCGGTGGTGTGCGCCGGCGCGAAGAAGATCCTGGACCTCGGCCTGACGCTGGAGTACCTGGAGACCCAGTGCGTGCCGGTGGTCTCGTACCGCTCGGACGACTTCCCGGCCTTCTACTGCGAGTCCAGCGGTTTCCGCAGCCCGATGCGGCTGGACGACGACGAGGTGATCGCCCGTTCGGTCGAGAACCACTGGGCGCTGGGCAACAACAGCTCGTTCCTGATCACCACGCCGGTCCGGCCGGAGGAGGCGATCGACAGCGACGAGGTCGATGCCGCGATCACCGAGGCCATGGCCGCCGCCGACCGGGACGGCATCCGGGGCCAGGCGATCACGAAGTACCTGATGCGGGCGGTGGACGCGGCCACGGAAGGCCGCTCGTCCAAGGCCAACATGGCCGTGCTCGTCAGCACGGCCGAGGTCGGCGGCCGGCTGGCCGCGGCCCACGCCCGGCTCCGGGCCGAGTCCCGGTCCGCCTGACAGCTCCGACCACCCCGGCCACCCCACCGGCCGAACGCGTCCCCTCGCGCTCGACACACGAATCTCGACACACGAATGGAGAGGACACCATGACGAAGCTCGTTCACCAGTCCACGTCCGAAGCCGAGTCCTACCGCCCGCTCGCCTCCCAGGAGCGGGTGGAGGAGATCAAGGAACTGCGCCAGACCATGACCTCGCTGGGCGGCGGCGAGGAGGGCGAACAGGTCCACCCGTTCCTGGGCCTGACCCTGCGGGTCCCCTCGCAGGTCATGACCCCCTGCCCCGTGTCCCCGATGCTCGGCGGCGCGGTCTTCGCCGAGGTCCAGCCGGGTGACCGGGTCCTCGACATGGGCACCGGAAGCGGATCGCTGGCCCTGATCGCCGCCAAGAAGGGCGCCGACGTGGTGGCGGTGGACCTCAACCCGCACGCCGTGGCCGCCGCCCGTGCCAACGCGGAGCTGAACGGGGTCGCCGACCGCGTCGAGTCGCGCGAGAGCGACGTCTTCGACTCGGTCGAGGGCCGCTTCGACCTGATCGTCTTCAACCCGCCGTTCCAGTGGTTCGCCGCCACCGACTACGCGGACGTCGCGGGCACCGACGCCGGCTACCAGGCACTGACCCGCTTCTTCCGCGAAGCCCGCGCCCACCTGACGGAGAAGGGGCGCATGGTCCTCTTCTTCAGCACCATGGGTGACGTGGAGTACTTCGAGAAGCTGGTGGCCGACGAGGGCTTCGAGCACAAGGTGGTGTTCTCCACCACCCAGCCCGTCTTCGACGTGCCGGTCGAGTTCACCGTGCACCGCCTGTCCTGACCGGACATCCACCGGGGCCTCCCCCACCGGGAGGCCCCGGCCCGCCGCAGGCCCCGCCGTGCCCCGTCCACGCCCGTCCGTACGACAGGAGCGCCACACCGTGTCCCAACGCCTGTTCACGTCCGAGTCGGTGACCGAGGGTCATCCCGACAAGATCGCCGACCGGATCAGCGACACCGTCCTCGATGCCCTGCTGGCCCAGGACCCGCGGTCCCGGGTGGCGGTGGAAGCCCTGATCACCACCGGCCAGGTGCATGTGGCCGGCGAGGTGACCACGTCCGCCTGGGCAGACGTCCCCGCACTGGTGCGCGAGGCCGTCCTGGAGATCGGCTACGACTCGTCCGCGAAGGGCTTCGACGGCGCCTCCTGCGGGGTCTCGGTCTCCATCGGCGCCCAGTCCCCGGACATCGCGCAGGGCGTCGACACCGCCTACGAGACGCGCGTCGAGTCCTCGGCCGCGGGTGGCGGTGAGGACGAGCTGGACCGGCAGGGCGCCGGTGATCAGGGCCTGATGTTCGGCTACGCCTGTGACGAGGCCCCGAACCTGATGCCGCTGCCGATCGAGGTGGCCCACCGGCTGTCGCGGCGCCTCACCGAGGTCCGCAAGGACGGGACGGTCCCGTACCTGCGCCCGGACGGCAAGACCCAGGTCACCATCGAGTACGACGGCGACAAGGCGGTCCGCCTCGACACCGTGGTGGTCTCCACCCAGCATGCCGCGGACGTCGACCTGGAGGCGCTGCTCACCCCGGACGTGCGCGAGTCCGTCGTGGAGCAGGTGCTGAACCGACTCGACGAGGACGGCATCAAGCTGGACACCGAGGGCTACCGCCTGCTGGTGAACCCGACCGGCCGCTTCGAGATCGGCGGCCCGATGGGCGACGCCGGCCTCACCGGCCGCAAGATCATCATCGACACCTACGGCGGCATGGCCCGCCACGGCGGCGGCGCCTTCTCCGGCAAGGACCCGTCGAAGGTCGACCGCTCGGCCGCCTACGCGATGCGCTGGGTCGCCAAGAACGTGGTCGCCGCGGGCCTCGCCTCCCGCTGCGAGGTCCAGGTCGCCTACGCCATCGGCAAGGCCGAGCCCGTCGGCCTCTTCGTGGAGACCTTCGGCACCCACACGATCGACACCGGCAGGATCGAGAGCGCGATCGGCGCGGTCTTCGACCTGCGCCCGGCCGCGATCATCCGCGACCTCGACCTGCTCCGCCCGGTCTACGCCCAAACGGCGGCGTACGGCCACTTCGGCCGGGAACTCCCCGACTTCACCTGGGAGCGCACGGACCGCGTGGACGCCCTGCGCGGGGCCGCCGGCCTGCACTGACCGCTGACCTGTGGCACCTGCGTCACCTGCGCCGTCCTGACCGAGTTCAAGGAGAACCGTAGTGCGTATCGCTGTGACAGGCTCCATCGCGGTCGACCATCTCATGGTCTTCCCCGGCCGGTTCGCGGAACAGCTGATCACCGAGATGGTCGACCACGTGTCCCTGTCCTTCCTCGCCGACCGGCTGGAGGTCCGTGAGGGAGGCGTGGCAGCGAACATCTCCTTCGGCCTGGGCCGGCTCGGCCTGCGGCCGGTGCTCGTGGGGGCCGCGGGCATCGACTTCGCGGCGTACGGGGACCGGCTGCGCGAGGCCGGAGTGGACACCGGTTCCGTCCGGGTCAGCGAGACCCTGCACACGGCCCGCTTCGTGTGCACCACGGACGCCGACCAGAACCAGATCGCCACCTTCTACGCGGGCGCCATGGCCGAGGCCGGCCGGATCGACCTGGCCGAGACGCACCGGCGGACCGGCGGCCTCGACCTCGTCCTCGTCGGCGCCGACGACCCCGCGGCGATGCTCCGGCACACGGCCACCGCGCACCGGCTCGGCACCCCGGTCGCCGCCGACCCCTCCCAGCAGCTGGCGCGCCTCGACAGCGGGCAGACCCGGGAACTGGTCGACGGAGCCCGGCTGCTGTTCACCAACGAGTACGAGAGCGCGCTGTTGCTGGAGCGCACCGGCTGGAGCGAGCAGGACGTACTGGAGCGCGTCGGCACCTGGCTCGTCACGCGGGGTGCCGGCGGCGTATCGATCATGACCGCCGGTGCTCCCCGCGAGGACGTCCCTGCGGTGCCGACGGAGATGGTGGCCGACCCGACCGGCGGGGGTGACGCCTTCCGGGCCGGATTCCTCGCGGGCCTGGCCGGGAACCTTCCGTACGAAGGCGCCGCCCGCCTGGGCTGCGCCCTGGCCACGGTGGTCCTCGAATCCGTCGGCACCCAGGAGTACAAGCTGCTTCCCTCGGACCTGCTGGCCCGCATCAGCCGGGCCTACGGCCAGGAGGCGGCGCGGGGTATCGGGCCGCTGCTGGGGGACGGCGCATGACCGGGGGGCGAGCCGCTTCGACGCGGGGAGGGGCCGGGCATGACCACGATCGCGCTGCGTGAGGCTCTCGGACGTCAGGAGCCGTCGTTCTCCTTCGAGTTCTTCCCGCCGAAGACCGGTGCGGGGGCCCGTTCGCTGTGGCAGGCGATCCGCCGGGTCGAGCCGCTGGCCCCGGCCTTCGTGTCCGTCACCTACGGGGCCGGTGGTTCCTCCAGGGACCGTACCGTCGAGGTGACCAAGCGGATCGCGGCCGAGACGACGCTGCGGCCCGTCGCCCATCTGACCGCCGTGGGCCACTCGGTGGCCGAACTGCGCCACATCATCGGCCAGTACGCCGACGCCGGCGTCCGGGACGTCCTGGCCCTGCGCGGCGACCCCCCTGGCGACCCGAACGCGCCCTGGGTCCCGCACCCCGACGGCTTCACCCACGCTCACGAACTGGTGCGCCTGGTCAAGGAGTCGGGGGACTTCAGCGTCGGCGTGGCCGCCTTCCCCGAACGCCATCCCCGCTCACCGGAGTGGGAGAGCGACATCCGGCACTTCGTCGCCAAGTGCCGGGCCGGGGCGGACTACGCGGTCACCCAGATGTTCTTCCACGTCGAGGACTACCTGCGGCTCCGTGACCGGGTGGCCGCCGCGGGCTGTGACACCCCGATCATCCCGGAGATCATGCCCGCCACCGACGTACGCCAGATCGCCCGCTTCGCGCGGCTCAGCGGCGCGGCCTTCCCCGAGGACCTGGCCCACCGCCTGGACGCCGCGGCCGGCAACCCCGCGGACGGGTTCCGCATCGGCGTCGAGTACGCCACCGCCATGGCGGAGCGGCTCCTCGCGGAGGGGGCGCCGGGGCTGCACTACATCACGCTCAACCGCTCGACGGCGACGCTGGAGATCCACCGCAACCTACGGGGCGCGAGGAGCACCCGGCACCCCCTCGGGGCCCGTCAGCCCCGCACGTCCTGCGGGTACCAGCGCAGCTCGACGGTGTTGCCGTCCGGGTCCTCGACGTAGATCGACTGCGCGTCCCCTCGGGCGCCGTAGCGGCCGACGGGGCCTTCCAGCACGGTGAACTCGCCCGAGGCGATGACCTCCTGCCAGTCCAGCGGCTCGACGCTCAGACAGAAGTGGTCGACATTCGACTCGGTGCGCGGGCGGTCGAACAGATCGATGATCAGGGTCGGACTGACCCTTGCCGACGGGAACGGGGCCTTACCGGCCCGCCATTCGTCCACGCGGACCGGTTCGAGGCCGAGTGACCCGCAGTAGAACTCCAGGGAACGCTCGACATCGCGCACATTGAGCACCAAGTGGTCGAAGTCTTTTACACGCACTCGCATGGAACATGCCTTCCAGTGATGACGGCCCCGTACGGTTCGGCAGCCCGCAGCCGTGTTCGCTTGATGATCCGGTGTCCATGACCATGAAACCCTGGCCGGGAGGGGAAGAACAGACGGCCCCCGGCCCGGGCCCGGCCGGTCACCCCTCCTCGATGCCCAGCAGCTCCAGGAAGGCGGCGGCCGCCGGGGTGCGGCTCTCCCGGCCCCAGATCACGTACTCGGCGCGGGCCGGTGCGTCCGTGACCTCGATCGTGGCCATCCCGGCCAGGCCCGCGACGTACGCGGGCGGGAGCAGGGCCACGCCCAGGCCCGCGCCGACCAGACGGGCCAGGTAGTCCGCGTTGGTCACCTCGAAGGCGACCTCGCGGGTCAGGCCGGCGGCGGTGAAGGCCAGATCGGACTGGGCCCGGCCGGCGGTCTTCGCCGGGAGGTCCACGAACACCTCCGAGGACAGTCGGCGGAGGTCGACCGAGGCCTCGCCGGCGAGTGGGTGGTCCGGGGCGACCACGGCGACCAGCCGCTCCTGGGCCAGTTTCCGGGCCATGACGCCCCGGGGGCGGGCCGTGACCGGGATACCGAGAAAGGCCACCTCGATCTCGCCCTCCCTGACCTGCTCGACGAGCTCGTCGCTCGCTCCCACGCTGAGGCTGATCCGGGCCTTCGGATGGCGCTGCTGGAAGTCCTTGAGGACGGCGGGAACGTCCACGGCGGCGACCGTGGGGATCAGCCCCACCGCGAGGCGTCCGCGCACCTCCCCGACGGCCGCCGCGACCTCGGCGGCGGCCCGCTCCGCCGCGTCCAGGCACTGGCGGGCGGCGGGCAGGAAGGCCGCGCCCGCCGGGGTCAGCCGGACCCGGCGGCTGGTGCGTTCGAAGAGCCGCGCACCCAGTTCCTTCTCCAGGCGCGCGATCTGGTGGCTGAGCGCGGACTGGACCACCAGACAGCGCTGGGCAGCCCGCGTGAAGCTGTTCGTCTCGGCCACGGCGATCACGTACCGCATCTGCTGAAGCTCCACGGATCCATCGTGATACGAGATCCATCGCGTGACAAGCATGTGTTGGACTCATCGACACCCCCGGCCCGACACTGGTGACGACCGCACACGGCAGGAACGTCCTCGGGCCGACCGTGCCGGGCGGACCCCTGGCCGGGGTCCCTCCGGCCTGCTCGCAAGCCGCTCCGCCGCTGCCATCTCCCCTACGTACTCCCGGACCTGGGCGCACCACGCCGAGGCATGCCCGCGCGCGCCCTCACGCCGTGTGACACCGAAAGGACGAGCGACCGCCATGAGCACCACGCCACCGCGTTCCGAGACGACCGTCGCCGACATCTGGGTCGACCCCCGCTGCCCCTGGGCGTGGATCACCTCACGCTGGATGCTGGAGGTCGAGCAGGTCAGGCCGCTGGAAACCCGTTTCCACATCATGAGCCTGTCGGTCCTCAACGAGGGCCGCGAGGTCCCGGAGAAGTACCGCCAGGGCATGATCGACGGCTGGGCCTGCGTGCGGGTGTGCGTCGCGGCACAGCAGCGGCACGGCAACGAGGTGCTGCGTCCCCTCTACAACGCCATGGGCCGCCTGATCCACCACGAGAAGGCCGGGCTCGGCCACGACATGATCCGCGCCGCCCTCGAAGAGGCGGATCTGCCCGCCGACCTGATCGAGGCCGCGGAGGACACCTCCTGGGACGAGCCGCTGCGGGCGGAGCACCACGAGGGGATGGACCCGGTCGGTTCCGAGGTCGGCACCCCCGTGATCCACGTGCCCGGTCCGGACGGGAAGCCACTGGCGTTCTTCGGCCCCGTGCTCACCCCCGCTCCCCGTGGCGAGGCGGCCGGAAGGCTCTGGGACGGCGTGCTGGCCGTGGCGGGCACGGACGGCTTCTTCGAGCTGAAGCGCGGCCGCGATCGCGACCCGATCTTCGACTGAGCCGGCCGGACGGACGTCGGGAACCACGGTGATTCCCACGGGATGCGAGGCAAGATGAAGAACAGACAGAACGTACTCACGGCGGCCCTGACCGGCCTGGCTCCGGCGGTCTGGGGCAGCACCTACCTGGTGACCACCGAGCTGCTGCCTCCGGACCGGCCGCTCCTGGCGACCACCATGCGGGCTCTGCCCGGTGGCCTGGTGCTGCTGGCCCTCGGCCGCAAGCTCCCCGTCGGCGTCTGGTGGTGGCGCGCGCTGGTCCTGGGCGTTCTGAACATCGGCGCCTTCAACTTCCTGCTCTTCGTCGCGGCCTACCGGCTGCCCGGTGGCATCGCCGCCATGATCATGTCGGCGCAGCCCATGTTCGTGGTCGTCCTCGCCGCCCTCTTCCTCAGCGAGCGGATCAGACTCGTCCACGCCCTGGCCTGCGTCATGGGCGCGGGGGGCGTGGCGTTGCTCGTCTTCAAGGGCACGGTCTCGCTCGACACCGTCGGTGTCCTCGCCGCGATCGGCGGAGCGCTGTGCATGGCCTCGGGCATCACGCTGACCAAGCGGTGGGGCCGGCCGGAGGGCGTCGGCCTGCTGACGTTCACCGGGTGGCAACTCACGGCGGGCGGCCTGGTCCTGCTGCCGTTCTGGCTGTCGCTGGAAGACCTTCCCGACGGTCTCACCGGCTCCAACGTCATCGGGTTCGCCTACCTCATCACCCTGGGCGCCGTCCTGAGCTACATCGTCTGGTTCCGAGGCATCGAGCGGCTGCCGGCCGTCGCCGTCTCCTTCCTCGCGCTGGGCAGCCCGATCGTGGCGACCTTGCTGGGCTACCTCGTCAAGGACCAGACGCTGTCCGTCCTCCAGATCGTCGGCATGGCCGTCATCCTCCTGGCGGTCGTGCTCGGCCAGCCCCGCCCGCCCAAGCCGAAGCCCGAGCAGACTCCCCCGGCCCCACCCCGCACCACCGCTTCACCGTCCCCCGACCAACCCGCTCTGGAACAGGAACGCAGCGGATAACGGCGGGCGCACCTCCCCACGCCATGACCACATCCGGAGAGATGACATGACCATTCAGGATGAGACAAATTCCCCCGTCACACCACAGAAGCCGGTGTCCCCGACCCGGGGATGGCTGGGTGTGGCCGCCATCACCGCCAGTCTGTTCGTCTTCCTCACCACCGAGCTGATGCCGATCGGCCTGCTCACCCCGCTCAGCGAGAGCCTCGGGGTCTCCGTGGGCTCGGCCGGCCTCATGGTCACGGCACAGGGTGTCGCGGCCGGTCTGGGCGTGCCGTTCATCGTGGCGTGGACCCGGCGCGTCAACCGGCGCCGACTGCTCACCGCGCTGCTGGCCGTCCTGGCCGTCGGCAACCTGATCACCTCGATCGCCCCGAACTACCCGTTGATCCTGGGCACCCGCCTGATCATGGGCTTCGCCAGCGGCGTCTTCTGGGCCATCGGCGTCAGCATGGCCATGCGCATCGTCCCGGAGAAGCACGCCAACCGGGCCGCCGCCGTCGTGATGTCCGGCATCTCGATCGCCACCGTCGTCGGCATCCCGCTCGGCACCCTGCTGGAGGGCGCCAGCGACTGGCGCGCCACCTTCCTGATCTGGGCCGGCCTCAGCGCCCTGGTGTTCCTCGCGGTCGCCTTCACGATCCCGTCGCTGCCGTCGGCCAACGCGGTCTCGGTCCGCGAGGTCTTCGAACTGCCCGTCAGGAACGTGTCGCTGCGGGTGGTCCTGGTCATGGTCGTCTTCTTCGTCCTCGGCCACTTCGGTGCGTACACGTTCGTCCGGCCCTACCTCGAGGACAGCACGTCCGCCAGCGTCGGCTTCATCACCGTGGTCCTCATCGTCTTCGGCATCGGCGGCGCGATCGGCAACTTCATCGGCGGCCAGACCGTCAACAAGAGCCTGCGGGGCAGCTTCATCGTGGGCGGCCTGATCATGATCGCCGCACTCGTCATGCTGCTGGCCATCGGCGCGAACGACGTCGGCGTGATCGCCGCGATGATCCTGTGGGGCCTCGCCTTCGGTGTCGTCCAGCTCAGCCAGATCAACATGACGCTCTCGGCGGCCCCCGACACCTTCGAGGCCGCGATGTCGCTCAACACCATGGCCTACAACACCTGCATCGCCCTGGGCGCCCTCGTCGGCGGTCTGTTCGCCGACCACGTGGGCGTCACGAGCGTCGTCTGGTTCGGCATCGTCATGGTCGCCCTCGCCGTGATCCTCCGCGCCTCCACCGGTCGCCGGACCGCGCCGGCGAGCTGACCCCCTGACCACCGAAGCGCGGTCGCGGTCCCGCCCCCACACGGGGCGGGGCCCCGGGAGCGGATCGTCGCGTCATCCCCCGCCGCGACGATCCGCACCGCCTCCGGTGCCGTGGGCGCGTGTTCCGACCGGCGACGGCGGAGCGCGCGTCCACTTGCGTTTGCCCGGCTGCTGTTGCCGCGAGGGCGCCCCCCCCTGGCCCTTGACCCGCCCTATGGTCTTGATCTCGGCCATGCGGGGGACCGTACGGCGTGTCGGTTGGGCGTCTGCCGCCCAGCCGCTACCGTAAAATACGCATCCTTGCTGGTCAGAACGTTTTTCTTGTGGTGGGGCGGGTGGGACTCGAACCCACGGCCGACGGATTATGAGTCCGCTGCTCTAACCGGCTGAGCTACCGCCCCATAGCGGCGTGTCGCGTACAGGTGTGCGCGCCGTCTGCCGCAGCATAGCCGCTCATACGATCTCCTGCCTCGGATGGTCGGCTGCCGCGACGCCTTCATGACCTTGAGGACTCCGCGACGTGCCGCGTGGTTCCCGGGACTTGGAAGGAGACATGAAAAAGGACCCCTGAGGGGTCCTCGTTCATGGTGCTCCCCCGACTGGACTCGAACCAGTAACCTGCCGGTTAACAGCCGGCTGCTCTGCCAATTGAGCTACGGAGGACCGAGCTCCCCGGACTGGACTCGAACCAGTAACCTGCCGGTTAACAGCCGGCTGCTCTGCCAATTGAGCTACCGAGGAAAGTCTCGTGTCGCATCGAACGCGTCGGCCTGGGTATTCGCCAGGGGGCGCGCGCTCGCTGCGACACATACATTAGCGCAAGCAGGGGGGTGCTCCGCCAATCGGTACTCTCCGGCACCACGGAGCCAGTGAAGAGAAGGGTGGCAGCCATGCGTTACCGGCTCACGTTCGTCGTCGGACTGGCGGCGGGATACGTGCTCGGCACGAAGGCCGGGCGGGAGCGTTACGAGCAGATGCGGAAGTCCGCGCGGCAGGTCGCGCAGAACCCGGCGGTGCGCAACACCGCCGAGTCGGCGGCCCAGCAGGGCAGGCACTTCGCGGACAAGGCGTACCACGTGGTGAGCGACAAGGTGGGTGACCGGATGCCCGACTCGGTGGCCCAGCGGGTCCGCTCCCTGCGGGAACGCGGCACGAACGGCACCGGCCCGGACGACTGGGGCACCAGCAACACCTGAGACGCAAGCCCCCACCGGGTACGGCCACGCCTCCCGGTGCGGCAGAATTTCGGGCATGGGGATAGTCGCCGGGTTGGACAGTTCGCCCGATTTCACTCGTATCGTCGTCTGCGATTCGGACACGGGCGCCGTGCTGCGCCAGGGCTACGCGCCGCACCCGCTGGAGAGCCCCGAGGGCGGAGGCCGGCCGGCAGACGTCGATCCGCAGGCCTGGCTGCTGTCTCTCGGGGAGGCGGCCGGCGGCGGGCTGCTGGAGGGTGTGCAGGCCATCGGCGTGTCGGCGCAGGCCAACTCCGTGGTGCCGCTGGACGCGCAGGGCAACACCGTGCGCCCGGCCATGGTGGGCGGGGACAAGCGCGCACAGGTGGCCGCGGCCGATCTGATCGACGGGCTCGGCGGCCGTGAGGCGTGGGCGCAAGCCGTGGGCTCGGTGCCCCAGGCCGCGCAGCCGGTGACGAAGCTGCGCTGGCTGGCGCGGAACGAGCCGGACGCCGCCGCACGGACCGCCGTCCTGCTCCAGGCCCACGACTGGCTGGTGTGGCAGCTGCTCGGACGGCCGGTCCGGCGGACCACCGACCGGGGCGGGGCCTCCGGGACCGGCTACTGGTCGGCGGCGACCGGCGGTTACCGGCCCGACCTGGTCGAGCTGGCGCTCGGCCACCAGGTGATGCTGCCGGAGGTGATCGGCCCGGCCGAGGCCGCCGGTACGACACCGGAGGGGCTGCTGATCTCCGCCGGTACGGGCGAGACCCAGGCCGCCGCCTTCGGGCTCGGGATCGGGCTGGGCGACGCGGTGGTGTCGCTGGGCGCGTCCGGGTCCGTGATGGCCGTGCACACCGAGCCGCTCGCCGACCAGTCCGGGATGATCACCGCCCTCGCCGACGCCACCGGCATGCACCTGCCGGTCGTCACCACCCTGAACGCCGTACGGACCCTGCGCGGCGCCGCCGAGCTGCTCGGCGCGGGGGACCTGGAGAGCCTGTCCGAGCTGGCGATGAAGTCGACGCCCGGCGCGCACGGCCTGGTGCTCCTCCCCTACCTGGAGGGCGAGCGGACGCCGAACCTGCCGCACACCGCCGGCACCCTCGCCGGCCTCAGGCGCGAGTCGATGCGGCCCGAGCACCTGGCGCGGGCCGCGTTCGAGGGCATGCTGTGCGGTCTCGGCGACGCCCTCGACGTGCTGCGCGGCCGGGGCGTGGACGTGCGCCGGGTCTTCCTGCTGGGCGCGGCGGCCGAGCTGCCGGCCGTGCAGGCGGCGGCGCCCGCGCTGTTCGGGACGCAGGTCGTCGTGCCGCAGCCCGCGGACTACGCGGCGATCGGCTCCGCCCGGCAGGCGGCCTGGGCGCTGGGCGCGTCCCAGGGCACGCTGGACCCGCGCACCCCGCCCGTCTGGCAGGGCGCGGTGGCCCAGGTGCTGGAGCCGGGCGAGGAGTTGGCGGTGGGCCAGGCCGTGCGGCAGCAGTTCGTCTCGGTCCGCGAACAGACCCACCCGGGGGCGCTGCGCACCTGACGCGGGGCGCGGTGGCCCTCGTGGGCCGGAATTTGCCGCGCTCTTGGGTTAATCGGTTGAGGTAACGCAGGTCGAGTGTCCGACGATAGGGGCCAGGGGCAACCACCTGCCTCCGTCGCCGACCCCGAGAGACCCAGCGTGCTCATACGACTTTTGCGGACCCATCTCAGGCCCTACAGACAATCCATCGCCCTGCTGGTGGCGCTGCAGTTCCTGCAGACCTGCGCGTCGCTGTACCTGCCGACCCTGAACGCGGACATCATCGACAACGGTGTCGTGCAGGGGGACTCGGGCTACATCCTGAGCTACGGCGCCCTGATGATCGGCATCTCCCTGGCCCAGGTGGTGTGCAACATCGGCGCCGTCTACTACGGCGCGCGCACGGCCGCCGCCCTCGGCCGGGACGTGCGGGGCGCCGTATTCGACCGGGTGCAGTCCTTCTCGGCGCGCGAGCTGGGCGGCTTCGGCGCGCCCTCGCTGATCACCCGGACCACCAACGACGTGCAGCAGGTCCAGATGCTGGCCCTGATGACGTTCACGCTGATGGTGTCGGCGCCCATCATGTGCGTCGGCGGCATCGTGATGGCGCTCGGTCTGGACGTGCCGCTGTCCGGGGTGCTGGTCGCGGTCGTGCCGGTGCTGGCGGTCTGCGTCACGCTGATCGTGCGGCGGCTGCGCCCGCTGTTCCGGGCGATGCAGGTGCGGCTGGACACCGTCAACCGGGTGCTGCGCGAGCAGATCACCGGCAACCGCGTGATCCGCGCCTTCGTGCGGGACGAGTACGAGCAGCAGCGCTTCCGGAAGGCCAACACCGACCTCACCGAGGTGGCGCTGGGCACCGGCAACCTGCTGGCGCTGATGTTCCCGGTGGTGATGACGGTGGTGAACCTGTCGTCGATCGCCGTGGTGTGGTTCGGCGCCCACCGGATCGACAGCGGCGGGATGCAGATCGGCGACCTGACCGCGTTCCTCGCCTATCTGATGCAGATCGTCATGTCCGTGATGATGGCCACCTTCATGTTCATGATGGTGCCGCGCGCGGAGGTGTGCGCCGAACGCATCCAGGAGGTCCTGGACACCGAGTCCAGCGTGGTGCCGCCGGTGGCGCCGGTCACCGAGCTTCGCCGGCACGGGCATCTGGAGATCCGCGGGGCGGGCTTCCGCTATCCGGGGGCCGAGGAGCCGGTGCTCAGGAACATCGAGCTGACCGCGAGGCCGGGCGAGACGACCGCCGTCATCGGCTCGACCGGCAGCGGCAAGTCGACCCTGCTCGGGCTGGTCCCCCGGCTCTTCGACGCCACCGACGGGGAGGTGCTGGTCGACGGGGTGGACGTACGGACCGTCGATCCGAAGGTGCTGGCCAAGGTCGTGGGTCTGGTGCCGCAGAAGCCGTACCTCTTCGCGGGCACCGTGGCGACCAATCTGCGGTACGGGAATCCGGACGCCACCGACGAGGAGCTGTGGCACGCCCTGGAGGTGGCGCAGGCCAGGGAGTTCGTCTCCGAGCTGGAGGGCGGTCTCGACGCGCCGGTCGCGCAGGGCGGCACCAATGTGTCGGGCGGCCAGCGGCAGCGGCTCGCGATCGCCCGGACGCTGGTCCAGCGTCCGGAGATCTACCTCTTCGACGACTCCTTCTCCGCGCTCGACTACGCCACCGACGCGGCGCTGCGGGCCGAGCTGGGCCGGGAGACGGCCGAGGCGACCGTGGTGATCGTCGCGCAGCGGGTGGCGACCATCCGGGACGCGGACCGGATCGTGGTGCTGGACGAGGGCCGGGTGGTCGGCGTGGGCCGGCACCACGAGCTGATGGCGGACAACGAGACCTACCGGGAGATCGTGCTCTCCCAGCTGACGGAAGCGGAGGCCGCCTGATGGCCGGACCGGCAGGTCGCATGATGGCCGGGGGCGGCCCCGACCAGCGTTCGATGGACTTCAAGGGGTCGGGCAAGCGGCTCCTCGCCCGGTTCCGGCCGGAGCGGGCGACCCTGTTCACCCTGGTGGGCTGCATCGTCCTCAGCGTCGGCCTGAGCGTGGTCGGGCCGAAGATCCTCGGCCGGGCCACCGACCTGGTCTTCGCGGGCATCGTCGGGCGGGACATGCCGTCCGGGGCCACGAAGGAGCAGGTCCTGGAGTCCATGCGGGAGCGCGGGGACGGCCAGGTCGCCGACATGCTCCGCAGCACGGACTTCACCCCGGGCCAGGGCATCGACTTCGACGCGGTGGGCCGGGTGCTGCTGGTGGCGCTGGCCGTGTTCGCGGTGGCCGGGCTGCTGATGGCGGTGGCCACCCGGCTGGTGAACCGGGCGGTCAACCGCACCATGTTCCGGCTGCGCGAGGACGTGCAGACGAAACTGTCGCGGCTGCCGCTGTCGTACTTCGACAAGCGGCAGCGCGGCGAGGTGCTCAGCCGCGCCACCAACGACATCGACAACATCGGGCAGACGCTCCAGCAGTCGATGGGCCAGCTGATCAACTCGCTGCTCACCATCATCGGCGTGCTGGCGATGATGTTCTACGTCTCCTGGATCCTCGCGCTGGTCGCGCTGGTGACCGTGCCGCTGTCGTTCGTGGTGGCCACCCGGGTGGGCAAGCGGTCGCAGCCGCAGTTCGTGCGGCAGTGGCGTACGACGGGGCAGCTGAACGCGCACATCGAGGAGATGTACACCGGGCACGCCCTGGTGAAGGTGTTCGGGCGGCAGGAGGAGTCGGCGAAGCAGTTCGCCGAGCAGAACGAGGAGCTGTACGAGGCCGGGTTCAGGGCGCAGTTCAACAGCGGCATCATGCAGCCGCTGATGATGTTCGTGTCCAACCTGAACTACGTGCTGGTCGCGGTGGTCGGCGGCCTGCGGGTGGCCTCGGGTTCGCTGTCCATCGGTGACGTGCAGGCCTTCATCCAGTACTCCCGGCAGTTCTCCATGCCGCTGACGCAGGTGGCGTCGATGGCGAACCTGGTGCAGTCGGGTGTGGCCTCGGCGGAGCGGGTCTTCGAGCTGCTGGACGCCGAGGAGCAGTCGGCGGACCCGCTCCCGGGCACCCGGCCCGAGGACCTGCGCGGGCGGGTGGCGCTCGAGCGGGTGTCCTTCCGGTACGACCCGGAGAAGCCGCTGATCGAGGACCTGTCGCTGACGGTGGAGCCGGGTCACACCGTCGCCATCGTCGGACCGACGGGGGCCGGCAAGACGACCCTGGTCAACCTGCTGATGCGCTTCTACGAGGTGTCCGGCGGCCGGATCACGCTGGACGGCGTGGACATCGCGAAGATGTCCCGGGACGAGCTGCGGGCCGGCATCGGCATGGTGCTCCAGGACACCTGGCTGTTCGGCGGCACCATCGCGGAGAACATCGCGTACGGGGCGTCGCGGGAGGTCACGCGCGGGGAGATCGAGGAGGCGGCGCGGGCCGCGCACGCCGACCGGTTCGTGCGGACGCTGCCCGACGGCTACGACACGGTGATCGACGACGAGGGCTCGGGGGTGAGCGCCGGTGAGAAGCAGCTCGTCACCATCGCTCGGGCGTTCCTGTCCGACCCGGTGATCCTGGTCCTCGACGAGGCGACGTCGTCCGTGGACACCCGTACCGAGGTGCTGATCCAGAAGGGGATGGCCAAGCTGGCGCACGGGCGGACCTCGTTCGTGATCGCGCACCGGCTGTCGACGATCCGGGACGCGGACACGATCCTGGTGATGGAGAACGGGTCGATCGTCGAGCAGGGCACGCACACGGCGCTGCTCGCGGCGGACGGTGCGTACGCACGGCTGTACCGGGCGCAGTTCGCGCAGGCGGTGGCCGAGGTGGAGTAGCCCGTCCGGCCCCTCGGGCCTCCGTGGACGTCGTCCGGATGAGATATGCCCTCAACCGCCTCATATTGGTAGAGGGCAGGACAATTCCCTTGTCCGGCCGACGCCCGCACACCGGAGCGAGGGGCCATGGCCACCACCACCGAGGGAACCGAGGGAGACGCCGGCCGTCCGGCCGGCCTGAAGGCCAACGCGATCGGCTTCGTCGACGCGCTGGTCATCGGACTCAACGCGACCTCACCGGCGTATTCGCTGGCGGCGGTCATCGGCCCGGTCGTCGCGCTGGTCGGGATCTACGCGCCGGGCGTGATGTTCGCGTCCTTCGTGCCGATGCTGCTGATCGCCTCCGCGTTCTACTACCTCAACAAGGTCGACCAGGACTGCGGGACGACCTTCTCGTGGGTCACCCGGGCCATGGGTCCGTGGTCCGGGTGGCTCGGCGGCTGGGCCATCGCCATGACCGGCGTGCTGGTCGTCGGCTCGCTCGCGGACGTCGCCGTCACCTTCGGACTGCTGACCGTGGGGCTGGACGGCTGGGCCGAGAACGAGTTCGTGCGGCAGTTGCTGACCGTGCTGCTCATCCTGGTGATGACCGGGGTGTGCGTGATCGGCACCGAGCTGTCGGCCCGGGTGCAGAACGTGCTGATCCTGGCGCAGGTCGCCTGTCTGCTCGCCTTCGCGGTGGTGGCGCTGTACCGGGTCTACGCCGACACGGGCACCCTCGCGTCGGTCAGGCCGTCCGCCGATTGGCTCAACCCCTTCGGGTCCGGCGGCGCGCCCCTGACGGCGGCACTGCTGCTGGGGGTGTTCATCTACTGGGGCTGGGAGTCGGCGGTCAACCTCACCGAGGAGATCAGGGACTCGGCCTCCGCTCCCGGCCGGGCCGCCGTGTGGTCGACGATCGTGCTGCTGGTGACGTACGTGGCGGTCGGTTTCGCGGTGGTGGCGTACGCCGGGCCGCTGTTCCTCTCCGAGAACGCCGGGGAGGAGGAGTTCATCTTCGCCCTGCTGGCCGGGGAGGCCATGGGCGGCTGGGACTGGGTGGTGCTGCTCGCGGTGTCCACGTCCGCGCTGGCCTCGACCCAGACGACGATCATCCCCGCCTCGCGCACGGCGCTGTCCATGGCCCGCCGCCAGGCGCTGCCCGCCACGTTCGGCCGCATCCACCCGCGGTACCGGACCCCCGACGTGAGCACCTGGTGGGTGGCCGGGATCGCCATCGTCTGGTACCTCGTGGTCCGGCAGATCAGCGAGAACGCCCTGTTCGACTCGCTCACCGCGCTGTCGCTGCTGATCGCGTTCTACTACGCCCTGACGGGCATCGCCTGCGCGGTGTACTACCGGCGCCGGCTCACCGAGAGCCTGCGCAACCTGCTGCTGATCGGGCTGGGGCCGCTGGTCGGGGCGGGGCTGCTGATCTGGCTGCTGGTGGAGTCCGTGATCGACATGGCCGACCCCGCCAACTCCTACAGCGGCGTGTCCTGGCTGGGGCTCGGTCCCCCGCTGGTCATCGGCATCGGCATCGCCCTGGTCGGGGTGGTCGTGATGCTCGTGTGGCGGTTCGTGTCACCGGCGTTCTGGTCGGAGCGGCCCGGTGTGGCGGGCCCGGAGCCCCTGACGGACAAGGAGAGCTGAGATGTCGGTCGTCCTCGGGTACGACGAGTCGGCCGGCGCCGTGCGCGCGCTGCGGGTCGCGGTGGAGGTGTCGGCCGCGTTCGGCGAGCCCCTGGTGCTCGTCTACGGTGCCGCGGCTCCCGGGTCCATGGGCGAGGAGTACGGCTCCCACCACGAGGCGCTGGTGGAGGCGGGGCGGACGGCGCTGAGCCATGCCGTGGAGGCGGCCGACGAGGCGGGGGTGCCGACCACGGTCGAGATCATCGACGAGAAGCCCGCCCAGGCCCTGCTCACGGCGGCCGCCCGGCACGGGGCGCGGGTGATCGTGGTGGGCAGCTGGGGCGAGAGCCCGATGCGCGGGGCCCTGCTGGGCTCCACCCCGCACAAGCTGCTGCACCTGTCGCCGGTGCCGGTGCTGTGCGTGCCGACGGAGGAGGAGTGAGGGCTGCCGCGGCGGTCCTGCTCAGTCCAGGTAGCCGCGGAGCTGGTCCGCGTACGCGTGGTCGCGGAGTTTGTTGAGGGTCTTGGACTCGATCTGGCGTATCCGCTCCCGGGTCACGCCGAAGATGCGGCCTATCTCCTCCAGCGTGCGGGGCCGGCCGTCGACCAGGCCGTAGCGGAGCTGGACGACCTTGCGCTCGCGCTCGCCGAGGGTGGAGAGCACGGCCTCCAGGTGCTGGCGCAGCAGCAGGAAGGCGGCCGACTCGACGGGGCTGGCGGCGTCGCCGTCCTCGATCAGGTCGCCGAGGGCGACGTCGTCCTCCTCGCCGACGGGGGCGTGCAGCGAGACGGGTTCCTGGGCGAGGCGCAGCACCTCGCCGACCCGCTCGGGGGCGAGGTCGAGGTGGTCGGCGACCTCCTGCGGCGTGGGCTCGTAGCCGCGTTCCTGGAGCATGCGGCGCTGGACGCGGACGACCCGGTTGATCAGCTCCACGACGTGGACGGGCACGCGGATGGTGCGGGCCTGGTCGGCCAGGGCGCGGGACATGGCCTGCCGGATCCACCAGGTGGCGTAGGTGGAGAACTTGTAGCCGCGGGCGTAGTCGAACTTCTCCACGGCCCGGATCAGCCCGAGGTTCCCCTCCTGCACCAGGTCGAGCATGGTCAGCCCGCGCCCGACATACCGCTTCGCCACGGACACCACGAGCCGCAGGTTCGCCTCGATCAGGCGGCGCTTGGCGACCCGGCCCAGGACGACGATCCGGTCCAGGTCGAGGGCGAGGGTGCTGTCCAGGTCGGGGGTGAGGCGCAGCTTCTCCTCGGCGAACAGCCCGGCCTCCACACGCCGCGCCAGGTCGACCTCCTCGGCCGCGCTGAGCAGCGGGATCCGCCCGATCTCGCGGAGGTACTGGCGGAACAGGTCGGAGGAGGGCCCGCCGGACTCGGTACGGGTGGGCGGCGGCGGCACGGCGGGCTCGGGCTCGGCGGGCTCCGGCTCGGCGGGCTCCGGCTCGGCGGGCTCGCTCTCCGGGGGCATGGCGACGAGGACCCCGCGCTCGGCGTCCGGCTCCGCGCCGCCGGTACTGGCGTCGGTCTGGGTGAGGGTCTGGGTCTGCACGGGGGCGACCTCCAGGATGGACGCGGCCGGCGGGGGCCGGCGGCGGTACTTCGGGGGGCGGAGTCGGCTCGCTCGCCGCCGTCCGTCCCGTACGCCGTGAAACGGAACCGCGGGAACCGGTGACCCGCCGGAACGGATCGGCCACACTCCGAGGACTCAGGCACCGCCCCCAGTGTGGGGTACGACACATCACCGCCACGAGGGGCGTGCGGTGACTTTTTGCGTCCGGGGGGTGACCGCGTGGTTACCCGGGGTCGGCGTCAGAGGGCGGCGGCGCCGTGGACGCGGAGGTTCTGGTCGTACTGCTGGAGGATCCAGAGTTCGTTCTGGACGGCGGCCAGTTCGGCCGGGTCGCCGTGGCCGGAGAGGCGGGTGAGGCGGCCGGTGATGTCGCGGATGCGGCGTTCGACGGCGCGGCGGCGGACCGTGACCAGTTGGGCGCCCGCGTAGACCTCGTCGACGTCCTTGACGCCGCGGTGCAGCATGATCGCCTCGACGGCGAGTTCGGTGACCATGGCGCGGACGGTGTCGTCGGGGGCCGCCTCGCGCACCCGGACCAGGTAGTCCTGCGGGTCCGGGACGCCGGACTCGGCGCCGCCCGCCTCCAGGATCGCCTCGCGCACGGCGGCGTAGGGCGGGGCGGTGAACTCGTCGACGCCGTACGCGTCGAAGGCCGGGGAGACCAGGTCCGGGCGCTGGAGGGCGAGCTTGAGCAGTTCGCGTTCGGTGGCGAAGACGGGGTTGCGGAGGTTGAGGGCCGGGCCGCGGGGGCCGGGGCGGGTGGGCGCGGTCTGGTGCTGGGCGCCGCCGTGCTGCTGCCGGTCGGGGCCGGGGGCACCCCTGCCGCCCCGGTCGCGGGCCCAGCGGGCCAGCTGGGCGATGCGCTTGACGACGAACTGGGTGTCCAGGATGCCGAGCATGCCGGCGAGCTGGACCGCGACCTCGTGCTGGGCGCCGCTGTTCTTGATGCGGGCGACGACCGGGGCGGCCTCGTCCAGCGCGGACGCGCGGCCCGCGGGGGTGTCCAGGTCGTAGCGGGAGACGATCTGGCGCAGCGCGAACTCGAAGAGCGGGGTGCGCGGCTCGACGAGGTCGGCGACCGCGTCGTCGCCCTTGGCGAGCCGCAGGTCGCAGGGGTCCATGCCGTCGGGGGCGATGGCGATGTAGGTCTCGGCGGCGAACTTCTGGTCGTCCTCGAAGGCGCGCAGGGCCGCCTTCTGCCCGGCCGCGTCGCCGTCGAAGGTGAAGATCACGCGGGCCGAGCCGTTGTCCATGAGGAGCCGTCGGAGGATCTTGATGTGGTCGCCGCCGAAGGCCGTGCCGCAGGTCGCGATGGCGGTGGTCACGCCGGCGAGGTGGCAGGCCATGACGTCGGTGTAGCCCTCGACGACGACCGCCCGGGACGCCTTCGCGATGTCCTTCTTCGCCAGGTCGATGCCGTAGAGGACCTGGGACTTCTTGTAGATCGCGGTCTCGGGGGTGTTCAGGTACTTCGGGCCGTTGTCCGCCTCGTAGAGCTTGCGGGCGCCGAAGCCGACGACGTCGCCGCCGATGTCGCGGATGGGCCACATCAGCCGGCCGCGGAACCGGTCGATGGGGCCGCGGCGGCCCTCCTGGGAGATGCCGGAGAGGACCAGCTCCTTGTCGCTGAACCCCTTGCCGCGCAGGAAGCGGGTGAGGTGGTCCCAGCCCTGGGGGCTGTAGCCGACGCCGAAGTGCTGGGCGGCCGCCTGGTCGAAGCCGCGCTCGGCGAGGAAGGCGCGGCCGGTGTCCGCCTCGGGGCTGGTCGCCAGCTGCTCCGCGTACCACTGCGCGGCGATCTTGTGGGCCTCGACCAGGCGGATGCGCTCGCCGCGCTGGTGGGTGGGGTTGTACCCGCCCTCCTCGTAGCGCAGGGTGATGCCGGCCTGGCCGGCCAGGCGCTCGACCGCCTCGGAGAAGGTGAGGTGGTCGATCTTCATCACGAACGTGATGGTGTCGCCGCCCTCCTGGCAGCCGAAGCAGTGGAAGAACCCCTTGCTCGGACTGACCTGGAAGGACGGGGACTTCTCGTCGTGGAAGGGGCACAGGCCCTTCAGATTGCCGCCGCCCGCGTTGCGCAGCTGGAGGTACTCCGAGACGACGGCGTCGATCGGGACCGCGTCCCGTACCGCCTTCACGTCCTCGTCGTTGATCCGTCCTGCCACGCGTGAAGTCTACGGGGCAGCACCGACATGCTCCGGCACGGTGACCGCCTCCGGCCGAGGCCGGTACGACGGCTACGCGATGAGGCTTTCCAGCGATACATGCGGGTTCGCCAGCGCCTCCGTGTCCACCCGGGCCTTCGAGCGGATCAGCCGCTGGATCGGCTCCGTGACGTCCCACACGTTGACGTTCATCCCGGCCAGCACGCGGCCCTCCTTCACCCAGAAGGCGATGAACTCGCGCTTCGCCGCGTCCCCGCGGATCACCACCTCGTCGTACGACCCCGCGGGCGCCCAGCCGGAGTACTCCATCCCCAGGTCGTACTGGTCGGTGAAGAAGTAGGGGACGCGGTCGTGGGCCGTGCCCTTGCCGAGCATCGCGCGGGCCGCCGCCGGGCCGCCGTTCAGCGCGTTGGCCCAGTGCTCCACGCGCAGGCTGGTGTCGAAGAGGGCGTGGTGGAAGGAGGCCACGTCGCCGGCCGCGTGGATGTCGGGGTCGGAGGTACGCAGGTGCTCGTCGACGACGATGCCGCCGCCGTGCGCCCGGTCGGCGATCTCCAGCCCGGCCGCCTGCGCGAGCGCGGCGCGCGGGGCGGCGCCGATCGCGGCGAGCACGTCGTGCGCCGGGTGCTCCTCGCCGTCGTCGGTACGGGCGGCCAGCACCATGCCGTCCTGGCCGACGATCTCGGTCAGCTCCACGCCGAAGCGGAACCGCACCCCGTGCGACTCGTGCAGCTCGGCGAAGACGGCGCCCAGCTCGGGGCCGAGAACGCCGTGCAGCGGGGTCGGGCCGGGCTCGACGACGGTGACCTCCGCACCGTACTCGCGGGCCGCCGCCGCGACCTCCAGGCCGATCCAGCCGGCGCCGGCGATCACGAGGTGGCCGTTGTCCCGGCCGAGGGAGGCGAGGACGCCCTTGAGGCGCTCGGCGTGGGCGAGGCGGCGCAGGTGGTGGACGCCCGCGAGGTCGGTGCCGGGGACGTCGAGGCGGCGGGGCTCGGCGCCGGTCGCGAGGAGCAGCTTGTCGTAGCTGACGTGGGTGCCGTCGTCGCCGTAGTGGACGGTCTTGGCGGCGCGGTCGATCGCGACGACGGTCTGGCCGAGGTGCAGCTCGATGTCGTGGCTCGCGTACCAGGCGGGCTCGTGCACGAAGACGCTGTCGCGCTCCTCCTTGCCGAGGAGGTAGCCCTTGGACAGCGGGGGGCGCTCGTAGGGGTGGTCGCGTTCGTCGCAGATGAGGATGACCCGGCCGGTGAAGCCCTCCGTGCGGAGTGTCTCGGCCGCCTTCGCGCCCGCCAGGCCGCCTCCGACGATGACGAATGTCTGATCCGCGTCGACCACTTGTTTGCCTCCTCGTCAGGGTGCCGCCACATGCGAGCGTCCCGCACGTGGCGTGGTGCGGGAAGAGGAGCGACCCGATCAGGCCACGGAGCGTCCGGTTTCCGGAGCTTCGCGGTCCGTCGGGTCACACCTGTCCCACCAGTCTCATGGATGCCCCGTCAGCCGGGCGTGAAGCGAGCGGGCCGAGGCGTCGGTGAGGGAGGCGATCTGGTCGACGATCACCCGTTTGCGAGCCCGGTCGTCGGCGGCCGCGTCGAACAGGGCGCGGAACTGCGGATCGAGGCCGTCCGGGGCGCGGGCGGTGAGCGCCTCGGCCAGTTCGGCGACGACGATCCGCTGGTCGGCGCGGAGCGCCTCCTGTTCGGTGCGCTGCATGACGTACCGGACGGCGACCGCCTTGAGGACGGCGCACTCCAGCCGGGTCTCCCTGGGGACGACCAGTTCGGCGGTGTACCGGGTGAGCCGGCCGCCGCCGTACGCGGCCCGGGTGGCGGTCTCGGCGGCCAGGCAGAACCGGCCGATGAGCTGGCTGGTGGCGTCCTTCAGGCGGGCCTGGGCGCCGGCCGTGCCGTCGTAGCCGTGCGGCCACCAGTCCTGGGCGAGGAGGCGGTCGAGGGCGGCGGCGAGTTCGGCGTGGTCGGTGCCGGCGGGGACGTAGCGGCCGACGGCGGCCTCGAAGACGGCCTCGCGCTCGGGGTCGGCGAGCAGGCAGTTCGGGTCGATGTGGCCGGCGTGCAGGCCGTCCTCGACGTCGTGCACGGAGTACGCCACGTCGTCCGCCCAGTCCATGACCTGGGCTTCGAAGCAGGTGCGGGCGCCGGGGGCGTCCTTGCGGAGCCATTCGAAGACGGGCCGGTCGTCGTCGTAGACGCCGAACTTGCGCGAGGCCGGGTCGGTGGGGTGGGCGCCGCGGGGCCAGGGGTACTTGGTGGCGGCGTCGAGGGTGGCGCGGGTGAGGTTGAGGCCGACGGGGCCGTCCTCGGTGAACCGCTTGGGCTCGATGCGGGTGAGGAGCCTGAGGGACTGGGCGTTGCCCTCGAAGCCGCCGCAGTCCTCGGCGAACGTGTTGAGCGCCAGTTCGCCGTTGTGCCCGAAGGGCGGGTGGCCCAGGTCGTGGGAGAGGCAGGCGGCCTCCACGAGGTCGGGGTCGCAGCCGAGGGCGGCGCCGAGTTCGCGGCCGACCTGGGCGCACTCCAGGGAGTGGGTGAGGCGGGTGCGGGGGCTGGCGTCCCACATGGGGCTGCCCTCGCCCGGGGTGACGACCTGGGTCTTGCCGGCGAGGCGGCGCAGGGCGGCGGAGTGGAGGATGCGGGCGCGGTCGCGTTGGAAGGCGGTGCGGCCGGGGCGTTTGTCCGGCTCGGGGGCCCAGCGGGCGACTGACGTCGGGTCGTAGGGGGGTGGGGTGTCTGTGCCTTCCATGTGATGAACAGTAAGCGGTGGGGGCGGATGCGTCTGCCGGGTTCGGTGGTCGCGCGGGTGCGGGCAGATCGTGGCTGGTCGCGCCCGCGCGGCGGAGCCGCACATCGATACGGCCCCGCGCCCCTAGGGGGTGGCGGTTGCCCGGCGAATCGAGGCACCGCCTGTGATCGGATTCACCGCCTCGTCGTAGCGGCGGAGGAGCAGGCGGGCCATCGCCGGGTGGGTGCCCAGGGGGGACGCGGCGATCCACGGGGCCGTCGCCGTGGACTCCGTCGCGAAGCGGCCCGGGGCCGTGAAGCAGGAGGCGACGGCCACTCGGCGGTGGCCACGCGACGTCAGGGTGCGGACGGCGTCCGGGACCGTGGGGGACGCCGCCGAGGCGTAGGCGGGGAGGACCGGGACGCCGAGGCGGGCGGCGAGGAGGGACGCGGTGCGGTTCGTGTCGGTCCTGGAGTCCGGGTCGCGGGAGCCCGCGCAGGCGAGGACGACGGCGGCGTCCCGGGGGGCGCGGGTGGGCCAGCCGGCCTCCAGCAGGCGGGCGTGGAGGGCGTCGACGAGCAGGGGGTGCGGGCCGAGCGGGGCGGCGACGCGGGTGCGGGCCGGAGAGGCCGCGGCCGTGTCGGGGATGTCGCGCTTGACGTGGTGGCCGCGGCTGAGCAGGAGCGGGACGAGGACCGCGGGCCCGTCGCCGAGGGCGGCCAGCGTGTCGGGCAGCAGGGGTTCGTTCAGCTCGATGTGGCCGAGGTGCACCGGCAGGCCGGGGCGCAGGGCGCGGACCCGGTCGAGGAGGGCGCTCACGGTGCTCAGGGCGCGCGGGTCGCGGCTGCCGTGGGCGACGGCCACCAGGGCGGGTGCTCCGCCGGTGGTCCGCGTGCTCGTGCTGCCCGTCACTGTCATCACCGTCATGCACCGATCGTGGCCGGGTGACGTTGCCTTCCCGTTGCGTGGGCGTCACGACAATTTTCCGCCCGTTCACACGCCGCCGCCCACCGCGTGTGAGCGTCCGGCGAACCGGACGGCGCCCCGGTACGTCCCTGAGGGCAGGAACCGACCGGGGAGGGAACCGTCCGATGCGCCGCCCGACACTTCGCAGACCGCGCCTGCCGCGCACCCGCACGGGGCAGCGGCGGCTGATCCGGGCGGTGGTGGCGGCGTGCGTGCTGGCGCTGCTGCCCGCGACGTGGATGCGCCTGGTCACCGGCGACCGGCTGCGCACCACGGCCGACGTGCCGCGCACCGAGGTCGCCGTCGTCTTCGGCGCCGGGCTGTGGGAGGGCGAGCCGTCGCCGTACCTGGCGCACCGGCTGGACGCGGCGGCCGAGCTGTACCGCGCGGGGCGGATCGAGGTGGTGCTCGTCACCGGGGACAACAGCCGGGAGGAGTACGACGAGCCGGACGCGATGCGCGCGTACCTGGTGCGGCACGGAGTGCCCGACGGGCGGATCGTCAGCGACTACGCGGGCTTCGACACCTGGGACTCCTGCGTCCGCGCAAAGAAGATCTTCGGGGTGGACCGGGCCGTGCTGATCAGCCAGGGCTTCCACATCCGGCGGGCGGTCGCGCTCTGCCAGGAGGCGGGCGTGGCGTCGTACGGCGTGGGGGTGGACGAGCGCCACGACGCGACCTGGTACTACGGGGGCGCCCGGGAGGTCCTCGCGGCGGGCAAGGCGGCGCTGGACGCGGCCATCGAGCCGGACCCGCGCTTCCTCGGGCCGAAGGAGCCGGGGGTGGCGCGGGCCCTGGCCGACGGCGGATGAGCCGGGGCCGGATGAGCCGGGGGCCGGAGGAGAGCGCCGGACGCGCCGGCCCGGACGAGCAGCCCCTCACCGTGGCCCGAGGGCGGCGGGGAGGTCGCCGTCCCGGCGGTGTAACAGAGCGCCGCCCGGCCGCGTAACACGGAAGCCGCAGGCTGGACGGCATGCAGAACACCGCCACGCCCACGCACTGCCCGTACTGCGCCCTGCAGTGCGGGATGAATCTGACGCCCGCCGCCGACGGGACCGTCGAGGTGAGCGAGCGCGCGGACTTCCCGGTGAACCGGGGCGCGCTGTGCGGAAAGGGGCGTACGGCGCCGGAGGTGCTCGCGTCGGGGGCGCGGCTGACCTCGCCGCTGGTGCGTTCCGACGGCGGTGAGCTGGTACCGGCCGGCTGGGACGAGGCGCTGGACCGGATCGCCGGGAACCTGGCCCGCACCCGGGCGGAGCGCGGCGCGGACGCGGTGGGGGTGTTCGGCGGGGGCGGGCTGACCAACGAGAAGGCGTACACGCTGGGCAAGTTCGCCCGGGTGGTGCTGGGCACCTCGCAGATCGACTACAACGGCCGCTTCTGCATGTCGTCGGCGGCGGCGGCCGGGACGAAGGCGTTCGGGCTCGACCGGGGGCTGCCGTTCCCGCTGGAGGACATCCCGAAGACGGGGTGCGTGATCCTCGTGGGGTCGAACCCGGCCGAGACGATGCCGCCGTCCCTGCGGTACTTCACCGAGCTGCGGGAGAACGGCGGCACCCTGATCGTCGTCGACCCGCGCCGCACGAGGACCGCCGAGCAGGCCGACCTGCACCTGGCGCCGAGGCCCGGCACCGACCTGGCGCTCGCGCTGGGCATGCTGCACCTGGTGGTCGCCGAGGGGCGGGTGGACGAGCGGTACGTCGAGGAGCGCACGGCCGGCTGGGAGGACGCGCGGGCGGCGGCGATGGCGCACTGGCCGGAGTACGTGGAGCGGATCACGGGGGTGTCCGTTCCGGAGCTGCGGGAGGCGGTGCGGCTGTTCTGCGCGCCGGAGGCGGCCATGGTGCTCACCGCGCGCGGGCCGGAGCAGCAGGCCAAGGGCACGGACACGGTGGGCGCGTGGATCAACCTGTGCCTGGCGACCGGGCGGGCCGGGCGGCCGCTGTCCGGGTACGGCTGCCTGACCGGGCAGGGCAACGGGCAGGGCGGGCGCGAACACGGGCAGAAGGCCGACCAGTTGCCGGGCTACCGCAAGCTCACGGACCCGGCGGCGCGGCTCCATGTGGCCGAGGTGTGGGGCGTGGACCCGGACTCGCTGCCGGGGCCGGGGCGCAGTGCGTACGAGCTGCTGGACGCGCTGGGGACGGACATCCGGTCGCTGCTGGTGATGGGGTCCAACCCGGTGGTGTCGGCGCCCCGGGCCGCGCACATCGAGGGGCGGCTGCGGTCGCTGGACTTCCTGGCGGTGTGCGACGTGGTGCTCTCCGAGACGGCGGCGCTGGCGGACGTGGTGCTGCCGGTGACGCAGTGGGCGGAGGAGACGGGGACGACGACGAGTCTGGAGGGACGGGTCCTGCTGCGGCGGCGTGCGATCACCCCGCCGGACGGGGTCCGCGGCGACCTGGAGGTGCTGCACGGCCTGGCCGGGCGGCTGGGGGTGGAGAAGGGGTTCCCGACCGAACCCGAGGAGGTCTTCGAGGAGCTGCGCCGGGCCAGCGCCGGCGGTCCGGCGGACTATTCGGGGATCGACTACCGGCGGCTCACGGAGGAGAACGGCGTGTTCTGGCCGTGCCCGGCGCCGGCGGAGGACACTCCGCCGCACCCGGGGACCCCGCGTCTCTTCCTGGACCGCTTCGCCACCGACGACGGCCGGGCCAGGTTCGTGCCCGTCGCGCACCGGCCGAGCGCCGAGGAGCCGGACGACGCCTATCCGGTGCTGCTGACCACGGGACGCGTCGTGGCGCAGTACCAGTCCGGGGCGCAGACCCGGCGGGTGGCCGAGCTGAACGCCGCCGCGCCCGGCCCGTTCGTGGAGCTGCACCCGAGGCTGGCGGCGCGGCTCGGGGCGGCGGAGGGGGACCCGCTGGCGGTGGTGTCCCGGCGGGGGCGGGCGGTGGCGCCGGCCAGGATCACCACCGGCATCCGGCCGGACACCGTGTTCATGCCCTTCCACTGGCCGGGCGAGGGCCGCGCCAACACGCTGACCAACCCGGCCCTCGACCCGACCTCGCGGATGCCGGAGTTCAAGGTGTGCGCGGTGCGGGTGGAGGTGGCGCGGTAGGCCCTGCCGTCACCGCACCGGCCAGGTCCCGTCCGCGACCGGAGCGACCGTCGCCCGCAGCCGGGCCGCGACCGCGGGGGCGGCGACGTACACCCAGGCCCGCAGGGTCGTCCCGTCGGCGTCCCGTACGACGCTCCTGGCCACCCGGTCGTACAGGTTGCGCGGGTCGCCCGGCACGTACTCCTCCAGCCGGTCCAGTTCGGCGAGCAGCGCCTCGTACTCCTCGGGCAGCGCGGTGACGACCTCCCCGCGCACGCTTCCCCCGGGCGCCTCCACGGCGTAGGGGTAGCCGGGTCCCGGGTAGAGCAACGCTCCGTGCAGACGGGCGGGTTCCTCGGCGCGGGTGCGTCCGCGCAGGAAGAGATCGTGATTGACGCCGCCGGGGCGCAGGGTCCCGTAGACGAAGAACGGCAGTCGCGTGGTGTCCACGACCGGTCATTCTCTCGCCTCATGCCCCTCATGATCTTCACCGGCGGGCTATGGACATGACATGCCGGGGGTCCTTTAAATCTGAGTCAACACCCCCACACCCCCCACACCCCCCACACCCCCGCTCCCCCCACGCCTCCGCACCCCCACGCGCCCCGTAGCGCTCCTCCCCAAGGAGTTCGATGAGCCGAATACGGCACGTCCGAGGTTCCCGTCTCGCCACGGCCGGCATCGTCGCCGCCACCGCCGCGCTGCTCAGCACCGTCCTCTCCCCCACTTCCCAGGCCGACGACGGACCCACCTCCGCCGACGCCCTCGGACACGCGGCCGCCGTCCTCGCCGGCCGGGCCGACGCCCTCGGCCTGACCGCGGCGCAGGACACCGAGGTCCGCGACGTCATCGTTGACGACGACGGCAGCCAGCACGTCCGCTACGACCGCACCTACCGCGAACTCCCCGTCCTGGGCGGCGACTTCGTCCTCCATCTCGCCCCCGACGGCACCTTCCGCGGCGCGGACCGAGCGACGGAGGCCCAGGTCTCCCTGCCGACCGTCACCCCGAAGCTGTCGGCTCCCAAGGCCGCCGACCTGGCCGCGAACGCGCTGCGCGCCGCCAACCCGGGCGAGCTGCTGAAGAAGCTCAGCGCCAAGCCGGAGTTGGTGGTCGACGCCCTGCACGGGACCCCGAAGCTGGCCTGGCGGACGAACGCGGCGGCGATGGATCCCCTGGGCAACCCGGTCGCGCGCACGGTGCTGACCGACGCCGGGACCGGCGCCCGCATCGACGCCTGGGACACCATCGAGACGGCCGCGGGCGACGGCGAGTCGCTGTACGGCGGCAAGGTGCCGCTGGAGACGACGTCCTCAGGGTCGTCGTACCAGCTCAAGGACCCGACGCGCGGCGGCACGTACACCGGTGACGCCCAGAACCAGACCGACCTGTGCCTCCTCGGCATCTGCCTGGTCCGGGCCCCCTCGACGCCGTTCACCGACGCCGACAACCACTGGGGCACGGGGAGCGCCGGCGACCGCGCCTCGGCCGCCGTGGACGCGCAGTACGGCACCGACGTCACGTGGGACTACTACAAGGACGTGCACGGGCGCAGCGGCATCGCGGGCGACGGCAAGGGGTCGTACAGCCGGGTGCACTACGGCAACAAGTACAACAACGCCTTCTGGGAGGACAGTTGCTTCTGCATGACGTACGGCGACGGTGACGGCAGCACCTTCGGGCCGCTGGTCTCGCTGGACATCGCCGGGCACGAGATGACGCACGGGGTGACCGCGTCGACGGCGGCGCTGACGTACTCGGGCGAGTCCGGCGGCCTCAACGAGGCGACCTCCGACGTCTTCGGCACCCTGGTGGAGTGGCACGCGGGCAACTCCGCCGACGCCGGGGACTACCTGATCGGCGAGAAGGTCGTCCGGGACGGGTTCGGCCGGGACGCGCTGCGCTACATGGACAAGCCCAGCAGGGACGGCAGTTCGGCCGACTGCTGGAGCACCGCGGTGGGCGACCTGGACGTCCACTACTCCTCCGGGGTCGCCAACCACTTCGCCTACCTGCTGGCCGAGGGCAGCGGCGCGCGGACCGTGGGCGGCGTGCGCTACTCCTCCCCCACCTGCGACGGCTCCTCGGTCTCCGGGATCGGCCGGGACAAGCTCGGGGACGTCTGGTACCGGGCGCTGACGGTGTACATGACCTCGTCCACGGACTACGCGGGCGCCCGCACCGCCACCCTGAGCGCGGCCGGTGACCTGTACGGCACCGACAGCGCCGAGTACGCCGCGGTCGGCGCGGCGTGGAGCGCGGTGAGCGTGGGCTGACCCGCCGCACGCGCGACGTGGGCCGCCCCGGGATCCCCTCACGGAACCCGGGGCGGCCCGCGCGTTCTCAGATGTCGTCGTAGGGCCGCTTCTCCTTCGCCTCGCGCAGGGCGCGCCCCCACCACACCAGCTGGTCGAGCATCGTCTTCGCCGCGGCGTCCGGCCCCGACGGGTCCCTGAGCCTGCCCTCGTCGTCGAAGGACGCGCCCGCGTTGTGGAAGGAGACGGTGTCGCGGACGGTGACGGCGTGCAGTTCGGCGAAGACCTGCCGCAGGTGCTCCGCGGCGCGCAGGCCGCCGGCCAGGCCGCCGTACGAGACCAGGCCGACGGGCTTGGCCCGCCACTCGGTGAAGTGCCAGTCGATGACGTTCTTCAGGCCCGCCGGGAACGAGTGGTTGTACTCGGGCGTGAGCACGACGAACGCGTCGGCGCCGGCGAGCCGGGGCGTGACCCCGGCCAGCGCGGCGGTCGCCTCCGGGGTCGGGGCGAACGACGTGGGGAGGTCGGCCTCGGCCACGTCGACCACCTCCGGGATCAGGCCGTCGTGGGCCCGGAGGTGGTCCAGGAGCCAGTCGGCGACGACGGGGCCGAAGCGGCCGTGGCGGTTGCTGCCGACAAGGAGCGTCACCCGCAGGGGGGCGGTCGTGGTGTCCATGCGGAACAGCCTGATACCTCGACCAAACTTGAGGTCAAGCCGTGGCGGCGGGCCCGTTCGGCGGCGCCGGTCACCCGTTCACACCCGCGTCCCGCACCCTTCGGGATCTTTTCCCGCCCTCATCCGGCACGCCCTCGTGACCTGCTGAAACACAGTCACATCGACTCCCGTCCGGCGCACCGGCGACACCCGTTCATCCCAATCCGCGCCGCGCGCTCGGGGAGCGGGCCGGGTCCGCTGCCACTTTCCTCGGTAGGGCAGGGGCCACCGAAGAGCTCAAAGGAGCACCGATGCGACGTACCGCCCGCCTGCTGACCGGTACCGCGCTCGCCGTCGCGGCCGTCGGCCTCGCCTCCCCGGCGACCGTGTACGCCGGGGACGCCGCGCCGACCGGTGGTCTGGAGGTGTACCCGTCCTCGGTCGTGCCGGGCGAGCGGGCCATGGTGAGCACGGCGTGGTGCGGGGAGGGCGGTTCGGCGGCCGGTGACGCCAGCGCGGTCGGCGCCGGCCCGTTCCCGCTGGCGCCGGGGACGGGCGACGGGGACGCGACCGGCCACTTCGAGGTGCCGCCGAGCGCGCAGCCGGGAACATACGAGATCGTCGCGACCTGCGGGGCCGACGAGCAGCGGGTGACGGGCGACCTGGTGGTGACGCTGACCGCGGCCGAGGCGCCGGTGTATCCCAGAGGAAGCGTGAAGACGGGGGTCGGCGGCGCTCTTGGCCCCGACCCCGTGCAGACCGCGGCCGGTGTGGCGGCTCTCGCCGTCGCCGCCGCGGGCGGTACCTGGCTCCTGCATCGCCGGGCGAGAGGCGACGGGATCTGACGGGCACCCTCCGCCGCCCGTCCGCCGGTACCGCACTTCCCCACCCCCTCCGGGTCCGACGCCCCTCGCGGCCCGGAGGGGGCAGGGGATCCCACGAGGGCCCGTCCGGCCCGTCCGGAGAGGGGATACGTCCATGCGCAGGGTCGGCAACACAGCGATAGCGGCGGTCACCGCGGTCGCCCTCTGCTCGGGGGCGTGGCTGCTGGTCGGCGGCACGGAGACCGATGCCCCGCCGCAGCCGTCGGCCGCGCAGGCCGCCTCCGGCACCGGGCGGGCCGGCCGGGCACCCGCCGCACCGGCCCTTCCCCCCTCCCCACCCGACCGGATCCGCGTCCCGGCGATCAAGGTGGACGCGCCCATGACGGGGCTCGGGCTGACGCCCTCGGGCAGCCTGGACGTGCCGCCCGCCGGGAAGAAGAACCTCGCCGGCTGGTACGAGGCCGGCACCACCCCGGGCGAGAGGGGCACCTCGATCGTCGCCGGGCACGTCGACAACGCCGAGGGCCCCGCCGTCTTCTACCGGCTCGGCGCGCTGGAGAAGGGCGCCACGATCGAGGTCGACCGGCGGGACGGGGGCGTCGCGGTCTTCACGGTGGACGCGGTGGAGGTCTACGCCGCCGACGCATTCCCCGACGCCAAGGTGTACGGCGCGGCGGACCGGCCCGAGCTGCGGGTCATCACCTGCGGCGGCGGCTACTCACGCAGTACCGGCTACCAGGGGAACGTGGTCGTCTTCGCGCACCTCACCGGCAGCCGGTGAGGTGCCGCCCAGGACGTGCGCCTTGCCCCACAGGCCGAGCGGCGCCAGCGCCTCGTTGAGGGCGACGCCCCGCGCGGTGAGCGAGTACTCGACGCGCGGCGGCACCTCGCAGTACTCCTCACGGTGCACGATGCCGTCGGCCTCCAGCTCTCGCAGCTGCGCGGCGAGCACCTTCTCGGTGACGCCCGGCAGCTCCCGGCGCAGGGCCCCGAAGCGGCGGACGTGCTCGCCGAGCGCCCAGAGGATCAACACCTTCCACTTCCCGCCGATCACGTCCATCGCCGCGTCGACCCCGCACACGTACGCCCCCGGCCGCCGTGCCGTACCCATTCCCGTCACCCCGTTCGTCCACCGCCCGTGCGCTTCCCCCGGGGTAACCACCCACTCTCAAGTGCGTACTTGAGCGGTCCCGTCCCCCGGAAGAGGCTTGTCCCCATGACTGACAAGGCATCCGCTCCCCGTATTCCGCTCACCGTCCTGGGCACCGGCGCGATGGGCACCGCCCTGGTCCGCGCCTGGCTGGCCGCCGGGCACCCCGTGACCGTCTGGAACCGCACCCCCGCCCGCGCCGAGGCCCTGGCCACCGAGGGCGCCACGGTCGCCCGCACCGCCGCCGAGGCGGTCTCGGCGAACCGCCTGGTGATCGTCTGCCTGCTCGACGACGCCTCGGTCGGCGCGACCCTCGACGGTGTCGACCTGACCGGCCGGGACCTGGTCAACCTGACCACCGGCACACCCGCCGACGGCCGCACCCGCGCCGCGTGGGCGACGGCACGCGGGGCCCGCTTCCTGGACGGCGGCATCATGGCCGTACCGCCGATGATCGGGGCCGCCGACTCCGGCGCCTACGTCTTCTACAGCGGCTCCCCGGCCCTCTTCGCCGAGCACCGCGACACCCTCGCCGTCCCCGCCGGCACCCGCTACGCCGGCGAGGACCCGGGCTTCGCGGCCCTGCACGACGTGGCGCTGCTCAGCGCGATGACGGGCATGTTCGCGGGCGTCTCCCACGCCTTCGCACTGATCCGACGGGAGGGCATCGCGCCGAAGGACTTCGCGCCGCTCCTCGCCGACTGGCTCACGGCGATGGCCCCGGCCGTCCACCTGACCGCCGAGCAACTGGAGCGCGGCGACTACTCCCACGGCGTCGTCTCCAACCTCGCGATGCAGGTGGCGGGCAACGCGACACTGCTGCGCACGGCGGAGGAGCAGGGGGTGAGCACGGAGCTGCTGACGCCGTACATGGGATTGATGGAGCGGTGGCTCGCCGAGGGGCACGGGGAGGAGGACGGGACGGGGGTGGTGGAGCTGCTGGAGGTGGGGAGGGGTGGGACGGGCGCCTAGGCCACCCACTGCTCGTACGCCAGATTCGCCACCAACGCGAACACCACTGTCAGCAACACCACCCGCACGAAGCCGCTCCCCTTCTTGAGCGCCGTGTGCGCGCCGAACATGCCGCCCGCCAGGTTGAAGACCGCCATGAGCGCGGCCAGTTGCCACAGGACCGCGCCCTGCCAGGCGAAGGTCGCGAGGGCGCCCGCGTTGGTGCAGCAGTTGACGATCTTGGCGGTGGCCGAGGCGGTGACCAGGTCCAGGTGGAGCAGGGCGGTGAGGGCCAGGACCAGGAACGTGCCCGTGCCGGGGCCGACCAGGCCGTCGTAGAAGCCGATGCCGACGCCCGCGAGGCCGATCGCGGCGAGGATCTGGCGGCGGGTGGCCGGGCCGGTCGCGGGGGCGGTGCCGAAGGCCGGGCGGAAGATCACGAAGGCGGCTACGGCGAGCAGCACCACCATGATGACCGGCTTCAGCACCTCCGTGCTCATCCCGGCCGCGAAGAAGGCCCCGCCGGACGAGCCCGCCAGCGCCGCCAGCCCGATGCGGACGGCCGTACGGACGTCCACCGGGGCCTTGCGGGCGTACGTCACCGCCGCGCCCGTGGTGCCGACGATGGCGACCGCCTTGTTGGTGCCCAGCGCATGTGCGGCGGGGGTGCCGGAGGGCAGGCCGAGCAGCAGGGCCGGCAGGAGCAGGAGCCCGCCGCCGCCGACCACGGCGTCGATCCAGCCGGCCGCGAGGGCGGCCAGGCAGAGCAGGACGAGCGTGGTCAGCGATATGTCGGGCATGATCGCGACCCTATGGACGGGATGGATGTGCCGTCCATCAAGATGAGGGTCTTCTGAGGTTACCGGCCGGTCGCAGTGGGCCCCGGCCGTCGCCCGCGCCCTCACACCCACCCCCCACCCCCGCTGAGGGCAGCGTTCCCCCCGGGAAACAGACGCGATGCGACCGGGTAACACCGGCGCCGCACGCTCAATGCCATGACCTCGAATCAGCGTGTGGTGGTGATCGGCGCCGGGCTGGCGGGCGTGACGCTCGCCCGGCTCCTCGGTGAGCTGGGCACGCCCGCGCTGCTGGTCGGCGACGAGGAGCACCGCCCGTACAACCGGGTGCTGCTCGCCGATGTGCTGGCCGGACGGTACGGCCCCGAGACGGTCACCCTGCCCGCGCCCGGGGACCTGCTGCGCGGCCGGGTCACCGGCATCGACCGGGAGGGGCGGACCGTGCGGTGCGCCGACGGGTCGGTGATCGCGTACGGCACGCTGGTCCTGGCCACCGGCTCCAACGCCGTGCTGCCGCCGCTGCGCGGTCTGTTCACCCCGGACCGCGCGCTGCCCGAGGGCGTGCACGCGTTCCGGACGATGGACGACTGCCTGGGACTGTCGAAGGCGGTACGGGCGGGGGTGCGGGCGGTCGTCATCGGGGGCGGGCTGCTCGGGGTCTCCGCGGCCCGCGCGCTGGCCGTGCGCGGCGCCCAGGTCGTCCTCGCCCAGCAGGCGGAGCGGCTCATGGAGCGCCAGCTCGACCCGGGCGCCTCCGCGCTCGTGCGGCGGCATCTGGAGGACCTCGGCGTCGAGGTGCACACCGAGTGCCGGGTGCGCGACGTGCGCAGCGTCGGCGGGGCGGTGCGGTCGGTGGAGCTGGCCGACGGGTACGCCCTCGGCGCCGATCTCGTGGTGCTCGCCTGCGGGGTCCGGCCCCGCGTCGGCCTCGCGCAGGAGGCGGGCCTCGACGTCGGCAAGGGGATCCTCGTCGACGACGAGCTGCGCACCTCGGATCCGCACATCCGCGCCGTCGGCGACTGCGCCCAGCACGGCGGGCGCGTGTACGGGCTGGCCGCGCCCGCCCTCGAACAGGCCGGCGTGCTGGCCGAACTGCTCGCCGGGGACGGCACCACCGCCCGCTACACCGGCACCCGCTCCCTGACCCGGCTCACCCTCGCCGGACGGCCGGACGGCCCCCTCGCCGGGCCGGACGGCCCCTTCGGCGGGCCCGACGGCTCCTTCGACCTCGCCGCGTTCGGCGAGACCGACCCGCTCCCCGGCGACGACGTCGTGCAGCTCGCCGACGCCACCCGGGGCACCTACCGCAAGGTCGTCGTCCGTGACGACCGGCTGGTCGGCGGGGTCCTGGTCGGCGAACTCGGCACCGTCGGCGCGCTCGCGCGCGCCTGGGAGGGAGCAGAGCCGCTCCCCTCCGACGGCGGCCCCCTGCTCCACCTGCTCACCCATGACGGAGGCTCCTGATGACCGCCACCCCGGGGCACACCCCGACCATCGTGCTTGTCGGCCACGGCATGGTCGGCCAGCGCTTCCTCGAAGCGCTCGCCGAGCGCGGCCTGACCGCCACGCACCGCGTGGTCGTGCTGTGCGAGGAGCCGCGGCCCGCCTATGACCGCGTCCAGCTCACCTCGTACTTCTCGGGCAAGACCCCCGAGGACCTGTCGATGACCGACCTCGCCTTCATCGAGGAGCACGGCATCGAGCTGCGCGTCGGTGATCCGGCGGAGACCGTCGACCGGGACGCCCGCACGGTGACCGCGCGCTCCGGGCTCGTCGTCGGCTACGACATCCTCGTCCTGGCCACGGGCTCCTACCCGTTCGTCCCGCCGGTCCCCGGCAAGGACGCCGAGGGCTGCTTCGTCTACCGGACGATCGAGGACCTGCTCGCCATCGAGGAGTACGCGAAGACCGCGACGACCGGCGCGGTGGTGGGCGGCGGACTGCTCGGGCTGGAGGCGGCGGGCGCGCTCAAGGGGCTCGGACTCACCTCGCACATCGTGGAGTTCGCGCCCCGTCTGATGCCCGTCCAGGTGGACGAGGGCGGCGGCGCGGCGCTGCTGCGCACCATCGAGGGAATGGGCCTGTCCGTCCACACCGGCGTCGGCACGCAGGAGATCCTGACGGGCGCGGACGGCGCCGTCACCGGCATGAAGCTGTCCGACGGCTCCGAACTCGCCACCGACCTGGTGGTGTTCAGCGCCGGCGTCCGTCCCCGCGACCAACTGGCCCGGGACTGCGGTCTCTCGGTCGGCGAGCGCGGCGGCGTCAGCGTCGACGAGCGGTGCCGCACGGTCACCGACGAGCACGTGTTCGCGATCGGCGAGTGCGCGCTGGCGTCCGACGGGCGAGTGTACGGGCTGGTGGCGCCCGGCTACGAGCAGGCCGAGACCGTCGCCGCGACGATCGCGGCCCAGGAGGCGTCCTTCACCGGCGCCGACCTGTCCACCAAGCTGAAGCTGCTCGGCGTGGACGTGGCCTCCTTCGGCGACGCGCACGGCACCGCCGAGGACTGCCTGGACGTCGTCTACTCCGACTCCCGCGCGGGGCTGTACAAGAAGCTGGTCGTCGGCCGTGACGGCACGCTGCTCGGCGGCATCCTGGTCGGCGACGCGGAGGCGTACGGCACGCTGCGCGCCTTCACCGGCTCGGTCCCGCCGGTCTCCCCCGAGTCGCTCGTCCTGCCCGCCGGTGCCGGCGCCCCGGCCCAGCTGGGTCCGTCCGCGCTCCCGGACGACGCGGTGATCTGCTCCTGCCACAACGTCACCAAGGGCAGCATCCGCGGCGCGGTCACCGACCACCAGTGCACGACCGTGCCCGAGGTGAAGAAGTGCACCAAGGCGGGCACCGGCTGCGGCTCCTGCGTCAAGGTGCTCGGCCAGCTGGTCACCGCCGAGCTGGAGGCGAGCGGCGTCGAGGTCGACAAGGGTCTGTGCGGCTGCTTCGCACAGACCCGCGAGGAGCTGTACGAGATCGTCCGCGCCCTGCGGGTCACCTCCTACCGGGAGCTGCTGGACCGGCACGGCCGTGAGGGTGCGCGGGGCGGCGACGGCTGCGAGGTCTGCAAGCCGGCGGTCGGCTCGATCATCGCCTCGCTGGCCCCGGCGATCGGCGCGAGCGGCTACGTCCTGGAGGGCGAGCAGGCCGCGCTCCAGGACACCAACGACCACTTCCTGGCCAACCTCCAGAAGAACGGCTCGTACTCCGTCGTCCCGCGCATCCCCGGCGGTGAGATCGCCCCGGAGAAGCTGATCGTCATCGGCGAGATCGCCCGGGACTTCGGGCTCTACACGAAGATCACCGGCGGCCAGCGCATCGACATGTTCGGCGCCCGCGTCGAGCAGCTGCCGGTGATCTGGGCGCGGCTGGTGGACGCCGGCTTCGAGTCCGGGCACGCGTACGGGAAGTCACTGCGCACCGTGAAGTCCTGCGTGGGGCAGACCTGGTGCCGGTACGGCGTCCAGGACTCGGTGCGGATGGCGATCGACCTGGAGCTGCGCTACCGGGGGCTCAGGTCGCCGCACAAGCTGAAGTCGGCGGTCTCCGGGTGCGCCCGCGAGTGCGCCGAGGCCCAGTCCAAGGACTTCGGCGTGATCGCCACGTCCAACGGCTGGAACCTCTACGTCGGCGGCAACGGCGGCGCCACCCCGCGCCACGCGGACCTGCTGGCGCAGGACCTCTCGGACGCCGAACTGGTCCGCCTCATCGACCGGTTCCTGATGTTCTACATCCGCACCGCCGACAAGCTGGAGCGCACCTCCACCTGGCTGGAGCGCATCCCCGGCGGCCTGGACCACGTACGGGACGTCGTCGTGCACGACTCGCTCGGCATCTGCGACGAGCTGGAGTCCCTGATGCGCGCCCACGTCTCGCACTACCGCGACGAGTGGGCCGAGACCATCAACGACCCGGAGAAACTGGCCCGGTTCGTGTCCTTCGTGAACGCGCCCGACACCCCCGACCCGGTCGTGGGCTTCGTGCCCGAGCGCGACCAGATGAAGCCCGACCTGCCGCTGCTGAGTATCGGCATGCGGCGCACCGAGGAAGACCTCCTGGAAGGAAGCACCCGGCGATGACCCTGGCACCCGAGACGACCGACCTCAAGGTCCTGCTGCGGCTGACCGACGACTGGTTCACGGCGTGCGACCTCGGCGTCCTGCTCCCCGGACGGGGCGTGGCGGCCCTGCTCCCGGACGGCGGCCAGGTGGCCCTCTTCCGGGACCGGGAGGGCGGGCTGTACGCCATCGACAACCGGGATCCGTTCACCGGTGCCGCGGTCCTCTCCCGCGGTCTGACCGGCACCCACCAGGGCCGCCCGTTCGTCGCCTCCCCGCTGCTCAAGCAGCGCTTCGACCTCGGCACCGGGGAGTGCCTGGACGACGAGGCGGTACGGGTGGCGGTGTACGAGGTGAAGGCGGCCTGACGGACCTGACACGACCTTTCTTGACCGTGCGTTCCACAAAGTCTTAAGCTGCGACGCGTGGCCAGGACCAAGGAGTTCGATCCGGACGCCGCGCTGCGGGCAGCCCTGGAGCTGTTCTGGGAGCGCGGCTACGAGGGGACGTCGATGTCCGACCTCGTGGAGCGTCTCGGTGTCGGACGCGCCAGCATCTACGCGACCTTCGGCAACAAGCACGAGCTGTACCTGAAGGCGCTGGCGCGGTACGAGGAGGGGCTGCTGCCGGATCTGCTGGCGGACCTGTCCCGGCCGGGCGCCGCCCTGCCGGGCGTCCGGTCCCTGGTGCGGCGCTACGCCGCCGAGGCGACCGCCGGCGAACTGCGCCTGCGCGGCTGCTTCGTCACGAACACCGCCGCCGAACTGGCCCCGCACGACCCGGTCGCCGCACGGCGGGTCGAGCGCAACTGGGACCAGCTGGAGACCGTACTGCACGCGACGCTGACCCGGGCCGCGGCCCAGGGCGAACTGCCCGCCGGCCGCGATCCGCTCACCCTCGCCCGCATGCTGCTGGTGCTGCTGCAGGGGATGCGGGTGGTGGGGAAGGCGTCGGCGGACCCGGCCAGGCTGCGGGACGCGGCGGAACAGGCACTCGCGCTGCTCGACTGAGAACCCGCGACGACACCTTCTCCGTGAAGGGGCCCTTCCACACTCTTTCACGCCCTCATACTGAACCGAACGGTCAAGAAAAGGGGAGATTCATGACCACCCAGGACACCCAGCACACTCAGCGCACCCAGCGCTTCACCGACCGGACCGCCCTCGTCACCGGCGCGGGCTCCGGCATCGGCCGGGCCGTCGCCCTCGCCCTCGCTGCCGAGGGCGCGAACGTCGTCGTCGCCGGACGCGGGCGGGAGCCGCTCGACGGGACGGTGACCCTGATCGAGGCGGCGGGCGGCAAGGCGCTGGCCGTCACCGCCGACGTCTCCCGCCCCGACGACGTGCGCGCCGCCGTGGACGCCGCCGCCCAGCACTTCGGCTCCCTGGACGTGGCGGTCAACAACGCGGGTGTCTTCCGCGGCGGAGTCCCCCTGGCCGACCTGGCCGAGGCGGACTGGCACGCGCAGCTCGACATCAACGTCACCGGCGTCTTCCTCGCCCTCGCGGCCGAGGTGCGGCAGATGCGCACCCAGCCGCGCGGCGGGGCGATCGTGAACATCGCCTCCACCTTCGGCGCGCACAAGCGCAGCCCGGGCGCCACGGCCTACGCCGCCACGAAGGCGGCCGTCTCGGCGCTGACCCGGGGCGCCGCCATCGACCACATCGCCGACGGCGTCCGCATCAACGCCGTCAGCCCCGGCGCCACGGCGACCTCGATGTCCCTGCACCCCGGGGAGACGGAGGAGGGCCGGGCCGGGCGCATGCGGGGCGAGACACCGCTCGGCCGGGTCTCGTCGGTGGCGGAGGTCGCGGCGGCCGTGCTGTACCTGGCGTCGGACGACGCGGCGTCGGTGGTGGGCACAGACCTGGTGGTGGACGGCGGCCAGACGGCCTGAGCCGACGGCACCCGGGCACCGGGGCCCGGGTGCCACCCGCCGCCCGCCCGTCATGAGTTGTCCATGGACCGTCAATCCGGCCGCCCTAGGGTCCGTGACCGCACGCTCCCGTCGCCGTCCGGCGGCGGGAGAGGCCATGACACCCGGAGGCAGCAGTGGATCGTCGTACCCTCCTGCGCACGGCCGTCGTCGGCGGCTCGGCCGTCCTCGGCGGAACCCTGTGGCGCGGTGCCGCGTACGCCGCCCCCGCCCAGCCCGGCAGCGGACCGTACGGGGCGCTCGGCTCGCCCGACGCCAACGGCCTCCGCCTGCCCGCCGGCTTCACGAGCAGGGTGATCGCCCGTTCCGGCCAGCAGGTCCCGGGCACCTCGTACACCTGGCACCGCGCACCGGACGGCGGCGCCTGCTACCCGGACGGCTCCGGCTGGATCTACGTCTCCAACTCGGAGGTCAACCCCTCCGGCGGGGCGAGCGCGGTGCGGTTCTCCGCCTCGGGCGCCGTCACCTCGGCGTACCGCGTGCTCTCCGGCACCCGCCAGAACTGCGCGGGCGGCCGGACGCCGTGGAACACCTGGCTGTCCTGCGAGGAGGTGGACCGCGGCTACGTCTACGAGACCGACCCGTGGGGCGTGCAGGCCGCGGTGCGGCGGGACGCCATGGGCCGCTTCAAGCACGAGGCGGCGGCGGCCGACCCGGTCCGCAAGGTGGTGTACCTGACGGAGGACGTCGGCGACGGCTGCTTCTACCGCTTCCGCCCGACCACCTGGGGCGACCTCTCCTCCGGCACGCTGGAGGTGCTGGTGGCGGGCTCGGCCACCAGCGGACCGGTGACCTGGGCGCGGGTCCCCGACCCCTCCGGCGCCACCGCGACCCGCAACCAGGTCTCCGGCGCCAAGCGCTTCAACGGCGGCGAGGGCTGCTACTACGCGGACGACACCTGCTGGTTCACCACCAAGGGCGACAACCGCGTCTGGCAGTACAACGCGTCCGCCGGGACCATCGAACTCGCCTACGACGACTCCCTGGTGACGTCCGGCGGGGCCCCGCTGACCGGCGTCGACAACGTCACCGGCAGCTCCTCCGGCGACCTGTTCGTCGCGGAGGACGGCGGCACCATGGAGATCTGCGTGATCACGCCGAACGACGTCGTCGCCCCCTTCCTGCGCGTCGACGGGCAGTCCGGCTCGGAGATCACCGGGCCGGCGTTCTCACCCGACGGCACCCGGCTGTACTTCTCCAGCCAGCGGGGCACGAGCGGGAGTTCGTCCGGCGGGATCACCTACGAGGTGCGGGGGCCGTTCCGCGCCTAGGTCGTGTCCGAGCCCCGCAGTGCCTCGTAGGTGACCCCCGTCAGCCGCTCGGAGGCGGCCCACAGCCGCTCCCCCATCGCGTCGTCGAGGGTCCAGGGCGCCCGCCGGGACGGGGCGGGCGCCCCGCCCCACATCGCGTAGGACGGGCCGGTGAAGGAGTCGGAGGGGACGCCGGGCGCGGTCGCCGCGTACAGGACGGGCAGCGCGCCCGTCTCCGCGGGCTGGGCGACGACCCGGGCGGCCAGCCCCATCAGCCGGGTCGCCAGCCGGCGCCCCTCGGCGCGCGCTCCGGCGACGTGGAGATCGGTGCGCGCGTACCCCGGGTGGGCGGCGACCGCGCGCACGTCCCAGGCGTCGTCGCGGGCCGCGAGGCGGCGGGCCAGTTCGTGGGTGAAGAGCAGGTTGGCCGATTTGGAACGGCCATACGCGGTCCAACGCCCGTACCGCCGCACGCTGTTCAGGTCGCGCGGATCGACGTTGCCCAACGCGTGCAGGAAGCTGGAGACGGTCACGACCCGCGCGCCCGGGGTGGCGAGCAGGGTGGGCAGCAGCAGCCCGGTGAGGGCGAAGTGGCCCAGGTGGTTGACGCCGAACTGGGTCTCGAAGCCGTCCGCCGTCGTCCCGTGCGGCAGCGCCATCACCCCGGCGTTGTTGACGAGCAGGTCCAGCCGCTCGTACGGCAGCCCGTAGGCGAACTCCCGGATGCCCGCCAGGTCCCCGAGGTCCAGCCGCCCGGGCTCCACCGCGGCGTCCGGCACCTCCGCGAGCAGGCGCTCCACGGCCGCGCTCCCCCGCTCCTCACTGCGGCAGGCGAGCACCACGCGCGCCCCCTTGCGCGCCAGTTCCCGGGCGACCACGTAGCCGAGGCCGCCGTTGGCTCCGGTGACGACGGCGACCTTCCCGTCCAGGCCGGGGATGTCGCCCGTGTTCCAGCCGGTCATCAGCGGCTCCTTCCCTGCTCCGGACCCGTCTCACCGTACGCGCCCCACCACCCTGAACGGAGAGCTACCTTCCGGTCACGTCACGTTCGCGTCACGAGTCCTTCATATCGCCACCACATCTCCGGTACCTCAATAGCTTCGTCACCTCATATCCGCTCATCCACACCAATCCTCATCCGCACACGCGTCACACACCATCCCGGGACTCTCGATGAACCTGCTCCGCAAGCCCGCCGCCGCGGCCGTCGCCGCGCTGGCCCTGGCCGCCCTGCCGGCCGCCGCCCAGGCGCACGACGGCACCCACCCGTTCAAGAACTGCACCGAGGCGTACGACAACGGGTACTCCAACATCAAGGAGGGCGACCCGCACTACGGCGAGCACCTCGACCGCGACAAGGACGGCGTCGGCTGCGACAGGCCGCCCGCCGGCTTCGAGCCCGCCGACGACTCGGGGGACTCGGGCGACTCCGGCGACTCCGGTGAGAAGGCGACCGACGACAACGCGGGCACCGGCAGCGGCAAGGAGTCCGGCGGCGACCAGGCCGCCGGGCAGCAGGGCACCGACCTGGCCGAGACCGGCGGCGACGACAGCACGCCCTACATCGCGGCGGGCGGCGCGATCGTCGTGCTGGCCGGCGGCGGACTGCTGCTGGCCGTCGGCAAGCGGCGCGGCAACGGCGCCGCCTGACCCGCGTACCGGAGCCGGAGCCCCCGCCCGTTCAGCGGCGGGGCTCCGGCGCCTTCAGACTGAAGGCGGCGCTGCTCAGCCAGCGCCGCGCGGCCCGGGCCACCGGGCGCTCCACGAACCGCTGCACGACGTACGACAGCGCCACCAGGGCGGCGACGGTGATCGCGACCACGACCCACGGGTCGGCCCGGTCGCCGAAGCGGTGCAGGATGTTCACGCCGATGGCGTCGTGCAGCAGGTAGAGCGGGAAGGTCAGCGTGCCCGCGACGGTCAGCCCGCGCCAGCGGATCCACCGGGTCCAGCCGAGCGCGACGGCGGCGATCAGCAGGAAGAAGACCGTGATGACCAGGACCAGCCAGCCGCGCCACGGCGACCAGGAGTCCCAGTTCAGGCGGCCCCCGTCGGGTGTCAGCAGGTAGTGCAGCGCCACCAGCCACGACATGGCGACGATGCCCCAGAGCAGCGGCGTCGGCCGGTAGCGGTACATGAGGTAGAAGGCCATGCCCGCGATGAAGTACGGCGCGGAGGGCGGGTTGACCAGCAGCGTCAGCAACCGGATGTCGGCGCTGGGCGCCAGCACGGCGGCGACCGTCCAGAGCCCGCAGTAGATCACCACGCGCTGGTAGGTCAGGCCCTTCCACACCACGACCGCGAAGGTGAGGTAGAAGCACATCTCCGGCCAGAGCGTCCAGTAGACCGAGTCGAGGTGCTCCACCCCGAGCGGGGTCTGGAGCATCGTCAGGTTGGCGAAGAGCACGCGCGGTGACGGGTGCCCGAACGGGTTGTCGGCGAAGAAGATCACGCACGCGGTGATCGCGACGGCCGCCCAGTACATCGGGTACAGCCGGGTGACGCGGGAGATGAAGAAGTCACGCGGGGTGCGGCCCCACGCGCTCATGCAGATGACGAACCCGCTGATCAGGAAGAACAGCTCGACACCGAGCCGGCCGAAGGCGAAGTAGCCGTGCGCCACCGGGAACACGTCCTCGACGGGACGGCCCCAGATGGTCTGCATCGTGGAGGGCACCTGGCCGACGAAGTGGAAGAAGACCACGGCCAGGGCGGCCAGGAACCGCAGTCCGTCCAGCGCGGCGAGCCGGTCCTTGCGGACGGGGGGACCGGCCTCGGGCACTCTCGCCTCGGCGGCGGTCCGGGGCCCCGGTACGCCGGAGGCGGTCTCGCCCCCACCGCCTCGCGTGGCGGTCGTGCCGGCCGGTTCCCTTTGATCCGTCGAGGTCATCCAACCACCGTTCCGGTGTGGGCCGCTGTCCGCTGCCAGGGCTCCCGAACTTCGCTGACAGCTTGCTGCTGCTCACCTCACAGGGATTCACACCATGGAACGCGTCACAAACAACGAGTGAACGCCAAGAGGCGGCACCCTCCGCACAGGGTGCCGCCTCCTCGCGTGGACCGGAGCCGCCGCCGATCGGTGAGGGTGGTCGGGTGACAGACGGCGGCTCCGGGGTCTTCGTGCCGTGCAGGCCGATGCGGTGGGCCCGTGCCCCGAAGGGGCGCGGGGAACTGCGCGACCAGCCACAGCGGTCCCGCAGCGACGCACCGGCCTCCCGGCGGAGCGATCAGCGGTGGTCGCTGCCCTTCGAGCGCGACGCCGCGCGACCGGCCTCCAGGCGGGCGACCGGGATCCGGAACGGGGAGCAGGAGACGTAGTCCAGACCCACCTCGTGGAAGAAGTGGACCGACTCCGGGTCGCCGCCGTGCTCGCCGCAGACGCCGAGCTTCAGGTCGGGGCGGGTGGCGCGGCCGGCCTTCGCGGCGGCGGCGACCAGGGAGCCGACGCCGTCCTTGTCGATGGTCTCGAACGGGGAGACGCCGAAGATGCCCTTCTCCAGGTAGGCCGTGAAGAAGCTGGCCTCCACGTCGTCGCGGCTGAAGCCCCACACGGTCTGGGTCAGGTCGTTGGTGCCGAAGGAGAAGAACTGGGCCGCCTCGGCGATCTGACCGGCGGTCAGCGCGGCGCGCGGCAGCTCGATCATCGTGCCGATGGACAGCTTGAGCTTCGCGCCGGTGGCCGCCTCGACCTCGGCGATGACCTGGTCGGCCTCGTCGCGGACGATCTCCAGCTCCTGGACGGTGCCGACCAGCGGGATCATGATCTCGGCGCGCGGGTCGCCCTTGGCCGCCTTGCGCTCGGCCGCGGCCTCGGCGATCGCCCGGACCTGCATGGTGAACAGGCCGGGGATGACCAGGCCGAGGCGGACACCGCGCAGACCGAGCATCGGGTTCTGCTCGTGCAGGCGGTGCACGGCCTGGAGGAGGCGCAGTTCGTTCTCGTGCGGCTCCTGCCGGGACTCGGCGAGTGCCACCCGGACCGACAGCTCGGTGATGTCGGGCAGGAACTCGTGCAGCGGCGGGTCCAGGAGGCGGACGGTGACCGGGAGTCCGTCCATCGACTCGAAGAGCTGGACGAAGTCCTGCTTCTGGAGCGGCAGCAGCTCCTTCAGCGACTCCTCGCGCACGGCCTCGGTGTCGGCCAGGATCAGCCGCTCCACCAGCTCGCGCCGGTCGCCGAGGAACATGTGCTCGGTGCGGCACAGGCCGATGCCCTGGGCGCCGAACCGCCTCGCCCGCAGCGCGTCCTCGGCGTTGTCGGCGTTGGCGCGCACCCGCAGCCGGCGCTTGCGGTCGGCGAAGGCCATGATCCGGTGCACGGCCTCGACCAGCTCGTCGGCGTCCTCGGCGCCCGCGTGCATGCGGCCCTCGAAGTACTCCACGACCGGGGAGGGCACGACCGGGACCTCGCCCAGGTAGACCTTGCCGGAGGAGCCGTCGATGGAGATGACGTCGCCCTCCTCGACGACGTGCCCGCCGGGCACGGTCATCCGGCGGCGCTTGGTGTCGACCTCCAGCTCCTCTGCGCCGCAGACACAGGTCTTGCCCATGCCGCGCGCGACCACGGCCGCGTGGGAGGTCTTGCCGCCGCGCGAGGTCAGGATGCCCTCGGCGGCGATCATGCCGTCGAGGTCGTCGGGGTTGGTCTCGCGGCGCACCAGGATGACCTTCTCGCCGGAGCGGGACCACTTGACGGCGGTGTACGAGTCGAAGACCGCCTTTCCGACCGCCGCGCCCGGCGAGGCGGCGATGCCCCGGCCGACCTTCTCGACCTTGGCGTCCTCGTCGAAGCGGGGGAACATCAGCTGCGCGAGCTGGGCGCCGTTGACGCGCTGGAGGGCCTCGGCCTCGTCGATCAGGCCCTGGTCGACGAGCTGGGTGGCGATGCGGAAGGCCGCGCCCGCCGTGCGCTTGCCGACGCGGGTCTGGAGCATCCACAGCTGGCCGCGCTCGATGGTGAACTCGATGTCGCAGAGGTCCAGGTAGTGGTTCTCCAGCGTCTCCATGATCCGCATCAGCTCGTCGTACGACTTCTTGTCGATCGACTCGAGCTCGGCGAGGGCGACGGTGTTGCGGATGCCTGCGACGACGTCCTCGCCCTGTGCGTTCTGGAGGTAGTCGCCGTAGACGCCCTGGTGGCCGGAGGCGGGGTCGCGGGTGAAGGCGACGCCGGTGCCGGAGTCGGGGCCGAGGTTGCCGAAGACCATGGAGCAGACGTTGACCGCGGTGCCGAGGTCGTGCGGGATGCGCTCCTGGCGGCGGTAGAGCTTGGCGCGCTCGCCGTTCCAGGAGTCGAAGACGGCCTTGATGGCGAGGTCCATCTGCTCGCGCGGGTCCTGCGGGAAGTCCCGGCCCGCCTCGGTCTTGACGATCTTCTTGAACTTGGTGACGAGCTTCTTGAGGTCGGCGGCCTCCAGCTCGGTGTCGACCGCGACCTTCTTGGCCGCCTTGGCCGCCTCCAGCGCCTCCTCGAAGAGGTCGCCGTCGACGCCGAGGACGGTCTTGCCGAACATCTGGATCAGGCGGCGGTAGGAGTCCCAGGCGAAGCGGTCGTCGCCGGCCTGCTTGGCCAGGCCCTGCACCGACTTGTCGGAGAGGCCGATGTTGAGGACCGTGTCCATCATGCCGGGCATGGAGAACTTGGCTCCGGAGCGGACCGACACGAGGAGCGGGTCGTCCGCCTGGCCGAGCTTCTTGCCCATCTTCACTTCGAGGGCGTCGAGGTGCGCACTCACCTCGTCACGCAGTGCCGCCGGTTCCTCGCCGCTGTCGAGGTAGGTCTTGCAGGCCTCGGTGGTGATCGTGAAGCCGGGAGGGACCGGAAGGCCCAGGTTGGTCATCTCGGCGAGGTTCGCGCCCTTGCCACCGAGGAGGTCCTTGAGGTCCTTGTTGCCCTCGGTGAAGTCGTAAACGAACTTCGTCGTGTTCGTTACCTGAGGTTCTTTGTTTTCCGACACGGGTCTCGACTCCTCGAGGACGCGGTGGCTGCCCTGACGGCGAGGAATCTACCCAGATCAAAGGCCCCTGGGTACGTCCACTTGTGCGTCATACGCCTGTAACCACCCGTCCGCCAGCGGATCGAAAGTCAAGGCTTGGCAAGCGACCGACCGCTTATGTTTTCACTTCTTGAACGAATGAACCCTCCAGGGTCCAGCACTTCGCTCACATGAGCGGCAATCTCCACGTCTGAGTTCGATCGATGAACGATCAAGACATGGCACTGAGTGCCACACCTTGGAGAAGTAGAGTCGGTCAAGATCCGCTCATCTGAGCGCCACCGCTATCAGAGGTGGCGAGAATCACGCTGCCACAGGCCGCGGTTTTTCACCATGCGGACGGGTGAACGGAGCGCCCGCCGCGGACGTACGTCACTGCGGCGGGTCCGGCCCCCTCGCCGGGCCCGCCGTCCACCGGGATTCGTACGGAAGGACCTCCGGGTGCCTGTCTTCACGCGCTTTCGTCAGCCACCGACCCCGGCCGATGAGCCGCACGAGGACGACGGGTCGCACGAGCCGGACGAGGCGCACGAGCCGGACGAAGCGCACGAGCCGGACGAAGCGCACGAGCCGGATGAGGCGCGCGAGCCCGACGGACCACACGAGCCCGACGTGGTCGAGCCCGACGACCCCGGGGAGGCCATCGAAGCCCCCGCCGACACCGAAGCCGCCACCGGCACCGGCACCGGCACCGAACCCGCCCCCGACGCGCGGCCCGCCGCCGAGCCCGGACCGGCCGCCCGCACGTCCCGCCTCGCCCACTGGCGGGCCTGGCGCACCCGTCACCCCCGTGCCGCGCTCGTGCTGCGCCGGACGACGACCGTCCTCGCCGCCGTGCTGGTACTCGGGGCCCTGCTGCTGCCGAACACCTTCGTCGCGCTGGAGCCCAGCCGGTTCGCGCGGATTCCGGCGGAGGCGGTCATCGCCGCGGTGCTGCTGCTCTGCCTGCCGCGCGCCGCACGGCTGGTGGCGGCGGCGCTCTTCGGTGTCGGCCTGGGCGTGCTGACCGTGCTGAACCTGCTCGACATGGGCTTCACCGAGTACCTGGGGCGGGGCTTCAACGTGGTCCTCGACTGGGGGCTGCTGGACGACGCCCAGTCGTACGTGGCGGACTCGATGGGCGGCGCGGCGGCGGCCTGGGCGGCCGTGGGCGCGGTGCTGCTCGTCGTGCTGCTGCTGGTGGTGATGGCCCTGGCGGCGGTCCGGCTCGGGGAACTGCTCGCCGCGCACCGGGAGCGGGCGGCCCGGGGCGCGCTGATGGCGGCCACCGTGTGGATGACCTGCGTGGCGCTGGGGGTGCAGACCTTCGGCGTGCCGGTCGCCACCCGGAGCGCCTCCGGGGCCCTGGAGGCGCAGGCCCACCGGGTGGTGGACACACTGCGCGACGAGGCGGCGTTCGCGAAGGAGGCGAAGGCGGACCGGTTCGGGGCCACGCCCGGCGCACAGCTGGTGCCCGGCCTGCGCGGCAAGGACATGATCTTCACGTTCATCGAGAGCTACGGCCGCACCGCCATCGAGGACCCGGTGACGGCGCCCGGCGTCGACCGGACCCTGGACGCGGGCACGAAGGCGCTCGCCGAGGCGGGCTTCCGGGCGAGGAGCGGCTGGCTGACGTCGGCGACGTACGGCGGCAGCAGCTGGCTCGGCCACTCCACGTTCATGTCGGGGCTGTGGGTGGACAACCAGCAGCGGTACCGCACCGTCACCGCCGGCGACCACCTCACCCTCACCAAGGCGTTCCAGAAGACCGGCGACTGGGACACGGTCGGTGTGATGCCGGGCGTGCAGAAGGCGTGGCCGGAGTCGGAGTGGTTCGGCCTCGACAAGGTCTACGACGCGTTCGACGTGGGCTACCGCGGGCCGAAGTTCAGCTGGTCCACCATGCCGGACCAGTACGCGCTGGAGGCGTTCCAGCGCCTGGAGCACGGCAGGGAGCGGGACCGGCCGCTGATGGCGGAGGTGGTCCTGACCTCCAGCCACCAGCCGTGGGCGCCGCTGCCCAGGATGGTGGACTGGGACGAGGTCGGCGACGGGTCGGTCTACGACGGCATCGAGGCGTCCGGGGTCGAGGCGTCCGACATCATCGCCGACTCCACCCGCTCCAAGGAGGAGTACGGCAAGTCGGTCGAGTACTCGGTCACCAGCCTCACCCAGTGGCTGGAGCGCTACGGCACCGACGACACGGTCCTCGTCTTCCTCGGCGACCACCAGCCGCTGGCCCGGGTCAGCGGGAACGAGGCGAGCCGGGACGTGCCCGTCTCGGTCGTCGCCAAGGACCCGAAGGTGCTCGACGCCATCGACGACTGGAACTGGACGGAGGGGCTGAAGCCCGCCGCGGACGCGCCGGTGTGGCGGATGAGTTCCTTCCGCGACCGCTTCCTGACGGCGTACGGCTCCACCCCGCACCCGACCACGGGCTGATCAGCCGCCGGAGGTGTCCAGCTCCGCGTCCTCGCCGACGCCGGCGCAGTCGTACGGGTCCTTCAGCCAGCCGTCCGGCAGGACCACCCGGTTGTTGCCGGAGGTGCGGCCGCGCGGGCCGTCGGCGCCGGTGGGCCAGGGCTGGTCCAGGTCGAGTTCGTCGAGGCCCGCGCGCAGCGCCTCCAGGGAGGAGGTGATCGCGAGGCGCTTGCGCATCTCGGAGCCGACCGCGAAGCCCTTGAGGTACCAGGCGACGTGCTTGCGGAAGTCGATGACGCCGCGCGCCTCGTCGCCGATCCACTCGCCGAGCAGCGTGGCGTGCCGGACCATGACGTCGGCGACCTCGCGCAGGGCGGGCCGGGCGAAGGAGTCGGTGCGGCCCTCGAAGGCGGCGACCAGGTCGGCGAAGAGCCACGGCCGCCCGAGGCAGCCGCGCCCGACGACGACGCCGTCGCAGCCGGTCTCGCGGACCATGCGCAGCGCGTCCTCGGCGGACCAGATGTCGCCGTTGCCGAGCACCGGGATCTCCGGGACGTGCTCCTTGAGGCGGGCGATGGCGTCCCAGTCGGCGGTGCCGCCGTAGTGCTGGGCGGTGGTGCGGCCGTGCAGGGCGATGGCGGTCACGCCCTCCTCGACGGCGATGCGGCCGGCGTCGAGGAAGGTGAGGTGGTCGTCGTCGATGCCCTTGCGCATCTTCATGGTGACGGGCAGGTCGCCGGCGCCGGTGACGGCCTCGCGGACGATGGCGCGCAGCAGGTTCCGCTTGTACGGGAGGGCCGAGCCGCCGCCCTTGCGGGTCACCTTGGGCACGGGGCAGCCGAAGTTCAGGTCGATGTGGTCGGCGAGACCCTCCTCCGCGATCATGCGGACGGCCTTGCCGACGGTCACCGGGTCCACGCCGTACAGCTGGATCGAGCGCGGCGTCTCGGTCGCGTCGAAGTGGATGAGCTGCATGGTCTTCTCGTTGCGCTCGACCAGCGCCCGGGTCGTGATCATCTCGCTCACGAACAGGCCCTTGCCGCCGCTGAACTCACGGCACAGCGTGCGGAACGGCGCGTTCGTGATCCCGGCCATCGGTGCGAGCACCACGGGCGGCGCGACGGTGTGCGGGCCGATCCGCAGGGGTGCGGCGGTGGAGCCGGGGGCGGGCGTGGTGAGCGTGGACATTCCTCCATTGTCACGTACGCGGGGCAGTGCTCGGCGGGCCGCGGGCCGGAGATCATGTATTGGTCATTAGTTAGCCGCACTATTGAAACGGGCGTACGATGGCGGTCATGCCGGAGCTCACCCACCGCCGACGCATGCTCGTGCTGGCCATCTGCTGCATGAGCCTGCTGATCGTGAGCATCGACAACACGATCCTCAACGTCGCCCTCCCCTCCATGCAGCGCGACTTCGGCGCGAGCACGTCGGGGCTCCAGTGGGCGGTCGACGCCTACACGCTGGTGCTGGCCGCGCTGCTGATGCTGGCCGGCTCCACCGCGGACCGGATCGGCCGCAAGCGGGTCTTCATGACCGGCCTCGTGGTCTTCACCCTCGGCTCGCTCCTGTGCTCCCTGGCGCCCGGCCTGTCCTCGCTGGTCATCTTCCGGATGATCCAGGCGGTGGGCGGTTCGATGCTCAACCCGGTCGCCATGTCGATCATCACCAACACCTTCACCGACCCGCGGGAGCGGGCCCGCGCGATCGGGGTGTGGGGCGCGGTGGTGGGCATCTCCATGGCCGCCGGGCCGCTGGTGGGCGGGGTACTGGTCGAGTCGGTCGGCTGGCGCTCGATCTTCTGGGTCAACCTCCCGGTGGGCCTCGCCGCCCTGCTGCTCACCCTCCGCTACGTCCCCGAGTCCCGGGCGCCCAAGGCCCGCCGGCCCGACCCGCTGGGCCAGCTGCTGGTGATCGTGCTCTTCGGCTCCCTGACGTACGCGATCATCGAGGCGCCGAACGCCGGGTTCACGGCGGTCCTGCCCTTCGCGGTGCTGGCGCTGGCCGCGCTGGCCGGCCTGCTCGTGCACGAGCCGCGTCGCGCCGAACCCCTCATCGAGCTGCGCTTCTTCCGTTCCGCGCCGTTCAGCGGCGCCACCGTCATCGCGATCAGCGCGTTCGCGGCGCTGGGCGGCTTTCTGTTCCTGTCCACGCTGTACCTCCAGAACGTGCGGGGACTGAGCGCGCTGGAGGCCGGGCTGTGGATGCTGCCGATGGCCGTCCCGACCTTCCTGTGCGCCCCGCTGTCCGGGCGGCTGGTCGGCAGCCGGGGGCCGCGGCTGCCGCTGCTGATCGCGGGCGGCGCGCTGACCGTGAGCGGGGCGCTGTTCGCCGCCTTCGAGGCCGAGACCTCCGACGTCACCCTCTTCGTCGGCTACGTCCTGTTCGGCATCGGCTTCGGCTTCGTCAACGCGCCCATCACCAACACGGCCGTCTCCGGCATGCCACGCGCCCAGGCCGGGGTGGCCGCCGCCGTCGCCTCCACCAGCCGCCAGCTGGGCCAGACGCTGGGGGTGGCGGTGATCGGCGCGGTGCTGGCGACGGGCGTGGGCGCCTCCTCGTACCGGGACACCTTCGTCTCGGCCTCCCGCCCCGGCTGGTGGATCCTGGCCGCCTGCGGGCTGGCGGTCCTCGTCCTGGGGGCCGTCACCAACGGCCGCTGGGCCCACCGCACGGCGGAACGCACCGCCGACCGGCTCAGGTCACCGGAGGCACGGGAGACGGCGCGGGCGAAGGCCTGACGCGCTCCACAGGGGCGCGGGGAACCGCGCGACCGGCCCGCACGCCCCGGCAGGCGACGGACCCGAGCGACACAGCACCCCCTCGTCCCGGCCCGCATCACGCGGGGAAGGGGCGCGGGGAACTGCGCGACCAGCCCCCACCCACCCGCAGACGACATACCCGAGCGACACAGCACCCCCTCCGCCCCGGCCCACCCCACGCCCCGAAGGGGCGCGGGGAACTGCGCGACCAGCCCCCACCCGCCCGCAGACGACATACCCGAGCGACACAGCACCCCCTCCGCCCCGGCCCGCATCACGCCCCGAAGGGGCGCGGGGAACTGCGCGACCAGCCCCCACCCACCCGCAGACGGCGACGCAGCGCACCCCTCCGCCCCCGCCTCAGCGCAGCGGAATCGGCAGCCGCTCCGCCACCATCGGCCAGTACTTCAGGATCGCCTCCTCCACCTCCGGCAGCGCCCGCTGGCCCGCCAGGGCCAGGACGATCGCCGCCGCCACGCCCGTCCACGCCACCGGGCCCAGCGGGGTGCAGCCGAAGAGGCGGCTCACGCCCGGGGTCTGGACGAGGGCGACCAGCGCGGCGGCCGAGCCCAGGGACGTGACCTGGACCAGGCGGCTGTCCCGGCGGTCGGCGAGGGTCTGGGCGAGCTGGGTGCCGACCACGGCGCACAGGGCCATCGTCGTCGAGCGGCGGTCCGTGCCCGGCGTGAAGCGGCCGAAGAGCCAGGCCGCGGTCGCCCCGAGCGCCGTGGTCAGGGCCCGGTGCCGGATCTGCCGCAGCAGAGGCTCGCCCAGCACCGCCGTACCCAGCGGCGCACCCGCGTCGGCTGCCTCCTGCTCGGGGTCCCCCGTGCGCGTCACCGCGACCGCCATCGCCGGGAACAGGTCGGTGAAGAGGTTCACCAGCAGCATCTGGCGGGTCGACAGCGGCGAGGAGCCGCTCAGCACCGTGCCGAGGATGCCGAAGCCGACCTCGCCCGCGTTGCCGCCGATCAGGATCGCGATGGCGTCGGCGACGCTGTGCCACAGCGCCCGCCCCTCCCGGACCGCCTCCACAAGAACCAGCAGGTCGTCGCCGGTCACCACCAGGTCGGCGGCGTTGCGGGCGGCGGCCGAGCCGCGGGCGCTGATGCCGACGCCGATGTCAGCGGCGCGGATGGCGGCGGCGTCGTTGGCACCGTCGCCGACCATGCCGACGACCCGCCCGGCGTCCCGCAGCGACTCGACGACCTGGAGCTTCTGCTCCGGCGCCACCCGGGCCACCACGTCCGCGTCGCGCAGCATGCGGGAGCGCGCCGTACGGTCGGCGGCGGCGAGTTCGTCGCCGGTGACCACGACCGCGTCCTCGGGCCAGCCCAGGTCGACGGCGATGGCGTGGGCGGTCTGCGGGTGGTCGCCGGTCAGCACCACGGGCCGTACGCCCGCCTCGCGCAGCCCGCGCACCAGCGCCGGGGACGTCTCGCGGGGCACGTCGGCCAGCGCCAGCAGCCCCGTGAACTCCAGCTTCGCCGGCTGCTGTTCGAGGACGTCGGCCGCCTTCTCGCCCCGGCGCAGGGGGCGGGAGGCCACCGCGATGATGCGCAGTCCGTCGCGGGCCAGGGCCTGCGCCACCTCCAGGGCGTGCGACGGCAGGTCGGCGCAGGCCGGCAGCACCGTCTCCGGGGCGCCCTTGACCACCAGCGTCTCGGGACCGCGGGCCCGGTCCCGTCCGACGGCGGCGGCGTAACCGCGCGAGGTCTCGAAGGGCAGGCCCTCCACCTGCGTCCACCCCGGGTCGTCGCCCGCCGCGTCCAGGACCGCCTCGTCGGTCGCGTGGGTGGGCCGGTTCCCGTCGCCGTTCAGCCGGGGGACGGCGCGCGCGGCGGTCCGTACGGCGTCGGCCGCCTCCGGGTCGCCCACCCTGCGGACCGTGCCGTCGGCGCCCGCGACGCGCGTCAGGCGCAGCCTGTTCTCGGTGAGCGTGCCGGTCTTGTCGAAGCAGATGGTGTCCATCCGGCCCAGCGCCTCCAGCGTGCGCGGGGTGCGCACGAGGACCCCGCGCCGGCTCAGCCGCCGGGCCGCCGCGAGCTGCGCCACCGTCGCCACCAGGGGCAGCCCCTCGGGCACGGCGGCCACCGCGACCGACACCCCGCCGGCGACGGCCTGCCGGACCGGCGCCCCGCGCAGCAGCGACAGACCGGTGACCGCGGCCCCGCCCGCCAGGGTGAGCGGCAGCGCCTTGCGGGTCAGTTCCTGGAGCCTGGCCTGCACCCCGGCCGCGGCGGGCGTCCGGGCGGCGAGCGCCACCGCCCGCGCCGACTCGGTGTGGTCGCCGATGTCCACGACGACGGCCCGGGCGCGGCCGGCCACCACGGTCGTGCCCTCGAAGACCATGCAGTACCGCTCCGCCACCGGGGCCTTGGGCGCCGGGTCCACGCTCTTGCCCACCGGCAGCGACTCACCGGTCAGCGCGGACTCGTCCACCTCCAGACCGTCCTCCCACAGCAGCCGGGCGTCGGCCGGGACGACGTCGTCCGTCTTCAGTTCGATCACATACCCCGGGTGCAGCCGGGACGCGTCCATGATGCGCGGCAGCCCGCCCTCCCGTTCGGGCTCCTCGGTGACCCGGGCCTTCTGCGTCTGCTCGGCCAGCAGCCCGGACAGCGCCCGCTCGGCGCGCAGCCGCTGGAACCCGCCGACCAGGGCGTTCAGGTCGAGCGCCCCGACCACCAGCAGGGCGTCCACGACCGACCCGAGGATCGCGGAGGCCGCCGAGCCGACCGCGAGCACCGGGGTGAGCGGATCGTCCAGTTCCCCGCGGACCGCCCGGGCCAGCTCCCACGACCAGAACGCCGGGGCCAGCACCGGCACCCGGCCCGCCCGGTCGGCGACCGCGCGCAGCCGGGCCGCGGCCTGCTCGACGACGGTCGGATCGGGCTCGCTCTCCCGCTCCAGGCGGTCCCGTACGGCGTCCGGGGCCAGCGCGTGCCACGCCACCCGGGCCCGGGGATGCGGGGCGCGGGCCATCGCCACGCCGACCGCGGCACGCGTCCCGGACAGCAGGGCCGCCGCCGCGCTCGCGTCGACCGGCGCGTGCCGCAGCCCGGACAGCGCGATGAAGCTCGGCCTGCCGCGACGACGGCCGCGCGCCTCGCCGACCGCCACAAGCAGGCCCGACAGCGCGGCACCGGACCGGGCCAGCGTCTGCGAGCGGCGCCCGACGGCACGGGCCGCGGGCACCGCCCGCAGCAGCCGCCACACGTCGGAGAGCCCCTGCGGAGCGATCACGTCCGCGCCCCATGCCACCGGGGAGTCCGCGTCGGCCAGGGCGACGGCCACGTCCCCGGCGAGCAGCCCGGCCAGCACCGAGTCGTCGTCCTCGGGCCGGGGCCGTACGACCGTGACGACGCCGCCCTCGGGCTGCAGTTCGGCCACGACGTCCGCGAGCGGGCGCCGCGCGTCGACGACCTGGTCCGCGAGGCCGGTGAAGTCGGCCAGCGCCGGGTCCTGGACCATCACCACGCGCAGGCCGGCCCGCCGGGCCGCGTCCAGCACGTCCTCGGTCCACGGGTCGGCGCCGTCGTCCGGCAGCCGCAGCGCGCTCGGGTGCAGTACGACCGTGCGGGCCATCTCCAGCTGCCGCAGCCGTCCGGGGTCGCGCACCAGCAGACCGGTACGGGACAGGGCCGCGCTCAGTACGGCGTGGAAGGCGGCGGGACCGTACCGCGCGGCCTTGGGCGAGCCGGCCAGCACGGCCTCGGCCGCCTCGGCCACGTCGTGCTTGACCAGCAGCGTCGCCGCGGCGCCCGCGACGCTGCCGGCCGAGGCGTGGGCGGCGTAGTCCTGGGCCGGGGAGGTGCGCGGCGCCGGGCGCAGGGTGAGGTCGGCGGGCAGGCTGCCGCGGCCGGGGGCGCAGAGCTGGTCGTGCACCACCTCGAAGGCCGCCGTCCGGGCCACCGCCTCCGTCAACTGGCAGGCACGCAGCGCCCCGTCGAGGACCAGCGAGGTGGGGCTCTGCCCGGCGCCGTGCACGGCGGCGTTGGCGGCGGCCAGCGCCACGTCCATGCGGTGGTCGCCCATCCGCTCGCGCAGCCAGGCGCGGAAGGCCGGGTTCTCGCGCAGCAGTGTCGCCACGGCGGTGATCAGGCGCGGCGAGGGCGGCAGCCGCAGGCGTGCGCCGGTCACGGCGGCGGCGATGCCGAGGAGATCGGCGCCGAGGGCGGTCGCGGCGACGCGCACCGGGGCCGGGTCGCCGGGGTGGGCCAGTTCGTCCACCTGGTCGCCGGCGTCCTGCCGGTCCCGTCGGTCCGTACGGGTGAGTCCGTGCCGCTCGGCGAGTTCGGTGACGTGGTCCACGACGGAGTCGGTCAGCTCCTCCTCGGTCGCGGTCACCACCAGCCTCGCGAGGCCGGTGTCCCAGTAGGCGACCAGCACGTCCGGGTGTTCGGCCACCTCCGCGGCCACCCTTCGCGCGACGCGTTCCGTGCCGCCCGCCAGGCGCACCTCGTCGGACTCGGCCGGGGCGAGGGCGAGGTGGGCCCGGGGTCCGGCCCGCCAGTCCCGGGTGCCGCCGGGCAGCGCGGACCGGGCGACCCGGGCCGCGCGGGCGGCGAAGTCGGCGCCTCGCACACCGGCCCGCGCGGTGCCCGCGACCGCGCCGGCGGCGGCGCCGACGGCGGGTGCGGTGGAGCGGGCGAGCAGCCGGGGGCCGGCCAGTACGAATCCGGTGACGGCGTCCTGGGACCGCGTCAGAAGTGCGCCGACCATGGCCGCGGCTCAGCCCGTCCTGCGGGTGCGCGAGGCGGCGGCCGTCCTACGGCCGCCGGCCGGGCCCGAGGCGGGGGGACGGCTGGACGACGCCTTCTTTCCCGAGCGGCTCCTGCTCCGTGCGGGTGACGCGGTCTTCTTCGCGGGGGCCTTCCTGGCGGCGGTCTTCGTGGCGGTCGTCTTCTTCGCCGCGGCCTTCTTCGCCGTGGCCTGCTTCGCCGTCGTCTTTCTGGCCGTCGCCTTTTTGGCGGTCGCCTTCGTCGCCGCGGTCGCCTTCTTCGTCGCCGCCGTCGCCTGCCTCGTGGCCGCCGTCGCCTTCTTCGTCGCCGCCGTTGCCTGCTTCGTCGCCGCGGTCGCCTTCTTCGTCGCCGCCGTCGCCTGCCTCGCCGCGGCGGACTTCGTGGCCGCCGACTGGGCCGTGGTCTTCTTCGCGGTGGTCTTCCTGGCGGTGGTCTTCTTCGCCGCCGCCTTCTTCGCCGCGGCCGGCTTCGAGGCAGTCGACTTGGAGGCAGTCGACTTCGCCGCCGCGGTCTTGGCGGTGCTCTTCCCGGCGGCGGCGCTCTTCCCGGCAGTCCCGGTGGCACCGTTACCACCAGCGCCCCGCCCGGCGACCCCGTTCCCGTTCCGCCGCCGTGACTGCGTCAGCCAGGCCACCGCCGCTCCGGTGAGCGCCACCGGCCACTCCACCATCCCGGCGACGCCCAGCACCCCCGCACCCGTGTAGACGATCACGCGCCGTCCGCGCGGCGACACCGCGCCGATCCGTTCCAGCGCGCCCTCGGCGGCCTTACCGACCGTCGTGGCGCCCGGCACCTTCTGTACCGCGGAAGCGGCCGCGTGCAACGGCCGCGGGAGTGTCTGCGCCGACTTCTGCTCAGCCATGACTGTTCGTCCTCGCCCTGTCCGTGCGGTGGGAAACCCTGGGAACATCACCTTCCGCACAACTCCGCGTTCCCGCACCTCGGGCGTCACCCCGACGGCGTCACCCCGACGGGGCCGCGGCACGCTCCAGGGCGATCGCGTGCAGCCTCTCCAGCCGCTCCCGGGACTCCTCGTCGGCGGGCGCGTACGTCACCATCCGGGGTCCGGCCCCGGGCCCCAGCCACAGGTCCGTGTGGTCGAGACGGAGCCGCCCGACGTACCGGTTGAGGAACTCCTTGCGCTTGCCGCGGTGGGCGAGTACCTCGTGCCGGTCCCACACCTCGCGGAAGTCCGGCGACTGCGTCCGCAGCCGTTTCAGCAGCATCTTCCAGGCCGGTTCGCCGAGATGACCGGCCATCGAGGCGCGGAACCGGGCGGCCATCAGCCGCTGGGTCTCCTCCAGGTGGACGATCGAGGACCGCCACGGCTCGTGGGTGAAGGAGAGGACCATGCAGTTGCGGTCCTCGGGCGGCACCGCGTCCAGGTCGCACAGCAGCAGCCCGTACGTGCGGTTGTGGGCGAGGATGTCGTAGCGGCTGTTCTGCACGCACGCCGGAAAGGGCTCGAACTGCTCCAGCAGGGCGCGCAGCGCCGGGGTGACGGCCGGGCAGACCGTCGCGGGCGTCGGGTCGACGGCTCCCGCCAGCTGGAAGAGGTGGGCGCGCTCGGACGGGTCGAGCAGCAGGGCGCGGGCGAGGGCGTCGAGGACCTGCACGGAGACCTGAATGTCGCGGGCCTGCTCCAGCCAGGTGTACCAGGTGACGCCGACGGCCGAGAGCTGGGCGACCTCCTCGCGCCGCAGCCCCGGTGTCCGGCGGCGGCGTCCGCGGTCCAGCCCGACCTGCTCGGGGGCGATGCGTTCGCGGCGGCTGCGCAGGAAGGCCGCGAGTTCGTGGCGCCGGACCTCCGAGCCCGTGTGCCCGGGCCGGGCCCCCGGCGCCGTCTCCTGGGCCGTCATCGTCGTCATTCCTCCAGCGTGCCGCGGTCCGGACCCTGTTGCCAGGTACTTCTTCTACCAGGACAAGGAGACTCTGGTACCACCCTGGAAAGGGTCGCAGGCTCGTCCACGTGACCGAAACCATCACTTCACGTCCCGTCCGTGCGACCGTGCCGGCGCCATCCGTGCTCGGCGGCCTCGGACTCTTCACGGTGCTGCTGGCCGCGGCACTCCCCTTGATCGACTTCTTCATCGTCAACGTCGCCCTGCCCACCATCGGCGCGGACCTGTCCGCGGGCGAGGCGGTCCTGGAACTCGTCGTCGCCGGGTACGGGGTGGCGTACGCCGTCCTGCTGGTCCTCGGCGGCCGCCTGGGCGACCTGTTCGGCCGGCGACGGCTGTTCCTGGGCGGCATGGCGGCCTTCGGACTGACCTCGCTGGCCTGCGGGCTGGCCCCGGACGCCTGGACGCTGGTGGCGGCCCGGGTGGCGCAGGGCGCCGCGTCGGCCGCGATGCTGCCGCAGGTGCTGGCCACCATCCAGGCGACCACCTCCGGCCCCCGGCGCGCGCGGGCCATGGGCCTGTACGGTGCCACGGCCGGCCTGTCGATGGTGGCCGGGCAGATCCTGGGCGGCGTGCTGGTCGCCGCGGACATCGCCGGCACCGGCTGGCGCTCCGTCTTCCTGGTGAACGTGCCGGTCGTCCTCGTCGGCCTGTTCCTGGCCGTCCGCGCGGTCCCGGAGACCCGCTCCGCGCGCCCGGAGCCGGTGGACGTCGCGGGCACCCTGCTGCTGGCGGCGTCGCTGCTGGCCCTGCTGGTACCGCTCACCGAGGGCCGGGCGGCCGGGTGGCCGCTGTGGACATGGCTGTCGCTCGCCGCCTTCCCGCTCTTCGCGTGGGCCTTCTACGCGGTGGAGCGCCGGGCCGACCGGTCGGGCCGGACACCGCTGGTCCCGCCGAGCCTGTTCTCGATCGTCCCGCTGCGGCGCGGGCTGCTGCTGCTCGTGCCGTTCTCGATCGGCTTCAGCGGCTTCATGTTCGTCATCGCGGTGGCGTTGCAGCAGGGCGCGGGCCTGGGCCCGGTGGCCGCGGGGCTGACCCTGGCGCCGCTGGCGGTGACGTTCTTCCTCGGCTCCCTCGCCGGCCCCCGGCTGGTCGCCCGCTACGGCACCCGCGTGGTCACGGCCGGCGCCGCCCTGCAAGGGGTGGGCCTGGCGCTGATGACGCTCGCGGCGTGGCGTTCCTGGCCGGACCTCGGCCTGGTCGAACTCCTCCCGGGCGCGGCGGTCGCCGGGGCGGGCCAGGCGCTCCAGCTCCCGGTGGTCTTCCGGATCGTCCTCTCGGAGGTCCCGCCCGAGCGCGCGGGCGTGGGCAGCGGCGTCATGATCACGGCCCAGCAGTCGGCGCTGGCCCTGGGCGTGGCCACGCTGGGCACGCTGTTCCTCTCCCTGGTCCCGGGCGCGGGCATGGGCGACGCGCTGGTGATCACCCTCCTGGTACAGCTGGCGACGGTGGTACTGACCGGCCTGCTGAGCCTGCGCCTGCCGCGGACGATCGACTGAGCCCCGCCTTCCTGGTCCAGACCTCTTGACGAAAGGTCTGGACCACACCACTGTCATGCCTACGACATTCTCGACACCTCACCGCACCCCCACCGGGAGGCCCGGCATGACCCGCCCCAAGGTCCGCCGCACGATCCGTCTACTGGCCGCCGCACTGGCGGCCACCGTCCTGGCCCCGCTGGGGGCCACCACCGCGTCCGCCGCACCCTCACCCGCCCCCGCGGCCGACACCTGCGCCGTGAAGTCCAAGCCCGCCGGCAAGGTCCTCCAGGGCTACTGGGAGAACTGGGACGGCGCCGCCAACGGCGTGCACCCGCCCTTCGGCTGGACGCCCATCACCGACTCGCGCATCGGCACCCACGGCTACAACGTGCTGAACGCGGCCTTCCCGGTCATCCGCTCCGACGGAACGGCCCTGTGGGAGGACGGCATGGACAGGGGCGTGAAGGTGGCGACGCCCGCGGAGATGTGCGCGGCCAAGGCGTCCGGGCAGACGATCCTGCTCTCGATCGGCGGCGCGACGGCCGGCATCGACCTCAACTCCACCGCCGTCGCCGACCGTTTCGTCGACACGATCGTGCCGATCCTGAAGAAGTACAACTTCGACGGCATCGACATCGACATCGAGACCGGCCTGACCGGCAGCGGCAGCATCGGCCGACTCTCCACGTCCCAGGCCAACCTGATCCGCATCATCGACGGCGTACTCGCCCGCATGCCCGCGAACTTCGGCCTCACCATGGCCCCGGAGACCGCCTACGTCACCGGCGGCAGCGTCACCTACGGCTCCATCTGGGGCGCGTACCTCCCCGTCATCAAGAAGTACGCGGACAACGGCCGCCTGTGGTGGCTGAACATGCAGTACTACAACGGCAGCATGTACGGCTGCTCCGGCGACTCCTACCCGGCCGGCACGGTCCAGGGCTTCACCCAGCAGACCGACTGCCTGGACAAGGGCCTCGTCATCCAGGGCACGACGATCCGGGTGCCCTACGACAAGCAGGTCCCGGGCCTGCCCGCCCAGCCCGGCGCGGGCGGCGGCCACATGTCCCCGTCCCTGGTGGCCCAGGCCTGGAACCACTACAACGGCGCCCTCAAGGGCCTGATGACGTGGTCCCTCAACTGGGACGGCTCGAAGAACTGGACCTTCGGCGACAACGTGAAGTCACTCCAGGGCCGCTGACGAACGAGCAGGTCCCCGAACGCCAAAGGCCCACCCCTCACCCGACCGAGTCGGGTGGTGGGTGGGCACAGGCCCGGGGGTCCAGGGGGCGGAGCCCCCTGGTACCTCAACCGAAAAGAACGGTCAGCACCCGACCAGCCGGGACGCCAGGTACCCCTCGATCTGGTCGAGAGACACCCGCTCCTGCTTCATCGTGTCCCGCTCACGGACCGTCACCGCATTGTCGTCGAGCGTGTCGAAGTCGACGGTGACGCAGAACGGCGTACCGATCTCGTCCTGCCGCCGGTACCGGCGCCCGATCGCCCCGGCGTCGTCGAACTCGATGTTCCAGTTCTGCCGCAGCGCCTGCGCGAGCCCCTTCGCCTTGGGCGAAAGCTCGGGGTTGCGGGACAGCGGCAGCACGGCGACCTTCACCGGGGACAGCCGCGGGTCGAGCCGCAGCACGGTGCGCTTCTCCAGCTTGCCCTTGGCGTTCGGCGCCTCGTCCTCGATGTACGCGTCGAGCAGGAAGGCGAGCATCGCCCGGCCGACACCGGCCGCCGGCTCGATGACGTACGGCGTCCAGCGCTCGCCGGCCTCCTGGTCGAAGTAGGAGAGGTCCTGGCCGGAGGCCTTCGCGTGCGAGGAGAGGTCGTAGTCGGTGCGGTTGGCCACACCCTCCAGCTCGCCCCACTCGCTGCCGCCGAAGGAGAACCGGTACTCGATGTCAGCGGTGCGCTTGGAGTAGTGGGAGAGCTTCTCGGCCGGGTGCTCGTACCAGCGCATGTTCTCCTCGCGCAGGCCCAAGCCCGTGTACCAGTTCCAGCGCTGCTCCATCCAGTACTCCTGCCACTTCTCGTCCTCGCCCGGCTTGACGAAGAACTCCATCTCCATCTGCTCGAACTCGCGGGTCCGGAAGATGAAGTTGCCGGGCGTGATCTCGTTGCGGAAGGACTTGCCCATCTGGGCGATGCCGAACGGCGGCTTGCGGCGCGAGGTGGTCTGCACCTGGGCGAAGTTGGTGAAGATGCCCTGCGCGGTCTCGGGCCGCAGGTAGGCGACGGAGCCGCTGTCCTGGGTCGGGCCGAGGTGGGTGGAGAGCAGACCGGAGAACTGCTTGGGCTCGGTGAAGGTGCCCTTGTTGCCGCAGTTGGGGCAGTTGAGGTCGGCCAGGCCGTTCTCGGGAGCCTTGCCCTTCTTCTCCTCGTAGGCCTCCTCCAGGTGGTCCGCGCGGAACCGCTTGTGGCAGGAGGTGCACTCGGTCAGCGGGTCCGTGAAGGTGGCGACGTGACCGGAGGCCACCCAGACCTCGGGGGCCAGGATCACGGAGGAGTCGAGACCGACGACGTCCTCGCGCGAGGTGACCATGTAGCGCCACCACTGGCGCTTGAGGTTCTCCTTGAGCTCGACACCGAGCGGACCGTAGTCCCAGGCGGCGCGCTGACCGCCGTAGATCTCACTGCAGGGGAATACGAAGCCACGGCGCTTGCTCAGGCTGACGATGGTGTCGATCTTGTCGGCGGCCACGGTGCTCTCTTCATTACGACGACGGTGACTGACTGGTGCGGCGCGAAGCGCCTCGATGAGGGGTGGTGGTCGGGAGACGGGCGGGCGAAGCGAGATGCTTCCAGAGAATGCTTCAGGTTACCGGCGTGGACTGCCCCTCAACCAAATCGGGTCCACGTCCGCCTCCGAAACATCATTGTTGACAACCGTTTCCATATTCAGTGAAAATGAATGCCATGAACGCACGACGACGCCGCATATCCGGCATAGCACTCACCGCGGCCACCGCCCTCGGCCTCGGCACCCTTACCGCCTGCTCCGGCGACGACGGCGAGGCCGCGGTCGGCACGGACAAGTTCGACGTCGTCGCGTCCTTCTACCCGATGCAGTATCTCGCCGAGGAGATCGGCGGTGACCACGTCAACGTCACCACGCTCACCGAGCCCGGCCAGGAGCCGCACGACCTGGAGCTGAGCGCCAAGCAGACCGCCGAGATGGGCGAGGCCGACGCGGTGCTCCACCTGTCCTCGCTCCAGCCCGCCGTCGACGAGGCCATCGCCCAGTCCGACGTGAAGACCAAGATCGACGCGGCGAAGCTGACGAAGCTCGAGGACCACGGCGAAGTGGAGCACGACCACGGCGGCGAGGGGCACGCCGAGGAGGAGCACGCCGAAGAGGGCCACGCGGAGGAGGAGCACGCCCTCGACCCGCACGTCTGGCTGGACCCGGTGAAGTACGCCGAGATCGCCGAAGGCGTCGCCGCGGCCTTCGAGAAGGCCGACCCGGACAACGCCGCCGACTACCGCGAGAACGCCGACGCCCTGGCGAAGAAGCTGGACGGCCTGAACACCGCGTTCGAGGACGGGCTGGCGAACACCGACTCCAAGGTCTTCTTCACCAACCACGCCGCCTTCGGCTACCTCGCCGAGCGCTACGGCCTCACCCAGGAGGCCATCACCGGTGTCAGCCCGGAGAGCGAGCCGAGCCCCGCCCGGATCAAGGAGCTGCAGAAGGAGGCCAAGGCCGACGGCGTGACGACCGTCTTCTACGAGACCCTGGTCTCCGACAAGACCGCCAAGACCCTCGCCGATGACGCCGGCCTGAAGACCGACGTCCTCGACCCGCTGGAAGGCATCACGGACAAGTCCAAGGGCGACGACTACGTCCAGGTCATGGAAGCGAACCTCAAGGCACTGCAGGCCGCCCTCGGCGCCAAGTGACCGCCACGACCGCCACGGAGGACATCGTGAGCGACGAACCCGTCATATCCCTGCGCGGCGTCCGTGCCGAGCTGGGCTCGCGCCCCGTGCTGCGCGGCATCGACCTCACCATGGGACGCGGTGAGGTCGTGGCGCTGCTCGGCGCGAACGGCTCGGGCAAGTCCACGGCCGTGCGCACGCTCATCGGCCAGGTGCCGCTCACGGCCGGCCAGGTCGAGCTGTTCGGCACCGCGCGCCGCCGCTTCCGCGACTGGGCCCGCGTGGGCTACGTCCCGCAGCGCACCACGGCCGCGGGCGGCGTCCCGGCCACGGTCGACGAGGTCGTCTCCTCCGGCCGCCTCTCCCGCGCCCGCCTCGGCATCCTCCGCAGGGCCGACCGCGAGGCCGTACGCCGGGCCCTCGTCCTGGTCGGCATGGCCGACCGCGCCAAGGACTCCGTGAACGCCCTCTCCGGCGGCCAGCACCAGCGGGTACTGATCGCCCGCGCGCTCGCCGCCGAACCCGAGCTGCTGATCATGGACGAGCCGATGGCCGGGGTCGACCTGGCCAGCCAGGAGGTGCTGGCCGAGACCCTCACCCGGCAGGTCGCGGCCGGCGCCACGGTCCTCCTCGTCCTGCACGAGCTGGGTCCTCTGGAGCCCTTGATCGACCGGGCCGTGGTGCTGCGTGACGGCTGCGTCGTGCACGACGGCCCCCCGCCCGAGGCGGTGGGGCAGCACGCGCTGCCCGGCCACGACCACGTACACCCGCACGCGCCGGTGGACGCCGCGCCTCTGCGCACCGGACTGCTGAGCTGAGAAGCCCATGGAAATCCTGAACTACGCCTTCATGCAGCGGGCCCTGCTGGCGGCCGTCCTGGTCGGCATCACGGCTCCCGCCATCGGCATCTACCTGGTACAGCGCCGCCAGGCCCTCATGGGCGACGGCATCGGCCATGTCGCGATGACCGGCGTCGGCCTCGGCTTCCTGCTGACCTGGTCCCCGGTCTGGATGGCGACCCTGGTCGCCGTTCTCGGCGCGGTCCTCATGGAGCTGATCCGCTGGTACGGCAAGACGCACGGTGACGTCGCCCTCGCCATGCTCTTCTACGGCGGCATGGCCGGCGGCGTGATGTTCATCAACCTCGCGCCGGGGGGCTCGAACGCCAACCTCACCTCGTACCTCTTCGGCTCCCTGTCCACGGTGTCCGAGTCCGACGTGACGGCGATCTGCCTCCTGGCCGCGTTCGTGGTCCTCGTCACCGTCGGCCTGCGGCGCCAGCTCTTCGCGGTCAGCCAGGACGAGGAGTTCGCCCGCGTCACCGGCCTGCCGGTGCGTGCGCTGAACCTGCTGACGGCCGTCACGGCGGCGGTCACGGTGACGGTCGCGATGCGCGTCGTCGGACTGCTGCTGGTGTCGGCGCTGATGGTGGTCCCCGTGGCCGCCGCGCAGCAGCTCACCCGCAGCTTCGCCGCCACCTTCGCGATCGCCGTGGCCATCGGCGTCAGCGTGACGATCGGCGGCACGGTCTCGTCGTACTACCAGGACGTGCCGCCCGGCGCGACCATCGTGCTGCTCACCATCGGGGCCTTCGTCCTGCTGACCCTGCTGGCCGCTCCGCTGGCCCGCAGACGCGCACGGGCCGCCACCGCGGGCAAGGGCGCCGACGACCCGGCGGGGTGCGGTATTCCCGCCACTCGTGGAGCCGACGACGGCATCGGCGTCTGACGAGCGGACGCCGGACTGGCACAATGGCCCGGCAAGCCGCAGACGTGAGGAGGAACCGGTGACGACCGCTGGACCGCCCGTGAAGGGCCGCGCCACCCGGCAGCGGGCCGCCGTGTCGGCGGCGCTGCAGGAGGTCGAGGAGTTCCGCAGCGCGCAGGAACTGCACGACATGCTCAAGCACAAGGGCGACTCGGTCGGACTCACCACGGTCTACCGCACCCTGCAGTCCCTCGCCGACGCCGGCGAGGTGGACGTCCTGCGCACCGCCGACGGCGAGTCCGTCTACCGCCGCTGCTCCACCGACGACCATCACCACCACCTGGTCTGCCGGTCCTGCGGCAAGGCCGTCGAGGTCGAGGGCCCCGCGGTGGAGAAGTGGGCCGAGGCCATCGCCGCCGAGCACGGCTACGTCAACGTCGCCCACACCGTGGAGATCTTCGGCACCTGCGCCGACTGCGCGAAGGCCGGCGCCTAGGCCTTCGCGACGCACCCGGCCCGGACCCCCGCGGCCGGCCGCACGCCGACGAGCACCACCGCCGACACAACCGCACGACCGGCCTACGGAAACCACGAGACCGGCAGGCCGCGAGACCGACAGGCCGGCTGGCCACGAGGCCGCGAGGCCGCGAACCCACCAGACCGCGGCACCGCCAGGCCGGCAGACCACCAGACCGCGTGACCGGCTGGCCCGAGCCCACCAGGCCCCAGGCCCCAGGCCCCAGGCCCCACACTCCAGGCCCCACACTCCAGGCCCCAGGCCCCAGGCCCACAATCCACCCGGCCGACAGGCCTGCGGGCCTGCGGGCCTGCGGGCCACCAGACCGGCAGGCCACCAGACCACGAGACCGCCAGACCGCGGCACCGCCAGATCGCGAGACCGCGGAACCGCGGAACCGCGGAACCGCGAGGCCACCAGACCGGCAGGCCGCCAGACCACGAGACCGCGAAACCGGCTGGCCACCAGCCCACCAGACCCCAGCCGCCACACCGCCAAGCCCCAGGCCCACGATCCACCCGGCCGACAGGCCTGCGGGCCTGCGGGCCTACGGGCCGTCCGGTGGTGGCGTCGGCGGGCGGTCGGTGGGGCCGGGGGGCAGGTTCGCCGCCGCCAGGAGGAGGACCACCGCGGCGATGACGAACAGGGCCCGGCCGGTGCCCAGCGGCACCAGCAGCAGGGTGCCCAGCGTGCCGCCGGCGAAGATCCCGGCCACCGTCGCCGTCCACCGCGTCCTGGCCAGCCGCTGCCCGCCCGTCATCCCCCGCAGCGCCGCGCGCGGATCTCTCAGCACGTCGTTGACGAGCTGGGCGATGGCGGTCTGGCTCAGCAGCGTCGGCATCCCCGGTACGTGCACGCGCAGCGCCGTGGAGGCCCGCAGCCCCATGGCCAGCGCCACCGTCCCGACCACCACGAGGTCCGCCCCGGCCACCGCGCCGGTGCCGTGCCGCCCCACGGCCACGCCACCGGCGAGCACCAGCAGCAGGCCCTCACCGGCCAGCCCGACCGCGAACCAGGGCCGCCCGCGCGCCGCGAGCCACGTCAGCAGCACCGCGCCCACCGCGGCCCCCACCAGGAACGCCCCGATGGCGGTGGCGGGCCGCGCCACCGGCACGTCGCCCTCCCCGGCCAGCGCGAACGACAGGAACAGCACGTTGCCGGTCGCCAGCGCGCAGAAGACCTTGCCCATGGTCAGGAAGCTGACGGCGTCCACGGCGCCCGCGAGCACCGTGAGCACGGTCATCACGGCCGTACGCCGGACGTCGGGCGGGGACGCGGAGGGCTCCTCGGGCATGCCGTCAGCATGGGCGGGGCGGCGGGACGGTCGGCGCGACCGGCGCGGCGACACACCCCGAAGCACCCGAGCGCCCCAGCGGGCGCCCGCCGCTACGCCTGCCTGCCCTCCATGGCGAGCAACTCCTCGTTCGGGATGGCCCCGCCGAACCGCCGGTCGCGGGAGGCGAACTCCAGGCACGCCCGCCACAGGTCGCGCCGGTCGAAGTCGGGCCACAGCACGTCCTGGAACACCATCTCGGCGTACGCGCTCTGCCAGAGCAGGTAGTTGGACGTGCGCTGCTCGCCGCTGGGCCGCAGGAACAGGTCCACGTCCGGCATGTCCGGGTAGTAGAGGTACTTCGCGAGAGTCTTCTCGTTGACCTTCGACGGGTCGAGCTTCCCGGCCCGCACGTCCTCGGCGAGAGCCTGCGCGGCGTCGGCGATCTCGGCGCGGCCGCCGTAGTTCATGCAGAAGTACAGCGTCAGCCGGTCGTTCTCCTTGGTCTGCTCCTGGGCGACCTGGAGTTCCTTGGCGACGGACTTCCACAGCCTGGGCATCCGGCCCACCCAGCGCACGCGGATCCCCAGCTCGTCGAGCTGGTCGCGGGTCTTGCGGATGAAGTCCCGGTTGAAGTTCATCAGGAAGCGCACCTCGTCCGGCGACCGCTTCCAGTTCTCGGTGGAGAAGGCGTACAGCGAGATGTTCTGCACGCCCATCTCGATCGCGCCCTGGAGCACGTCGAGCACCCGCTCGGCCCCGACCTTGTGCCCCTCGGTCCGCGGCAGCCCGCGGTCCTTGGCCCAGCGCCCGTTGCCGTCCATGACGATCGCCACATGCTCGGGGACCAGCTCACCGAGGCCCGGGGGCCGCGCGCCGGACGGGTGCGGCTCCGGCGTCCTGTACTCCCGGCGCTGCCGCCCAAGGATCCCGCGTACCGCCATGTGTCTCTCGTCTCCTCGTACTGTGGTTCTGCGTGGTTCTGCGTGTTTCTGCCTAGGACTTCTCGACGTACCGCAGGGAGCGCAGGCCCCGCTCCAGGTGCCAGTGCAGATAGGCGGACACCAGCCCGCTGCCCTCCCGCACGTACCGCGGCTCGCACGCGTCCGCGGTCCCCCAGTCTCCCGTGAGCAGCGCCCCGAGCAGTTCCAGGGCCTGCGGCGAGGGTACGACGCTGCCGGGCACCCGGCAGTCGGCACAGACGGAACCGCCCGACCCGACCGAGAAGAACCGGTTCGGACCGGGCAGGCCGCACTTCGCGCAGTCCCCGAAGGTCGGCGCGTACCCGTTCACCGCCAGCGAGCGCAGGAGGAACGCGTCGAGCACGAGGTTCGGCGCGTGCTCGCCCCGGGCGAGGGTGCGCAGCGCGCCGACGAGCAGCAGGTACTGCTGCACCGCCGGCTCGCCCTCGTGGTCGGTGAACCGCTCGGCCGTCTCCAGCATGGCCGTCCCGGCGGTGTACCGGGCGTAGTCCGTGACGATCCCGCCGCCGTACGGCGCGATGGTCTCGCTCTGCGTGCACAGCGGCAGCCCGCGCCCGACCAGCTCGCTGTTCTTGGCGAAGAACTGCACGTCGACATGGGAGAAGGGTTCGAGGCGGGCCCCGAACTTCGACTTCGTCCGCCGCACCCCGCGTGCCACGGCGCGTACGCGTCCGTGACCGCGCGTGAGCAAGGTGATGATCCGGTCCGCCTCACCCAGCTTCTGGGTGCGCAGCACGATGCCGTCGTCGCGGAACAGACTCATGCCGCCCATTCTCGCGCATGCCCCGGGGCGCCTCGCCACGACCGCGGACATCGGGGTGCGCCGCGGAAAACCCGTTGGCGGCCCACGGCGAGCGCTGCTACTTTCCCGGTGGCCGTGCGACAGAGCGAGGAGGTGGTACCCGTGAACGTTTCGACGTGGGTGCTCCCCTCCGGGGTCACGGTCGGGCGATAGGTCGTCCGGGAGCGCCGTTCCAGCGCACTCCCGAAAGGCACGACCATGCACTTCACTTCCGAACGACGCCTCGACGACGGTGTCGTCGCCCGCGACTTCACCCTCGGCGAGATCCCCGGCACCCTGTGGACGCCGGAATCCGCATCCGCCGCACCGGTTCCGCTGGTCCTCATGGCCCACAACAACGGCATGGCCAGGACGGAGCCCCGGCTGGTGGCCCGGGCCCGGCACACCGCGGCGGCCGGCTACGCGGTGGCCTCCGTCGACGCCGCCGGATGCGGTGACCGGCCCCGTTCCGCGGCCGACGAGCGGGTACGCGCCGACCTCCGCCGGGCGATGCGGGCCGGGGAGCCGGTCGACGAGATTTTCGAGTCGCTGGTCGGCCCGCTGGTCGAGAACGCGGCACCGGAATGGCGGACCGCCCTGGACGCCCTCCTCGCGCTGCCCGGGATCGGCGGCCCGGTCGGGTACTCGGGGTGGATGGCCCTCGGCATCCGCCTCGCGGTGGACGAGCCGCGCGTCGCGGCCGCCGGCTTCTTCGCCGGCGGATTCGTGCCCCGCGCCCAGCGCGAGGAGGCACGGCGGGTCTCCGTTCCGCTGCTGGTCCTGCTGCAGTGGGACGACGAGGGGAACCCCCGGCAGCGGGCCCTGGACCTCTTCGACGCCTTCGGCAGCAAGGAGAAGACGCTGCACGCCAACATGGGCGGGCACACCGGCACCCCGTGGTTCGAGGTGCAGGACGGGGACAGGTTCTTCGGCCGGCACCTGAAGTAGGGCCGCGGCTGGGGTGGTTCCTCGGGTAAACCCCCGTATGGAGAGGGTTGTTGCCCGGATGGGGGCGGCGCCTCGGATCCGTGAGGCTCGTCGTATGACGCAGCGCAAGCGAATCATCCGCGACGCCGCCCTCGTCGGCGTCTCCACCGCACTCCTCGGGATCACCGCGCCGGTCACCGCCTCGGCCGCGACCGCGGACCCGGCCGGGACCCTCACCTGGACGGACTGCGGCGGGGGCGCAGTCGACCCCCGTCAGCAGTGCGCCACGCTCCAGGTGCCCATGGACCACGCCGATCCCGGCGGCCCCCGTATCGACATCGCCGTCTCGCGTATCCGGAGCGAGGATCCGGACGCCCGGCGCGGGACACTGCTGCTCATCCCCGGCGGGCCGGGCGGGTCCAGCCTGAACGACCCGTCGGGGAAGGGGCAGAAGCTGCCGCAGAGTGTCCGGGAGGCCTACGACCTCGTCGGGTTCGCGCCGCGCGGGCTCGCCCCCTCCGCCTCCGTCGACTGCGGGCTGGAGACCGCCGACCTCGCCACCTCCAGGCTCCGCCCCTGGCCCGCCCCCGACGGCTCGATCGACGCGAACCTCGGCACCGCCCGGCGCATCACCGACGCCTGCCTGCGCAACGGCGGCGAGCTGATGCGGCACCTCAGCACCGCGAACGAGGCCCGCGACCTCGACCGTCTCCGGGCCGCGCTCGGCGAGCGGAAGATCTCCGCGTGGGGGGTGTCGTACGGGACGTACGTCGGCGCGGTGTACGCGCAGCTCTTCCCGCACCGCACCGACCGCGTCGTGCTGGACAGCAACGACGACCCCGACCCGGCCCGCGTCGGCCGTGCCTGGCTCGCCGGGCACGAGCAGGGCGTGGAGGACACCTTCCCGGACTTCGCCGCGTGGGCGTCGCGGCCGGGCAACCCGGACCGCGTGGCGCGCCGTGCCGCTGACGTACGGCCGCTGTTCCTGCGGCTCGCCGCCCGGCTGGACCGCGAGCCGATCCCCTGGCCGGGAGCCAACCCGGAGGAGCTGAACGGCAACGTGCTGCGCCAGACGATGCTGGACAGCCTGGACCGCCCCAGCGGTTATCCCACGCTCGCCAAGCTGATGCGGGCCGCGGCGCAGGGCACCGTGCCGCCCGCGCCCCAGGCGCCGCCCGAGTCCGTGCTGCAGAACGTCACCGCCGTGGGCGTCGGGACGCTCTGCAACGACGTCGCCTGGCCGAAGTCGCCCGCCGTGTACCGCAAGGGCGTCGCCGAGAGCCGCGCGAAGTATCCGCTCACCGCCGGGATGCCCCGCAACGCGATGATGTGCGCCGCCTGGCCGTACCCGCCGCGCGAGGCGCCGGTGCGGATCACCGGCCGGGGGCCGTCCAACGTCCTGCTCGTCCAGAACGAACGGGACGTGAACACCCCGCTCAGCGGCGCCCGGAAGATGCGGGAGGCGCTCGGCCGGCGCGCGGTCATGGTCACCGTGGACTCCACCGGCCACGGCGCCTACCTCGCCAACGGCAACGCCTGCGGCGACCGGACCGTCTCCCGCTTCCTCGCGACCGGCGACCGGCCCGCGGCCGACGTGTACTGCCGGGACTGGACGCCCGGCACCACCAGCCCCGACTCGTAGGCCACGATGACCAGTTGCGCGCGGTCCCGCGCCCCCAGCTTGCCCATGATGCGGCTGACGTGGGTCTTGGCGGTCAGGGGGCTCAGGCCCAGGGAGTCGGCGATCTCCGTGTTGTTGAGGCCACGGGCGACCAGGGCGAGGACCTGGCGTTCCCGGTCGGACAGGCAGTCGGGGCCCGCGGTGCCCGCGGCGGGCGTCGCGGGGCTGCGCAGGAACCTTTCGATCAGGCGGGCGGTCGGTCCGGGCGGCAGGAGCGCGTCGCCCGCCGTCACCGTGCGGATGGCGTCGAGGAGTTCGGCGGGCCGGGTGTCTCGCCGCCCGGCAGCCGGTCCTGGATCCTGGCGACCGGCGTCGAGTCGGCGCCGGCCGGCAGGTAGTCGACGGCGCGGTCGCGCTGCACGTCCGCGAGTTCCGACGCGAACGGCGAGGTCATCGCCAGGACCGTGATCCACAGTCCGAGCACCAGCCAGGGCACGGCCCGCCGCCGCCCCCTCGTCTCCCCGCTTGTCCCTACGGCCCCCATCGGGGTGACGTGCGGGCGCCGTTACTCCCCAGGGAGTAACGGGAGTACCGGTGCGGGGGCGGTCAGGCCTGGTCGACCATCCAGTTGCCGTCCTCCTCGTCGTCGACGCGCACCTCCAGTTCGCGCAGGCCCATGCCCGCGTCCCAGAGTTCCCGGAAGCGCTTGAGCCGGTCCCGTACGTAGTCCTGGCGCGCGGTGAGGCGGGTCCGCACATTGACGTCGCGCAGGTCCTGTTCGATCTCGAACGACACCTCCTCGTCGTAGAGGATGAAGTCGTTGGTGGTGCCGCGCTGGAGGTGCGGGGGCAGTTCGGGCAGGACCGCCACGCGGACGTCGATGCGGCGCAGTTCCTGCTCCTCGCACAGCCGCAGCAGCCGGTCGTCGAGTTCGCGGGCGCTCTCCAGCAGGAACAGGCGGCGTACCGCGACGCCCTGTTCGTCGATGGCCGCCTGCTGGGCGTCGAGGTAGCGTCCGGCGGGCTCGCTGTTCCAGAACTGCCGGTCCACGGAGGTGCTGGTGGCGAGGATGGACTGCTCGGCGGCCCGGGTGAGGGTGAGCATCCAGTCGTGGTTCTCGCCGGGGCACTCGGCGCTCAGGTTGGTGAGGTCCGCCATGTGGCCGACCACCCGCTCCATCTCCAGGTGGACGAAGGTGTGCAGGATCGAGGGGCTGGGCAGCAGGACGTCGGCGAAGCCCTTGGCCAGGTCGGGCACGCTGTCGATGCGGACCGGGTCCAGCGGCGTCCCGGACTCGCCGGACCGGTGGTCCCCGTGGGTGACGTGCGTCTCGACGAGCTGCTTGACGTCCTCGGTGTACCGGGTCAGACCGGACTTCAGCTCGTCGTCGTACTGGTTCAGCCCGTCCCGTACGGCGGCGGTGTTCTCGGCGAGGGCGCTCTCCACCCGGCGGGTGTGCTCCTCCAGCCGCTCGTGGGCCGGGCGTGGGGCCAGGCCGAGCACGTACTGGACGAGTACCGCCGCGCCGGCGCAGAGGACGGCGGCCGCGAACTGCCGCAGGGTGCCGCCGTCGGGGCTGAGCAGTGCCGTGACGCTCCAGAAGAGGGCGCCGGCCACGAGGGCGACCAGCAGCATGCGCGCCCATGGGGACTCGCCCCTCGGGTCGGCCGGGCCCGGGGTGCGGGCCGTGTCGTCGGGTCGGGGTGACTGTGCCGTGCTCATCTCGCTTCTCCCCCCGTTGGGATGCGCGTCGGATCGGGGTGCGGGGATGTGCGTGGGAGGCGCTGGGTCCGGTCAGGGAGCCGGCTCCACCTCCCGGTGAGGTGCGGGGATGGCGTGCAGGGTGAGCTGGTCGCGGATGCGCTGCACCAGCGCCTGCCACTGCCGGGTGAAGCCGGGCCGTTCCTCCAGCGGGTCCCACAGCGGGGCCAGGTCCCGGGTCACCCGGGCCCGTGGCATCCACAGGTGCAGCAGGTGGTCCACGGCCGGCCGCAGCGCCCGTACGACGGCGCCGGCGTCCTGCGCGGGTGAGGCGCCGAGCCGGATGCCGTCGAGCATGCGGACGACGGTGGTGAGGAGCCAGTCGTGCAGGGCGAGGTCGTCGCAGAGCGCCGCGAGGTCGGCGCCGTCGGTGTCCTCGGGCACCCGCAGGCGTACGGTGCGCAGTTCGTCCTCGGCGAGGGTGAACCGTTCGAGGGAGGGGGCGTCCCCCGGGTCCGCGGGGAGGGCCACCCAGCGCAGCCGGGTGGGCCGGGAGCGGAAGGGCGGGCGCTGGTCGAGCAGGGGGTGGCGCAGCAGCCGGGTGAGCAGCCCGTCGGCGATCAGGCCGACGTCGAGGTCGCCGTGGCGTCCGCCGCCGAGCACGCCCTGCGCGACCGCCTCGTGCGGGAGCCTGCCGAGCGGTTCGACCACTCCGGGCCGCACCAGGTACTCGCCCCAGGGCCGCCGCTGGTCGGGACCGGCGGCGGGGAGGCGGCAGTACGCGGAGGTCTGCAGGACCCGCCCCTCGGTGAGCGCGGCGTGCGCGGTGACGGTGCCCACCGCGCGGACCCGGGCGCCGTTGGCGCTGGGCAGCGGGCAGTCGACGCCGGTGAGGGTGTCGGGGGAACGCGCGTAGAGGCCCGGGCGCTCGGAGAGCAGGACGCGTTCGTCGGCGCGCAGGCCGAGGAGCTGGGCGGCGGAGCGGATGTCGAGGGCCTGCCGGGCGGGCAGCAGGCAGGTGCGGATCTCGCCGCAGGCGAGGACGGCGGGCGGGGTGCTCTGCCGCGGCGCCATCTCAGGGCGCCGTGTAGAAGACGTAGGAGACGCGGTCGGCGACCGAGTCGGGGACGGCCGTGCGCTCGTTCCCGGAACGCTCGGCGACCTGCGCCAGCGCCCCCGGGTCGACCTCGATCTGGTCGAGGATCACACGCACCGCGTGTTCGACCGGGAGGAAACGGTTGGGCACGACGGAACAGGTCCGGTAGGCGGAGAAGGGGTCGGCGCGCGGGTTGAGCCGGACCAGGGAGGGCAGTTCGTCCCAGTCCTCGGGGAAGCCGGTGCCGGTGTGCGGCTGCGGGACGAGGACGGCCTCGCCGGCGTCGCGCAGCAGTCCGAGACGGGCGAGCTGCCACACGGCGGCGAGGAAGGGGCAGGACCAGGTGCGGCGCCCCTCGGCATCGTCGTTCCACAGTTCGACGTCGAGGAAGACGGAGTGGCGGCGGGCGGCGGTCTCCCGGGGCGGCTGCCAGTCGGGGGTCCGCTTCATCGCCTGGGCGGCGCGGACGACGGTGCCGCGGTCGCCGTTGGCGAGCCAGCCGGTCCGCGCGGTGGGCGGGCGCCTGCCGTAGCTGCCGGGGGCGGGCGATTCCACGATGCGGCCGGCCACCGCCTCCGCGACGGGCGTCTTGCCGGTGACGGCGCAGCCGGACTCGCGGGCCAGGTAGTCGACGGCGAGCCCGGCCCGTTCGGCCTCCGCGAGGAGCATGGGGACGACCTCGGCCGGGGTGGAGAACCGGCTGAAGTAGTCGTCGATCAGGAAGCAGGTGCTGATCCGGGCCCGCTTGCCGCCGGCCCGCGCGCCGGCCGCGGCCCGCGCCGCCTCCACCCAGGGCCTGACCTCGGCGAAGTGCCGCCGCAGCCGCTCCGGCCCGGCCTCGAAGTCCTCCATGTAGAGATGCCCCAGCTCCAGCGAGAGATGAGCCAGCGGCACCGACTGGGTACGCGCCTCGGCAGCGGTCTCCCGGAACACGGCGTCACTCACGGCCGCCCCCAATGCACGTCGTCCGTCAGGCGGCGGGCGATCTCCTCCAGGGCTCCCAGCGTCTCCTTGTTCGCTATCTGGGTGGTGAGCACGTCCTCCTCGGTGATCAGCTGCTCGCGCCACTGGAGTATCGGCTCCAGTGGTACGACACCGAGGACGACGCTGTCTCCGATGCGGTGCTCGGTGGCGAGCCGGCGCAGCGCCTTGTCACAGGCCTGCATCCAGGCGGTCTGGGCGGGTGAGCCCTGGGACCACAGCGGCGACTCGGGGTCGGGCACGGCCGTTCGTACGAATCGGATGGCGGCGCGCAGGGTCTCCTCGTCGTGGCCGCGTTCGACACCGCCGCCGATGATGCCGTGGTCGGCGTGGACCAGTCCGGAGGCGGCGATCACGTGCTGGCGGGTCCAGCGGTGGAAGACCAGCCAGCGGAAGGGGACGTTGCGCATGCGCGGGTGGGCGATGGCCGCGAGGACCATGTCGACGGCGTAGCTGCGGCCGGCGCTGAGGTCGACGACGGTGACGTCGAACTCGCCGTTGAGCTTGAGCAGCAGGTCGATGCAGCGCTCCAGGGCCTCCTCGCCGGTGGCGAACTCGCCGCCGCCGGCGTCGCCGGGGAACAGCACCAGGCGGCCGGACTGGTTGGGGCGGGCGCGCAGCAGGGGGTGCTCGGTCTGCCGCCAGACGTCGATGCGGACTGGTTCCGCGGTCTCGCCCTCCAGGTAGGAGTGGAGGCCGTGTTCCTCGGTGCCGCGCATGGCGCCGGGCACGTCGAAGACGGCGGCGGCGGTGGGTGAGCCGAAGTCGAAGTCGACGTAGGCCACGTGGTCGCCGGTGAGGGCTCGCTGGTAGGCCAGGTTGGCGCTGGTGACCGAGCGCCCCGTGCCTCCCTTGTCGGAGGCGGCGAAGACGAGCACGCTCACACCTCCTGGGCGGCGGCGCCCCGGGCCTGGGCCAGGGTGTCGAGTTCCTGGAGCACGGGCAGGGCCAGGGCGAAGGCGGTGGCGGGCCGGTCGTCGACCAGGCTGCGGGCGCGGTCGAGGCGGCTCTCGATGCTCCGCATGGCGCGGGCCCTGCTCCCGTCGGCGGCGGCGGACGCCTCCAGTTGCTCCTTGCCGAACAGGTGGGTGGCCTCGCTGAGCAGTTCGCTGGCGAGTTCGGCGAGTTCGGGGCTGCGGATGGGCTGCTGCTCGTACAGGATGCGGGCGGCGACGAGGCACTCGGTGACGCGCTCGGTGATGCTCCAGGACATCCGCAGCCCGGCCTCGTGGGCCTCGGGGTAGACGGCCTGGACGTTGTCCCAGAGGCCGGCGCCTTCCTCGTCGTCGATGCGGCGGGCCCACAGGTGCTCGAAGGCCTGCTCGGCCAGGCGCAGCAGCCGGTCCTGGGCGCCGATGTTCCGGGAGAGTTCGGCGAGCTGGATGATCCGCTTGAGGAGCTGTGCGGAGAAGTCGGTCATCCGCCACAGCAGTTGCCCGCCGGAGCGCTCGGATCCGGCGAGCGGCATGGTGACGCCGGGGGTGTGCAGCCGGATGGTGGGGTCGTTCCTGGTCATTCTGCTGGTGACCCTGCCGCGGTCGGCGAGGCGCTCCATGATGGCGACGGTGCGGGTGAGGTCGTCGTCGGTCGCCTTCCGGCGGACCAGGTCGTGGACGACGATGGCCGCGACGGTCAGGGAGAAGTACTCGGACTCCAGGCGCAGTCCGGTGGTCTGCCAGGGCAGGTCCTCCAGAGGCCAGCGCTCGCTGCCGAAACGCGCGATCGCGGACCAGTACTGCTGGCTCAGTTCCCAGCGCAGGCGCAGCATCTCGGCGAGCTTCTGCTGGTCCTCGTCGAGCAGACCGAGGGTGAGGGTGCGCTCGGAGAACAGGTCCTGGATGCCGTCGAGGGCGGTGACGGTGAAGTACACGTAGGGCAGCCGGTCGGCGATGCCGTCGGGCTGGCCGGGTACGGGGAGGCTCAGGTCGGTGATCTTCGGCGCGTCCTTGACGATGCCCCAGGCCCAGCCGCACTCGAAGAGCTGGCTCTCGTCGCGGATGCCCTCGTCGACCTGGATGCCCCTGGAGATGCTCTCGATGATGGTGGCGCGCAGCGGGCGTAACCGGCGGGAGAACTGCTGGAGGACGAGCCGGTCGGACTGCCCGCCCTGTCCGATGACCTCGATCAGCCGGCTGCCCTGTTCGGACTCGGCGTCGAAGACGTTGACGGTGAAGGAGCGCAGCAGGCTGACCATCGCGGCGGTCAGCCGGGTGTTGGTGGCGTCCCGCAGCTCGGCGACGGCCTTGCGCACCTCGGGGCGGGTGGTGGTGCTCTCGTAGATCTTGAGGAAGCCGAGGGTGGCGAGGCAGAGCGTGACGGACATGGAGTAGGAGTCGACCACGCCGAGCTGGTACTGCTCGTGGGTGATCCCGCCGCCGGCCTCGGCGGGGCGGAAGTAGTGGCCGCCGGAGAAGGTGGGGCTGTCGTCCGTGCCGGTGTGGGTGCGCATGAACTGGGTCAGCGCGGTGATCAGGTTGGGCGGGATCTCCAGCCGGCTGCCGACGCGGTCGAGGGCGCGCAGGATGTCACGTTCGGTGGTGTCGGGCTGGTCGAGGCGGAAGGCGGGGACCTCGGTGGCCGGATACAGGATGCAGAGCAGGCGTTCGGCGTCGGCGACGCTGCTCAGCCCGTCGGTGTCCCCCCGGACGAGCTTCCCGTCGTCGAACGAGTGACGGGCCATGGCCTGCCAGATCTCCAGCAGGTGCTGCCGCGGCTTGATCTGCATCCCCGCACCCCTCGTACAGATCTCGTTGCCCTGTGTTCAGCATGGTCCCCGTTCCTACGGGGTGGCAATCTCCGAATTGCGCCGCCCCAGGGCGAGGAGCATTCCCTCGTGTCCCGGCCGCACCATGTGGTGCAGATCGTGGATCTCCAGCTCTCCGGTGAAGGGCCCGAGGCTCTCCCTGACCCGGTCCTCGTTCACCCGGTAGGCCGGGTAGTCGTGGGCGCCGACCCGGTAGCCGACGGACTCCTTCATGAAGGCGGCGGCGAACGGGGCTCCGTCACCGAGCGCGTTCATGAAGCAGCGCACGCCCCGCTGGAACTCCTCGGGGCACTCGGACATCGAGTCGGCGACGAAGAACATGGTCCCGAGCCCCCAGCGGCGGTGGCCGTGCTCCAGGTCGAACAGGTTGCCGCGCTCCACCCGGACGATCTCGCCGGCCAGTTCCCTGGGCTCGACGGCGCGGTAGGCGGGGGCCTCGCACAGCACGTTCCAGAACGGGTCCCAGGCGGTGTCGTACCCGGCCGGGGAGACCTGCTTCTCCAGGTACTCGACGTTCGGGTGCGCGTACTCCAGCAGCAGGACCTTGTCGCACCAGGGCAGCATGGAGAGCGCGGGGTAGAGGTTGGCGCCGGCGCCGACGTCGATGCCGCGCACCGGGTGCGGGGCGTCGGCGAAGCAGCGGCTGAAGTGGTCGCGCATCAGCCGGACGATGAGGAGGTCGACCTCCAGCGGTGTCCGGTAGTTGTCGTCGACGTACGCCTCCGGATCGAACTTCGACCACGGTGCGTCGGCGTTGCGATCCATAGTCATCCTGCCGCGTTCCATTCGATTCCGGACAAACCCCAGTGTTGTGCACGGTAGGGCACCGGGGCACAGCGAGACAGCAGGGAACTCGCCACTCCGCATCCGCCGGGCGCACGTCGGGCGCATCGTCGCACGCCCGAACTCGCCCTTGCACGGCCGAAGTTGGAAGCTCACTCTAGCCAGAAGGAGTCACCGGCCGCCACACGAAGCGTCATTCCTTCGAGTAGGGCTCCGGTGGCGAGGAGTTGACGTCCGCACGTGCTGACTGGGGGCTGCATGACCGCCGAACCGCTGGAACGTTCCCTCGACCGCCACGACCTGCTCCCGGGGGCCGCCGACGGCCCGGACGGCCCACCTCTGGACCTGCGCACCGCCCGGGAGTCCGATCTGCCCGAACTGCGGCGGCTCGACGAGGAGGTGTTCCGGGAGTTCGCCTATCCCGGCTTCCTGCTGCGCCAGCTCTTCGACATGTACGAGGAACACTTCCTGGTGCTCGACGACGGCGCGGGCCGGCTGCGCGGCTACGTGCTGGCCGCCACCCGGGCGCTCGGCGCGGACAGCTGGATACTCGGCCTGGGCGTGACCCCGGACCGGCGCCGGCACGGCCTGGGGACGGAGCTGATGACGGAGGTCCTGACCCGGTTGCGCCGGGACGGCATCGACGTCGTGCGCCTGACCGTGGAGCCCGCCAACCTCGCGGCGATCTTCCTCTACCGCTCCCTGGGCTTCCGCCCGGAGGAGCCCGACGGGGGGCTGCGCCAGGACTACTTCGGACCGGGCATGCACCGCCAGATCATGCGCCTCGACCTGCCCGGCTAGGGCCTGTCTGACGCACCGCCGTTCGGTCAGGAGGGTGTGCCCGCCGATTCCATGAGGCGGGTGATGTCGTCGGAGCAGAGGGTCAGGGCCGCCCCGACCGTCGCCAGGGCGTCGCGTTCGGCGGCGGTGTAGGGGCCGTCGGCGAGGGCGATGCGGGCGCCCTGGAGCAGGATCGACTCACGTCCGACGGTGGCGAGGTGCGGGGCCAGCGGGTCCAGCGCCTCGTGCAGTTCTATGGCGAGGCCCGGCACGCAGGGTTCGCCGTGGACCCGGCCGGTGTCCGCCTCCAGCGCCTCGACGAGCGCGTTCAGCTGCTCCTCGGTGCAGTCCTCGAAGCCGGCCGCGCGCACCGCGACGGCCGCCGTCTCCAGCGCGGTGCGGGAACAGGCACCGCCGGCGGCGAGGACCGCGAGGGCAACGGTGTGGACGGCGTCGCGGAGCATCGCCGAGAAGCGGGTGGTGGTGGGGTGGTCGAGGACCTCGGTGCCGTAGTGGCGGCGGCAGGCCGCGCACTCGACGGTCGGCGCGGACTCGCCGCGGGGCAGCAGGGGCACGCCGAGCAGGGTGAAGCGGCGCCGTCCGGCGAGCCGCTGGTAGTTGCGGTCGCCGCCGCAGCCGGGGCAGAAGAACTCGCCGTCGCCGACCGGCGTCCACGCGGTGCGGGTGCCCAGGATGCGTGGCAGCCGGGCAGCTCGGCCGTTTCGTCCCCGTCCAGGCAGCACGTCGCACCTCCGTAACGGCGCGACAGCATCGTCGCGCTGGCGTGATGTTAGCCACATCACCGACGTGGAGTCAGTACCCGGGACGAGACCTTTCCGTGACCTGCACAGATATATGGCCGGTATATGACGGCGCCCCGCCCGCCGTTCTGCGGCGAGCGGGGCACCAAACCACCGATTCGGCTGGTCAGCGAGTTGCGCGGTTGACGGCGGAGACGACGGCCTTCAGCGAGGCGCGCGTGGTGTTCGCGTCGATTCCGATGCCCCACAGCACCTTGTCGCCGATGGCGCACTCGATGTAGGAGGCGGCCTGCGCGGAGGCGCCCTCGCTCATCGTGTGCTCCTGGTAGTCCAGCAGCCGTACGTCGATGCCGACGCCCTGCAGCGCGTGGAAGAACGCCGAGATCGGGCCGTTGCCGGTGCCGACCAAGGTGGTCTCCGCGCCGTCGACGGTCGCCTCGACGGTGAGGGTGTCGACGCCGTCGCGGTCGGTCGTGGTCTGGCCGTTGGCCACCTGGATGCGGCCCCAGGGGTTGTCCGGGTTGGGCAGGTACTCGTCCTGGAAGACCTCCCAGATCGCCTTGGGCGTGATCTCGCCGCCCTCGGCGTCCGTCTTGGCCTGGATGGTCTTGGAGAACTCGATCTGCATCCGGCGGGGCAGGTCCAGGCTGTGGTCGTTCTTCAGGACGTAGGCGATGCCGCCCTTGCCGGACTGCGAGTTGACGCGGATGACCGCCTCGTAGGAGCGGCCGACGTCCTTCGGGTCGATGGGCAGGTACGGGACGGCCCACTCGATGTCGTCGACGGTGACGCCCTTCGCGGCCGCGTCGGCCTCCATGGCGTCGAAGCCCTTCTTGATGGCGTCCTGGTGGGAGCCGGAGAAGGACGTGTAGACCAGGTCGCCCGCGTACGGGTGGCGCGGGTGGACCTCCATCTGGTTGCAGTACTCCCACGTGCGACGGATCTCGTCGATGTCGGAGAAGTCGATCTGCGGGTCGACGCCCTGGGAGAACAGGTTCATGCCCAGGGTGACCAGGTCGACGTTGCCGGTGCGCTCGCCCTGTCCGAACAGGCAGCCCTCGATGCGGTCGGCGCCGGCCATCAGCGCCAGCTCGGCCGCCGCCACCGCCGTACCGCGGTCGTTGTGCGGGTGGACGGACAGGCAGACGTACTCGCGGCGGGAGAGGTTGCGGCCCATCCACTCGAAGCGGTCCGCGTGCGTGGACGGCGTGGAACGCTCCACGGTGGCGGGCAGATTGAGGATGATCTCGCGGCCGGGGCCGGGCTGGTAGGTGTCCATCACCGCCTCGCAGACCTCCAGCGCGAAGTCCAGCTCGGTGTCGGTGAAGATCTCCGGCGAGTACTGGTAGCCGAAGTCCGTCTCGGGGCCCAGCAGTTTCTCGGCGTACTCCATGACCAGCCGGGTGCCGTCGACGGCGATCTGCTTGATGTCGTCCCGGGAGCCGCGGAAGACGACCCGGCGGAAGACGGGGGCGGTCGCGTTGTACAGGTGGACCGTGGCCCGCCTGGCGCCCTTCAGGGACTCCACCGTGCGCTCGATCAGGTCCTCGCGGGCCTGGGTCAGCACGGAGATCGTGACGTCGTCCGGGATGGCGTCCGGGTCCTCGATGATGGAGCGTACGAAGTCGAAGTCGGTCTGGCCGGAGGCCGGGAAGCCGACCTCGATCTCCTTGTAGCCCATCTTGACCAGCAGATCGAACATCGCGCGCTTGCGGGCGGGCGACATGGGGTCGATCAGGGCCTGGTTGCCGTCGCGCAGGTCGGTGGAGAGCCAGCGGGGGGCGGCGGTGATCCGCCGGTCCGGCCAGGTGCGGTCGGCGATGTCGACCTGCTCGTACCCGCGGTACTTGGCTGTCGGCATGGGGCTGGGCTGCTGGCGGTTGGCCATGATGGCGTGGGCTCCTCGTGAGTTCCGCGGTGTCCGCGTGGTCCGGAAGGACGGCCGACGGCACCACCAAGCTCCGCGGGGAGGGAGTCGGCCTCTTACAGGCCCTCGCCGCGGCAGCTAAGGAGAAGCAGCCCGAAACGCATGATGCCCAGCACCATAGCCGAGCCACGCCGGTCACGCGGGTCCGTATCAGTATGCGGGACCACGGAGGGAACCGGGACAAAAAGTGCCGTATACCACTTGTCGGCGGTCGCGGAGCCGCCTTGGTGCCGATTTTCACCAATCGTGGTTGCGGGTGGTGACACCCTCGTCACGCAGTGCGAAGGTGCCGGACATGACGACCTACGGGGGCTTCGAGCCCGTCTTCTGCACCATCGTGCCGCCCCACGTCCTCGACCGGCTGGCCCAGCACGCCGATCCGGTGCTCTCCGGACCGGCCCGCCGCACCCTCCAGCGCGACGCCTTCGAGCGCACCCACCGACAGCTGACCACGGTCATCGGCGCCGCCACGATCACCCCGCGCGCCGGTGCCGAGGCCGGGAAGCCGCACCGCACGGTCTTCGACGCCCGGCACGGCACCGACCTGCCCGGCAAGAAGGTGCGCACCGAGGGTGAGGAGCCCGGCCGGGACGCCACCGTGAACCGCGCCTACGCGGGCCTGGGCGCCACCTTCGAGCACTTCCTCAAGGTGTACCGGCGCGACTCCGTCGACGGCGCCGGACTGCCGCTGGACGCGACCGTGCACTACGACCGCGAGTACAACAACGCCTTCTGGAACGGCGAGCAGATGGTCTTCGGCGACGGGGACGGGGAGATCTTCCTCGACTTCACCGTCGCCCTGGACGTGATCGGCCACGAGCTGACCCACGGCGTCACCCAGCACACCGCCAACCTGACCTACTACGGCCAGCCGGGCGCCCTGAACGAGTCGGTCTCGGACGTCTTCGGGGCCCTCGTCAAGCAGTACTCGCTCGGCCAGACCGCCGCCGAGGCCGACTGGCTGATCGGCGCCGGACTCCTCGCCCCGCGCGTGACGGGCGTGGCGCTGCGCTCCATGAAGGCGCCGGGCACGGCGTACGACGACGACGTGCTCGGCAAGGACCCGCAGCCCGCGACGATGGACGACTTCGTCCGCACCGGCCGCGACAACGGCGGTGTGCACATCAACTCCGGCATCCCCAACCACGCCTTCCACCTGCTGGCCACCGCGCTCGGCGGGCACGCCTGGGAGCGGGCCGGGCAGATCTGGTACGACGTGCTGACCGGCGGTGAGCTGGCGCAGGACGCGCTGTTCGCGGACTTCGCGACGCTCACCCTGAAGGCCGCCCGGGAGCGCTACGGCGACGGCGAGGAACTGGAGGCGGTGCGCAAGGCCTGGGAGCAGGTCGGGGTGCGCACGCCGTAGTTCCGTACTAGACACGGTGGCATGCGGATTTTGGTGAGGCGCACAGGAGGCTTCGCGGGCATCGAGCGCCACGCGGAGGTCGATACGGCCGAGCGCCCCGACGCGGGCGAGTGGCACGCGCTGGCCGAGCGGGCGTGCGCGGACGGCCGGGCCACGCCCCCGGTCGGGGTCCCGGACGGGTTCAGCTACCAGATCACCGTGGACGGGAAGACGGTGTACGCCGCCGACCCCCGGCTGACGGACGAGCAGCGCAGGCTGATCTCCCGGGTGCTGAAGGAGGGTGCGTAACGCGGAACGCCGTTGACGTGCACGGGCGTTGACTTCCCGCGCCGGGGGTGCGGATGATCCGCGCATGGCGACTGATCCGAGCACGGGCACGGCCCCGGACCCGCTCCCCCGGTTCCCGGACGGCTTCCTGTGGGGCGTGTCGACCTCGGCCCATCAGATCGAGGGCGCGGCCGGCCTGCGCGAGCGCTCCGTGTGGGACGACTTCACGGACCTGCCGGGGCGGGTGAAGGACGGCTCGACGGCGGCGGTGGCCTGCGACCACTACCACCGCCACCGCGAGGACGTGGCGCTGCTGGCGGACCTCGGCGTGGACGCGTACCGCTTCTCGGTCTCCTGGCCCCGGGTGAACTCGCCCGGCGGCCTCGACTTCTACGACCGCCTCGTCGACGACCTGTGCGCGGCGGGCGTCCGGCCGGTGCCGACGCTCTTCCACTGGGACCTGCCGGCCGGCCTGGACTGGCTGGAGCGGGACACCGCCGCCCGGTTCGCCGCGTACGTGTCGGTCGTCGCCGACCGGCTGGGCGACCGGGTCGGCAAGTGGATCACCCTCAACGAACCCGCCGAGCACACCCTGCTCGGCCACGCCCTCGGCACCCACGCCCCCGGCCGCACGCTGCTCTTCGACGCCCTGCCGGTCGCCCACCACCAGCTCCTCGCGCACGGTCTGGCGGTACGGGCGCTGCGCGCGGCGGGCGCCACGGACATCGGCATCGCCAATTCGCACGGGCCCACCTGGCCCGCCTCAAACGACCCGGCCGACCGGGAGGCGGCGGACCTGTACGACGTCCTGCTGAACCGGATGTTCAGCGACCCGCTGCTGACCGGGCGCTACCCGGAGGGCATCGGCGAGCTGATGCCCGGGGACGTGGCGGCGGACCTGGAGGTCGTCGCGGAGCCGCTGGACTTCTACGGCGTGAACTACTACGCGCCGGCCCGGGTGGGCGCCCCGCTGGGCACCGAGTCCGGGGCCGGGGCCGGCGGGGTGACCCTGCCCGCCGGACTGCCCTTCTCGCTGCGCGCCGTCGAGGACCGGCCGCTGACGGACTTCGGCTGGCCGGTCGTCCCCGAGGGGCTGACCGAGCTGCTCACCGGCCTGCGCGACCGCTACGGCGAGCGGCTCCCGCCCGTCGTCATCACCGAGAACGGCTGCTCCTACGAGGGCCTGGACGACCGGGACCGCATCGCCTACCTCGACGGACACGTCCGCGCCCTGCACCGGGCCGTCGAGGCGGGGGTGGACGTGCGCGGCTACTTCGTGTGGTCGCTCCTCGACAACTTCGAGTGGGCCGAGGGGTACGCCCGGCGGTTCGGACTGGTCCACGTGGACTTCACGACGCTGGAGCGCACGCCCAAGGCGTCGTACGGGTGGTTCCGGGACCTGGTCCGCGAGGGGCGGCCGGGCGGGCGGCCGGGCGCCGCCGGAGGGCCGCCCATATAAAAACCTCGGCGCTGTCGGCGGGGAGTCGTACGCTGGAGGCAGCAGACCACACCCGTCACGCGGCACGCGCCGCAGAGGAGGACGAGCAGGCCTAGAGCGCCGGCCCATGACTCAGACACCCTCAGCCCACACCCCCGCGCAGGGGCAGGCGAGAGCACAGATCAGCGTCCCCGCCCAGCACCCCATGGTGACCGTCCTGGGCTCCGGAGACTCCCTCCTGCGCGTGATCGAGAAGGCCTTCCCGGCGGCCGACATCCATGTCCGGGGCAATGAGATCAGCGCCGTCGGCGACACCCACGAGGTCGCCCTCATTCAGCGCGTTTTCGACGAGATGATGCTGGTGCTCCGCACGGGGCAGCCGATGACGGAGGACGCAGTGGAACGCTCGATCGCCATGCTCAAGGCGAGCGAGAACGGGGAGAGCGACGGCCAGGAGACCCCGGCCGAGGTGCTCACGCAGAACATCCTGTCCTCGCGCGGCCGCACCATCCGCCCCAAGACGCTGAACCAGAAGCGGTACGTCGACGCGATCGACAAGCACACCGTCGTCTTCGGCATCGGCCCCGCGGGCACCGGCAAGACCTACCTGGCGATGGCGAAGGCCGTACAGGCCCTCCAGTCCAAGCAGGTCAACCGGATCATCCTGACCCGTCCGGCGGTCGAGGCCGGCGAGCGGCTCGGCTTCCTGCCGGGCACGCTCTACGAGAAGATCGACCCGTATCTGCGCCCGTTGTACGACGCGCTGCACGACATGCTCGACCCCGACTCGATCCCGCGCCTGATGGCGGCCGGGACGATCGAGGTCGCGCCGCTGGCGTACATGCGCGGCCGCACGCTGAACGACGCGTTCATCATCCTGGACGAGGCCCAGAACACCAGCCCCGAGCAGATGAAGATGTTCCTCACCCGCCTCGGCTTCGAGTCGAAGATCGTGATCACGGGTGACGTGACGCAGGTCGACCTGCCCGGCGGCACCAAGTCGGGCCTGCGGCAGGTCCAGGAGATCCTGGACGGCGTCGAGGACGTCCACTTCTCCCGGCTCACGTCGCACGACGTGGTCCGGCACAAGCTGGTGGGCCGTATCGTCGACGCCTACGAGTTGTACGACAGCCGCAACGGCACCGAGAACGGCTCCCACAAGGGCGGCCACGCTCCGCGCAACGGTGCCAAGGCCAAGGGGAAGTAGACCAGCACGACCATGTCGATCGACGTCAACAACGAGTCCGGAACCGAGGTCGACGAGCAGGCGATCCTCGACATCGCCCGCTACGCGCTCGCGCGGATGCGCATCCACCCGCTCTCCGAGCTCTCGGTGATCGTCGTGGACGACGGCGCCATGGAGCAGCTGCACCTCCAGTGGATGGACCTGCCCGGTCCCACCGACGTGATGTCCTTCCCGATGGACGAGCTGCGCCCGCCCGCCAAGGAGGAGGACGAGCCGCCGCAGGGGCTGCTCGGCGACATCGTGCTCTGCCCGGAGGTCGCCGCCAAGCAGGGCACCGAGGCGCCGACGCAGCACTCCATGGACGAGGAGCTCCAGCTCCTCACCGTCCACGGGGTGCTGCACCTGCTCGGCTACGACCACGAGGAGGCGGACGAGAAGGCCGAGATGTTCGGTCTCCAGGCCGCCATCGTGGACGGCTGGCGTGCGGAGCGGGGCCTGACCGGCCCGTCTCCGGCCCCGACCGTCTCATGAGCCTCCCCCTGGTCGCGGGCGCCGTGGCCCTGATCGTGGTCGCCTGGCTCGCCGCCTGCGCGGAGGCGGGCCTCGCGCGGGTCTCCAGCTTCCGCGCCGAGGAGGCGGTACGGTCCGGGCGGCGCGGTGGCGAGAAGCTCGCCAAGGTCGCCGCCGACCCGACGCGCTATCTCAACGTGGCGCTGCTGGTCCGGGTCGCCTGCGAGATGGCGGCCGCCGCGCTGGTCGCGTACGCCTGCCTGCAGGAGTTCGCCAACACCACCGAGGCCCTGCTGATCGCCATCGCCGTGATGGTGCTCGTCTCGTACGTCGCCGTCGGGGTCTCCCCGCGCACCATCGGCCGCCAGCACCCGCTGAACACGGCGACGGTCGCGGCGTACGTGCTGGTGCCGCTGGCCCGCGTGATGGGCCCGATCCCGTCGCTGCTCATCCTCATCGGCAACGCGCTCACCCCCGGCAAGGGCTTCCGCCGCGGCCCCTTCGCCTCCGAGGCGGAGCTGCGCGCGCTGGTCGACTACGCCGAGAAGGAGTCCCTGATCGAGGCCGAGGAGCGCCGCATGGTGCACTCGGTGTTCGAACTGGGCGACACCCTCGTGCGCGAGGTCATGGTCCCGCGCACCGACCTCGTGGTCATCGAGCGCTACAAGACCATCCGGCAGGCGCTCACCCTCGCCCTGCGCTCGGGCTTCTCGCGCATCCCGGTCACCGGGGACAGCGAGGACGACATCGTCGGCATCGTGTACCTGAAGGACCTGGTCCGCAGGACGCACATCAGCCGGGAGGCGGAGAGCGACCTGGTCTCCACCGCGATGCGCCCGGCGACCTTCGTGCCCGACACCAAGAACGCCGGTGACCTGCTGCGCGAGATGCAGAAGGAGCGCAGCCACGTCGCCGTCGTCATCGACGAGTACGGCGGCACGGCCGGCATCGTCACCATCGAGGACATCCTGGAGGAGATCGTCGGCGAGATCACCGACGAGTACGACCGGGAGCTGCCGCCGGTCGAGGAGCTGGGCGGGGACCGCTACCGGGTCACCGCGCGTCTCGACATCGGCGACCTGGGCGAGCTGTACGGCCTGGACGCGTTCGACGACGAGGACGTGGAGACGGTGGGCGGTCTGCTGGCCAAGGCGCTGGGCCGGGTGCCGATCGCCGGTGCCTCCTCGATCGTGGAGCTGCCCGACGGGCGGGAACTGCGGCTGACCGCGGAGGCCGCGGCGGGCCGCCGGAACAAGATCGTGACGGTGCTGGCGGAGCCGGTGGGCGCCACGGAGGTCCCGAGGGAGGCGTTGCAGGAGTGAGTCCCGAGGAGCTGCGCGACTTCTGCCTGTCCTTCAACGCCTCGGTGGAGGACTTCCCCTTCAACCCGGAGACCTCGGTCTTCAAGGTGCTGGGGAAGATGTTCGCGCTGTCCTCGCTGGACGGGCGCCCGCTCACGGTCAACCTCAAGTGCGACCCGGACGAGGCGGTGCGGCTGCGGGGCGAGCACCCGGGGCTGATCGTTCCGGGCTGGCACATGAACAAACGGCACTGGAACACGGTGACCGCCGACGGCGGACTCCCGGACCGGGTGGTCCGGGAGCTGGTCGAGGACTCGTACGACCTGGTGGTCGCCGGTCTGCCGCGCGCGGAACGCCTCCGTCTCGACCGTCCCTGAGCCCGCTCCTGATCACTGAACGTATGCTCGGTCCATGACCGAGACTCCCGCCCTCGACCCCGAGGACCGCAAGATCGTCACCCTGGCCCGTTCCGCCCGGGCCCGCAACGGTGTGCCCGAGGGGGCGGCCGTGCGCGACGAGACCGGACGCACCTACGTCGCCGGGACCGTGGACCTGGACTCGCTGAAGCTGAGCGCGCTGCGTACCGCGGTGGCGATGGCGGTGGCGTCCGGCGCGAAGTCCCTGGAGGCGGCGGCCGTGGTGACCGAGGCGGAGGCGGCGTCGGCGGAGGACCGGGCGGCGGTACGGGACCTGGGCGGTCCCGGGACACCGGTGCTGGTCGCCTCGCCCGACGGTACGGTCCGCTCCACGGTGAGCGCGGGCTGAGGGCGGCCCTGCCGTCGACCTTGGTACGGCGGGGCTCCGGGGATCAGGGACAATGGGCGCCATGAGCGTTCGTACCCAGTCATCCGAAGAACCGGCCGAGACTGTTCACCGGGCCGGCTTCGCCTGCTTCGTGGGCCGCCCCAACGCGGGCAAGTCCACCCTCACGAACGCTCTGGTCGGGCAGAAGGTGGCGATCACCTCGAACCGTCCGCAGACCACGCGGCACACCGTGCGGGGCATCGTGCACCGCGAGGAGGCCCAGCTGATCCTGGTGGACACCCCTGGGCTGCACAAGCCGCGCACGCTGCTGGGCGAGCGGCTGAACGACGTGGTGCGCACGACGTGGGCCGAGGTGGACGTCATCGGTTTCTGTCTGCCGGCCAACGAGAAGCTGGGCCCCGGTGACCGCTTCATCGCCAAGGAGCTGGCGGGGATCCGGAAGACGCCGAAGGTCGCGATCGTCACGAAGACCGACCTGGTGGACGGCAAGACCCTGGCCGAGCAGCTGATCGCGATCGACCGGCTCGGCGAGGAACTGGGCATCACCTGGGCGGAGATCGTCCCGGTGTCGGCGACCGGGAACAAGCAGGTCGACCTGCTCGCGGACCTGCTGACCCCGCTGCTGCCCGAGGGCCCCGCGCTCTACCCCGAGGGCGACCTGACCGACGAGCCCGAGCAGGTCATGGTCGCCGAGCTGATCCGGGAGGCCGCGCTGGAGGGCGTACGGGACGAGCTGCCGCACTCCATCGCGGTGGTCGTCGAGGAGATGCTCCCGCGCGAGGACCGCCCCGCCGACAAGCCGCTCCTGGACATCCACGCCAACGTTTTCATCGAACGCCCCAGCCAGAAGGGCATCATCATCGGCCCCAAGGGCAAGCGCCTGAAGGACGTCGGCATCAAGTCCCGCAAGCAGATCGAGGCCCTCCTCGGCACGCCGGTCTTCCTCGACCTGCACGTGAAGGTCGCCAAGGACTGGCAGCGCGACCCCAAGCAGCTGCGACGGCTCGGGTTCTGACGCGCCCCCTGCCCCGCACGCCGGCCACGCGGCGGCAGCCGCAGATCGACACAGCCTGGACCTCCACGTGAAGGTCGCCAAGGACTGGCAGCGCGACCCCAAGCAGCTGCGACGGCTCGGGTTCTGAGCCCGGGGCCGGGCGGTCAGGACGGGGGGCGGAAGCCGATCGTCGGGACGGCCCGGCGCAGGGGCCAGGCGGCGGGCGGGTCGTCGGGGAGCAGGGCGGCGAGGAACGCGTAGCGGCGCAGGGCCGTGGGGTCCTGGCCCCGGACCGACTGGACCTTGCGCCACCAGGTGGCGATCTCGCCCCAGCCGGGCGCCGACAGGGAGCCGCCGAACTCCTGGACCGAGAGGGCGGCGGTCAGACCGGCGAAGGCCAGCCGGTCGGCCAGGGGCCAGCCGGCCAGGGTGCCGGTGACGAACCCGGCGACGAAGACGTCCCCCGCACCGGTCGGGTCCAGGGCCTCCACCTCGATCGCCGGGACCTCGGCGCTCTCCCCCGTCCGCCGGTCCACCGCGTACGCGCCCTCCGCGCCGAGGGTGACCACGGCGAGCGGCACGTGCTCGGTCAGGGCGTGCGCCGCGGCGCGCGGGCAGGTGGCTCCGGTGTAGCGCATGGCCTCCTCCGCGTTGGGCAGGAAGGCCTCGCAGTGCGCGAGGTCGAAGAGCCCGGCCAGGTCCCAGGCGCCGGTGTCGTCCCAGCCGACGTCGGCGAAGACGCGGGTGCCGCGGGCGGCGGCCTGGGCGATCCAGGGGGCGCTCACGCCGGGCGTGAGGGAGGCGACGGCGGCCCGCGCACGCGGCGGGCAGTCGGGCGACGGCTCCTCCGGCGGCGGCTCGTGGCCGTGGGAGACCATCGTGCGCTCCCCCTCGTACGCCATCGAGACCGTCACCGGCGAGTGCCAGCCCGGAACGGTGCGCGAGGAGCCGAGGTCGATGCCCTCGCCCTGGGCCAGGACGTCCCAGCAGTAGTCACCGTAGTGGTCGTCGCCGAAGGCCGCGGCGAGCGAGGTGCGCAGGCCGAGGCGGGCCAGCGCGGTCGCCATGTTGGCGATGCCGCCCGGGCTCGATCCCATGCCGCGCGCCCAGGACTCGGTGCCGCGCACCGGTGCGGAGTCGAGCCCGGTGAAGACGACGTCGAGGAAGACGGTGCCGGTCAGATACACGTCCCAGGGTGGGTCCTGCGGGCCGCGCAGCGCGGCGAGAGGATCGACCCGGGACCGGCGGTGCGATTCCTCGTCCTGGGCGTGGCGATGGGTTCTCGCGTCGGCCGGCGTGGCGGGCATGGCGGGCACGTCGGACGCGGTGGACACGGTGGACGCTGTCACGGTGCGCTCCCTGGCATGGTGCGGGTCTGGCCAGTGTGCACCACGCCGCCGACAATGCCCGCGCCCTACCAGCGCGGCACGGAGGGCGTGACCCAGTCCGGGTCCGCCACCCGCATCGCGGCGGCGTCGTCGCGGTCGCGCAGGGTGCCGTCGTCCTCCAGCCAGCGCCGGTGCAGGAACGCCAGGCGGTCGCGGTCGAGTTCGACACCGAGGCCGGGCGCGTCGGAGACGGTGACGCGGCCGCCGTCGAAGACGAGTCGTTCGGTGAGCACGTCCTCGGACTGCCAGGGGTAGTGGGAGTCGCAGGCGTGGTGCAGGCCGGGGACGGTGGCCGCGACGTGGGTCATGGCGGCGAGGCTGATCCCGAGGTGGGTGTTGGAGTGCATGGACACGCCCACACCGAAGGTGCGGCAGACGGCGGCGAGCTGCTGGGTGTTGCGCAGCCCGCCCCAGTAGTGGTGGTCGGAGAGCACGACCTGGACGGCGCCCTCGGTGAACGCCTCCCGGATCTCGTCGAACGTCGTCACGCACATGTTGGTGGCGAGCGGCACCCCGGTCTTCGCGGCGACCTCGGCCATGGCCGGCGTGCCGAGCGCGGGATCCTCCAGGTACTCCAGGAGGTCCCCCAGTTCCCCGGCGACCCTGAGCGAGGTCTCCACGGACCAGGCGCCGTTGGGGTCCAGGCGCAGCGGGTGTCCGGGGAAGGCGTCGGCGAGCGCCCTGATCGCGGCGATCTCCTCGTCGGGCGGGAAGACACCGCCCTTGAGCTTGAAGGAGGTGAAGCCGTACCGCTCGGTGAAGGCGCGGGCCTGTGCGACCACGCCGGCCGGGTCGAGGGCGGCGCCCCAGTCGTCCCGTTCGGCGGCGACGCCCTCGGGGTGGGCGGCCCATTTGTAGAAGAGGTAGGCGCTGTACTCGACACGGTCGCGGACCTTGCCGCCCAGCAGCGCGTGCACGGGCAGGCCGAGCGCCTTGCCGAGGGCGTCCAGGCAGGCGACCTCGAAGCCCGAGACGACGGACAGGCGCAGCTTGTCGGCGGTCTGGACGCCGCGCAGCCCGCCGACGTCGACCTGGGCCAAGACCCGGGAGCCGTCGACGGCGACCTCGTCGGCCGCGGTGAACAGGCCGTTCAGATCGCTGACCTGACGGCCGATCAGCTTCTCGGCGAAGGGCCGGGCCAGTTCCAGGTACTTGGCGTCGCCGTAGGTCTCACCGATGCCGCTGACCCCGTCGGCGGTCTCGACCTCGATGATCAGGCGGGGCGTGTACGGCTGGTGCACGCCCTGCGTGTTGAGCAGCGGAGGGTCCGCCACGAGGATCGGCGTGAGGTGGACGGCCGTGATGGTGAGGTCGGCGGTCACGGGCGGCTCCTGGCAGGTCGGGTCCGGCGGCGGACGGGGCCCCGGACTGCCGTCTCCATATGTAAACGGCATCCATATATGGAGTTCGAGATTAGAGAGCCCGCCCCCGAGGCGTCAATGGTGCGGCCGACCGGTGCGGTGCCGCCGCGTCACCCGGTGGGGAAGGTGTACTCCGCCACCTCGGCCAGACAGCGCGCCCGCAGTTCCTCGTCGTCCTCCAGGAAGGAGGCGAGGAACGAGTTGCGGGCCAGTTCCCGCAGCCGCTCCTCGGTGAGCCCGAGGGCGAGGCGCACGGCGTCGAAGTTGTCGCCCGCGTAGCCGCCGAAGTAGGCCGGGTCGTCGGAGTTGACGGTGCACATGAGGCCCGCGTCGAGCATCACCGGCAGGGGGTGCTCGGCGAGGGTGTCGACCGTACGCAGCCGGACGTTGGACAGCGGGCACAGGGTCAGCGGGACGCGGTCGCGCACCAGCCGCGCCACCAGCTCCGGGTCCTCCAGCGAGCGCAGGCCGTGGTCGACGCGCTCGACGCCCAGGACGTCCAGGGCCTCGGTGACGTACTCCGGCGGCCCTTCCTCGCCCGCGTGCGCGACCCGGCGCAGCCCGAGCGCGGCGGCGGCCTCGTACACCTCGCGGAACTTGACCGGCGGGTGGCCGACCTCGGCGGAGTCCAGGCCGACGCCGGTGATGCGGTCCAGGTACGGCTTCGCGGCGTCCAGCGTCGCGAGGGCCGACTCGGCGGACTCGTCGCGCAGGAAGCACATGATCAGCCGGGTGGAGACACCGTGGTTCTCCCGGCTGCGGCCCAGCGCCCGCCACAGCCCCTCCACGACCGTGCCCATCTCCACGCCCCGGGCGAGGTGGGCCTGCGGGTCGAAGAAGATCTCCGCGTGCCTCACGCCCTGCGCGGCGGCGCGGGCGAGGTAGGCGTCGGCGAGGTCCTCGAAGTCCCGCTCGGTGCGCAGGACGGCCATCAGTTCGTAGTACAGGTTGAGGAAGGACTGGAGGTCCTCGAACCGGTACGCCTCGCGCAGCGCGTCCTCGTCGGCGTACGGCAGGGGCACACTGTTGCGGGCGGCCAGCTCGAAGGCCAGCTCCGGCTCCAGGGTGCCTTCGATGTGGAGGTGCAGTTCAGCTTTGGGCAGGGACATCAGAGCATCGTACGGCGGTTTCACCGACGTTTCGGAACGGGGATCCGGGTGAGGTCACGGGCCACGGTCAGCTCGCCCGCGAACCCGGCGGCCCTCGCCTGCCGCTCGAACTCCTCGGGCTCGGAGTAGCGCTGGCTGAAGTGGGTCAGCACCAGGTGCCGCACGCCCGCGTCCCGGGCGACCCGGGCGGCCTGGCCGGCGGTCAGGTGGCCGTGGTCGGTGGCGAGCGCCTCGTCCTCGTCGAGGAAGGTGGACTCGATGACCAGCAGGTCGCAGCCCTCGGCGAGCGTGTGCACCCCCGGGCAGAGCCGGGTGTCCATGACGAACGCGAACCGCTGGCCGCGGCGGACCTCGCTGACCTCGTCGAGCCGGACGCCGCCCAGCGAGCCCTCCCGCTGGAGGCGGCCGACGTCGGGGCCCGTGATGCCGTGTGCGGCCAGGCGGTCGGGGAGCATGCGGCGGCCGTCGGGTTCGGTGAGGCGGTAGCCGTAGGACTCGACGGGGTGGGACAGCTTGTGGGCGTCGAGGGTGTAGGCGGGGGTGACCGCCAGCGGCCCGTCCGTGTCCACCGGCGACTCGGTGAGCGCGACCGTCTCGCGGTACGCGGTGGCGTACCGCAGTCGTTCGAAGAAGCGGCGTCCGGAGCGCGGGTAGTGGGTGGTGATCTCGTGCGGGACCTGGTCGAGGTTGATGCGCTGGATGACACCGGCCAGGCCCAGGCTGTGGTCGCCGTGGAAGTGCGTGACGCAGATCCGGTTCAGGTCGTGGGCGGCGGCCCCGGCGCGGAGCATCTGGCGCTGCGTGCCCTCGCCGGGGTCGAACAGGATGCCCTCGCCGTCCCAGCGCAGCAGGTACCCGTTGTGGTTGCGGTGCCGGGTCGGGACCTGGCTTGCGGTACCGAGGACGACCAGTTCACGTACGGACATCGTGGGCTATCCGGGGGGCCATTCGAGGCCGCGGCCGCCGAGGACGTGGGCGTGCGCGTGCCAGACGGTCTGGCCGGCACCGGTGCCGGTGTTGAAGACGGTCCGATAGCTGTCCAGTTTCTCCTGGTCGGCGACCGCCTGCGTCTCGCGCAGGACGTCCGCGGCGAGGTCCGGGGCACCGGCGGCGAGCGCGGCGGCGTCGCGGTGGTGCGCCTTGGGGATCACCAGGACGTGGGTGGGGGCCTGGGGGTTTATGTCGCGGAAGGCGACGGTGGTGTCCGTCTCGCGGACGATCGTCGCGGGGATCTGGCCTGCGACGATCTTGCAGAACAGGCAGTCGTCCTGGGGTTCCCCTGCCATGCGCGTGCGCTCCTTTTCGCAGGTGGGCTGGTATGGGGGCATGGTAGTCGGTCGGGTGCGGGCCGGTGAGGGTTGATCGCGCCCACGCGGCGGAGCCGCAGAGCGACACAGCCCCGCGCCCCTAGGTGGGGATACTTGGCGGTGTTTTGGCTGGGGCCGACTCCAGTGACTCCAGGGCCAGCCGGATCGCCTCGTCCAGTTGGGGGTCGCGGTCCGCCGCGTGGTCCTGGGGGCGCTGCCAGACCTCCACGTCGGGGTCGACGCCGTGGTTCTCCACGCCCCAGCCGTAACCCTCCAGCCAGAAGGCGTACTTGGGCTGGGTGATCAGGGTGCCGTCGACCAGGCGGTAGCGGCTGTCGATGCCGATGACGCCGCCCCAGGTGCGGGTGCCGACGACGGGGCCGATGCCGAGTGCCTTGATGGCGGCGTTGACGATGTCGCCGTCGGAGCCGGAGAACTCGTTGGCGACGGCGACGACCGGGCCGCGGGGCGCGTCCAGCGGGTAGCTGGAGGGGCGCATCCCGCGGGGCAGGTCCCAGCCGACGATGCGCCGGGCCAGCTTCTCCACGACGAGCTGGGAGGTGTGCCCGCCGCGGTTCTCGCGGACGTCGACGACCAGGCCCTCGCGGGCCACCTCGACGCGCAGGTCGCGGTGGATCTGGGCCCAGCCGGGCGCCTGCATGTCGGGAACGTGCAGGTAGCCGAGCCGGCCGCCGGACTTCTCGTGGACGTAGGCGCGGCGGTCGGCGACCCACGCGTGGTAGCGCAGCGGCTCCTCGTCGGCGAGGGGGACGACGACGGCGTGCCGCAGTTCGCCGCCGCCGGACGGGGAGATGGTCAGCTCGACGGCCTTGCCCGCCGTGCCGACCAGCAGCGGGCCGGGTCCGGTGACCCGGTCCACGGGCTGTCCGGCGACCGCGACGATCGCGTCCCCCGCGCGCACGGCGACGCCGGGCGCGGCGAGCGGGGAGCGGGCGTCGGGGTCGGAGGTCTCCGAGGGCAGGACGCGGTCGATGCGCCAGGTGCCGTCCTCGTGCCGGGAGAGGTCGGCGCCGAGCAGGCCCTGCCGGGCACCGGAGCCGTGGCCGCCGCGCGGGGTGACGTAGGCGTGCGAGGTGCCGAGTTCGCCCTGCACCTCCCAGAGGAGGTCGACCAGGTCGTCGTGGGTGGCGAGGCGGTCCAGGACGGGCCGGTAGCGGTCGAGGACGCCGTCCCAGTCGACGCCGTTCATGTCGGCCCGCCAGAAGTGGTCCCGCATGATGCGGCCGGTCTCGTCGAACATCTGGCGCCACTCGGCGGCCGGGTCGACGGTCTGCCGCACCCGGCCCAGGTCCACACCGATGTTGGTGTCGCTGTCCTCGTCGCCGGAGGCCCGCCGGTCGCTGGGCACGACCTTGAGCCGCCCGTCGGCCCACAGCAGCACCCGCTTGCCGTCGCCGCTGACCTCGAAGTGGTCTGCGTCGCCCGCGAGATGCTCGACGCGCTGCTGGGCGAGGTCGTACCGCTCCAGCTCGGTGTTCGGGTCGGGGGCGTCCGGGGTGGCGCGGGAGGCGCCGAGGACGCCGGTGAGCGGGTGGCGCAGCCACAGGACGCCGTCCTTGGCGGCGCGCAGCCCGGAGTAGCGGGCGGCCTCGACCGGGAAGGGCACGATGCGGTCGGCGAGGCCCTCGATGTCGATCCGGGTGGTCGGGGTGCCCTCGCTGTCGGGGGTCTCCTCCCGGTCCGGGGTCTCGAAGGGGCGGCCGTGGCGCTGCGGGCCGAAGGGCGAGGGCGTGGTCGCGGCGAGCGTGATCAGGTACGGCCGGGCGCCCTCGATGAAGGCCAGGTCGAAGACATGCTCGTCGTAGACGGGGTCGAAGGAGCGGGTGGAGAGGAAGGCGAGGTGCTTGCCGTCCAGGGTGAAGGCGGGCGCGTAGTCCTTGAAGCGCAGCGGCGTCGCCTCGCTCACCGACAGGTCGGTGGTGTTGGCGAGCTTGAGCTGGCGCAGCGGGTCGGGGCCGGGGTGGGACCAGGCGAGCCAGGCGGAGTCGGGCGAGAAGACCAGCCCGGAGGCGTCGCCGTCCTCGCTGCGGTCGACCTCGCGGACCTCGCCGCTCTCGCGCTCGACGAGCAGGACCCGCCCGTCGTGCGAGGCGACGGCGGCCCGGCTGCCGTCGGGGGCCATGGCGAGGTGCAGCACCCGGCCGAGCCGTCCGGCGGCCAGGCGCCGCGCGGTGGTGCCGGGCGCGAGTCCGGTGGCGGGCGCGAACTCCAGGGCGTCGTCGCCCTCGGCGTCCGTCACCCACACCACCCACTCCTCGCCGTCGACGCGGAAGGTGCGGGGCAGCCGGGTGCGGACCCCGGGCGTCGCCGTGAGGGCGCGGGCCGGTCCGGCGCGGTGGGTGACCCAGTGCACGGCGCCCCGGACGGCGACGGCGCTGCCGCGTGCCGTGTGGTCGGGGGAGGCCGAGCCGAACCAGCGGGCGGCGTTCAGCGGGTAGGACTGGAGGTCGACGCGGGCGCCGCCGAGCCGGATGTCCAGCCGGCGGGGCTCGGCGCCGTCGAGGTCGTCGAGGGTCCACAGCTCACCGGCGCTGGAGTAGACGACGCGGGTGCCGTCGGTCGCGGCGTGCCGGGCGTAGAAGCCGTCGAGCGGCGTGTGGCGGCGCAGGTCGGAGCCGTCGGCGAGGGAGGAGTAGACGGCGCCGGTGCCCTCGTGGTCGGAGAGGAAGGCGACGCGGTCGCCGACCCAGAAGGGGTACTCGATGTTGCCGTCGAGGTCGCCGTGGAGGCGTACGAACTCGCCGTCGTCCTCGCGGTCGATCCACAACTTGCCCGCCGTGCCGCCCCGGTAGCGCTTCCACCAGGCGGCCTCGCGGCCCATCGGCGCGGACAGCAGCACGGTGTGCGGCCCGTCCGCGACGTCGCCGACGGGACCGTACGGCAGGGTGGCGGCCGGTCCGCCGTCGAGCGGGACGGCGCGGGCCCAGCTGCGGCGCAGGCTGGCCTGTCCGTAGGTGCTGAGGGCGAGGACCTCGCCGTCCGGGGTCCAGCCGCGTACCTGGGTCCTGATGCTGCCCCAGTGGGTGAGGCGCTCGGCGCGGCCGCCGTCGACGGGCGCGACGTGCACCTCGGGGGCGCCGTCCCGGGTGGAGGTCCAGGCGACCGTGGTGCCGTCGGGCGAGACGCGCGGGTGGTTCACCGGCACGTTGTCGGCGCTGACCCGCCAGGCCCGGCCGCCGTCGAGCGGGGCGAGCCACACGTCGTCCTCGGCGGTGAAGGCGACCAACTCGCCGTGCGGGTGCGGAAAGCGGAGGTAGGCAGGCGCTGCGGGCTGTGTCACCCCCTCACCCTATGCAGCGGCGCGTTCCTCCGACAGAGGTTTGGATCACTTGCCGGTCGTCGGCCCGGCGGACTACTTGCCCTCGACCGGGCGGCAGTGCGGGTCGTCCGGGCACCAGATGGTCCGAGTGACGGTCACGGTGGGCCCGGGCTGCTGCGGGGAGGGGCGGTTCGCGGGCGGGGCGCTGGTGGCGTCGCAGTTGCCCAGCCCCTTGACCCGGAACCACTCCTTGCCGTCCACCTCGGTCGTGAGGTCGCCGCGCACACAGGCGCCGTTGACGACGCGGGTCACCTTGCCGTCGACGGTGATCTCCTTGCCGTCGTCGGTCTCCCCGTCGCAGTCGACGGAGGCGACGGTCTCCTCGCTCGCCGACGCGGTGGAGCCGTCACCCCCGGTGTTCGCGGTGCAGGTGAGCCACCGCACGTCGGCCTTCTGCCGCTCCAGTTCACGCGTCATGGTCCGGTCGGTCGTGTACGCCACGGTCGCGGAACTGAGCCCGCCCGGTTCGCACGCGACCACACCCGCGACGGCGACGACCGCGCCGACGGTCACCGGAGCCACACGCCAAATCCGCCTCAATGCCCCCATGGAGGGCAGCCTCCCACCGGTCCGGGGCGGGCGGTAGGGGGCATACGGCCACGGTGGCGACGGGCCGCCGGTTGCCGTGTCAGGACCAGCGGCCGGTGCGGGTCAGCAGGGCGGCGGTCGCCGCGGTGCCCGCGGTGGAGGTGCGCAGGACGCTGCGGCCCAGGCGGTAGGGCCGGGCGCCGGCTTCCGCGAAGAGCGCCAACTCCTCGGGGGAGACGCCCCCTTCGGGTCCGACGACCAGCACGATGTCGCCCGAGGCGGGGAGTTCGGCGGCGGCCAGGGGTGCGTCGCCGCTCTCGTGGAGTACGGCGGCGAAGTCGGCGGCGGCCAGAAGTGAGGCAACCTGCTTGCCGGTCGCCGCGTCCGCGACGTCGGGGAAGCGGACCCGGCGGGACTGCTTGCCGGCCTCGCGGGCCGTCGCCCGCCACTTGCCGAGCGCCTTCTGGCCGCGCTCACCCTTCCACTGCGTGATGCAGCGGGACGCCGCCCAGGGCACGATCGCGTCGACGCCGACCTCGGTCATCGTCTCCACGGCCAGTTCGCCCCGGTCGCCCTTGGGCAGGGCCTGGACGACGGTGATCCGGGGCTGCTCCGGCGGTTCCTCGTGGACCGTCTCCAGGTCCGTGACGACGAGGCGGTCCTTGCCCTCGGCGGCCTTCACCACGCCCTCGGCCCAGTGTCCGCGTCCGTCGGTGAGGACGACGTCCTCGCCGGACCGCAGCCGCTTCACGGAGACGGCATGCCGTCCCTCGGGGCCGTCGAGGACGTACTCCCCCGCCGTCAGGTCGGCCGGGCCGAGGGAGTCGACCACGAACACCGGTGCCGTCATCGGCCCGCGCCTCCCGTCGCGTAGTGCGACAACGCTGTCCCGGCGGCGGCGAGTTCGGCCACCAGTACCTCCACCAGCTGTCCGGCGGGCAGCTCGCGGGCCATCCGGTGGCCCTGCCCGGCCCAGAGCGCCATGCCCTGCGCGTCGCCCGCCTTGGCCGCGGCCTTGCGCAGCGGGGCGGTGAGATGGTGCACGTCCGGGTAGGCGGCGGGGGCGTAGGGGCCGTGCTCGCGCAGGAAGCGGTTGACCAGGCCGCGGGCGGGGCGGCCGGAGAAGGCGCGGGTCAGTTCGGTGCGCACGAACAGGGGGTTGGTCAGCGCCTGCTTGTGCAGGTCGTGCGCGCCGGACTCGGGGGTGGCGAGGAAGGCGGTGCCCAGCTGGGCCGCGCTCGCGCCGGCCGCGAGGACCGAGGCGATCTGACCGCCGCGCATGATGCCGCCGGCGGCGACGATGGGCAGGCTCACCGCCTCCCGGACCTGGGCGACCAGCGACAGCAGTCCGGTGCCGGCACCGCCGGTCTCCGGGCTGTCCCGGTGGGTGCCCTGGTGGCCGCCCGCCTCGGCGCCCTGCGCGATCACCGCGTCGGCGCCGGACCGCTCCACGGCACGGGCCTCGTCCGCGGTGGTCGCCGCGACCAGGGCGAAGGTGCCGACGCGGTGCAGGGAGTCGACGACCTCGGTGCTCGGGACGCCGAAGTGGAAGGAGACGACCGGCACGGGGTTGTCCAGCAGCACCGCGAGCTTGGTGTCGTAGCCGTCGTCCCGGCCGCTGTCGGGGTCGCCGAGTTCCGTCTCGTACCAGGCGGCCTCGCCGGCCAGCTGGTGGGCGTACACGCCGACGGCCGCCGGGTCGGGGGTCTCCGGGTGCGGCATGAAGAGGTTGACGCCGAAGGGGCGTGCGGTGAGCCCCCGCAGCTCCTTGATCTCCTGGTACATCCCGTCCGCGGTCTTGTACCCGGCGGCCAGGAATCCCAGCCCGCCCGCCTCGCAGACCGCGGCGGCGAGCCGCGGCACGGAGACGCCGCCCGCCATCGGCGCCTGCACGATCGGGTAGGGGAAGAGATCGGTCAGTGCGGAGGACATGACCGCATGTTGTCACGTCCTCCGAACAAGTCCGAATCCGGGCTTCCGTCGGCATACGCCAGAAGCATCCGCATCCCGGAGCCACCCACCGAGCCCGGCGGCGCCCCGGAGGGCCACCGCCTCAGCGCCCGTTGAACGCGTCCTTCAGCCGGGAGAACAGACCCTGCTGCCCGGGCTGGAACTGGCCCTGCGGCCGTTCCTCGCCGCGCAGGGCGGCCAGCTCGCGCAGGACGCGCTCCTGCTCGGGGTCGAGCTTGGTCGGGGTGGTGACCTCGACGTGGACGATGAGGTCGCCCCGGCCGCCGCCGCGCAGGTGGGTGACGCCCCGGCCGTGCAGCGGGACCGACTGGCCGGACTGGGTGCCCGGGCGGATGTCGATCTCCTCCATGCCGTCGAGCGTCTCCAGCGGCACCTTCGTGCCGAGGGCCGCCGCCGTCATCGGGATGGTGACCGTGCAGTGCAGGTCGTCGCCGCGGCGCTGGAAGGTGGAGTGCGGCAGCTCGTGGATCTCGACGTACAGGTCGCCGGCCGGGCCGCCGCCGGGGCCGACCTCGCCCTCGCCCGCGAGCTGGATCCGGGTGCCGTTGTCGACGCCCGCCGGGATCTTGACGGTCAGGGTCCGCCGGGAGCGGATGCGGCCGTCGCCCGCGCACTCGGGGCACGGGGTCGGGACCACGGTGCCGAAGCCCTGGCACTGCGGGCAGGGCCGCGAGGTCATGACCTGGCCCAGGAAGGACCGGGTCACCTGCGAGACCTCACCGCGGCCGCGGCACATGTCGCACGTCTGGGCAGACGTGCCGGGCGCCGCGCCCTCGCCGTTGCAGGTGTTGCAGACCACGGCGGTGTCGACCTGGATGTCCTTGGTCGTGCCGAAGGCCGCCTCGTCCAGCTCGACCTCGATGCGGATCATCGCGTCCTGGCCGCGGCGGGTGCGCGAGCGCGGCCCGCGCTGCGACGCCGTACCGAAGAACGCGTCCATGATGTCCGAGAAGTTCCCGAAGCCACCCGCGCCGAAGCCGCCGGCCCCGCCGCCCGCCTGGGACATCGGGTCGCCGCCGAGGTCGTAGACCTGCTTCTTCTGCGGGTCCGACAGCACCTCGTAGGCGGCGTTGATCTCCTTGAACCGCTCCTGGGTCTTCGGATCGGGGTTGACGTCCGGATGCAGCTCGCGGGCGAGCCTCCGGAACGCCTTCTTGATCTCGTCCTGGGACGCGTCGCGGCGTACGCCGAGTACGGCGTAGTAGTCCGTGGCCACCTACGACTCCGCCAGGATCTGTCCGACGTACCGTGCCACTGCGCGTACCGCTCCCATCGTTCCCGGGTAGTCCATGCGGGTCGGTCCGACCACGCCGAGCTTGGCAACCGCCTCGCCGCCCGAACCGTAGCCCACCGACACGACGGACGTGGAGTTGAGTCCCTCATGGGCGTTCTCATGACCGATTCGGACGGTCACGCCCGGATCCTTCGCCTCGCCGAGCAGCTTGAGGAGCACGACCTGCTCCTCGAGCGCCTCCAGCACCGGCCGGATCACCAAGGGGAAGTCGTGCCCGAAGCGGGTCAGATTGGCGGTGCCGCCGATCATCAACCGCTCCTCGTTCTCCTCGACCAGCGTCTCCAGGAGAGTGGAGAGCACGGTGGAGACCGTACCGCGATCCTCGGCCTCGAAGGCATCCGGCAGCTCCTCGACCAGACCCGGCACGTCGGTGAAACGACGGCCCGCGACCCGGCTGTTGAGCCGGGCGCGCAGATCCGCGAGGGACGCCTCGCCGAACGGCGCCGGGCAGTCGACCATCCGCTGCTCGACCCGTCCGGTGTCCGTGATCAGCACGAGCATCAGGCGCGCGGGCGCGAGGGCCAGCAGCTCCACGTGCCGCACGGTCGAGCGGGTCAGCGAGGGGTACTGCACGACGGCGACCTGCCGGGTCAGCTGCGCGAGCAGCCGCACCGTGCGGGCCACCACGTCGTCGAGGTCGACGGCGCCCTCCAGGAAGTTCTGGATGGCGCGCCGCTCGGGCGCGGTCATGGGCTTGACGCCGGCCAGCTTGTCGACGAACAGGCGGTAGCCCTTGTCGGTCGGGATGCGCCCGGCACTGGTGTGCGGCTGGGCGATGAACCCCTCGTCCTCCAGGGCCGCCATGTCATTGCGCACGGTGGCCGGCGAGACGCCGAGGTTGTGCCGCTCGGTGAGGGCCTTGGACCCGACCGGCTCCTCGGTGCCGACGTAGTCCTGGACGATGGCGCGCAGTACCTGGAGCCTGCGTTCACTGAGCATCCGCGCCACACCTCCAGAAGTCGTCCGCCCGCTGTCCTGCCGGTCCGTCCTGGCACTCACGGCGCGCGAGTGCCAGACTTCCCCGGCCCAGTGTACGGCCGTGGGGTACGCCCCCGGCAAGGCCGGGGCCACGCCGACGTGCGGCGAGACCGTGTGGCGATAGCGTCGGGGCCGTGACGGTGACTTGGGAGGACCTGGGATGGGAGCGGGTGGCGGCCGGGGTGGGCCGGTGCCGGCTGCCGGGCTGGGACTGCACGGCGGGGCTGGTCCTCGGCACGGACGCGGTGCTGATGATCGACGCGGGATCGAGCCTGGGCGAGGGCGCCCGGTTGCGCGCGGGGGCGCAACGGCTGGCCGGGCACCGTGTGACGCATCTCGCGCTGACCCACCCGCACTTCGACCACGTCCTCGGCGCCGCGGCGTTCGCGGGCGCGGAGGTCTACGGCGCGGTGGGCACCGACGCGGTGTTCGCTCCGGGCGGACACGGGCGGGAGGCGCTGCGCGCGGACGCGGTGGCTCAGGGGCTGGACGAGCGGCGGGCGGAGGAGGCGGTCGACGCGCTGGTCCGCGTCCCGCACGAGGTCTGCGGCGAGCGGACGCTCGACCTGGGCGGCGGGCGGCAGGTCCTGCTCGCCAACGTGGGCCCCGGGCACACCGGCCACGACCTCGCGGTGCTGGTGCCGGGCGACCCGGAGGTGGTGTTCTGCGGTGACCTGGTCGAGGAGTCCGGCGAACCTCAGGCCGGCCCCGACGCCGTACCGTCGCACTGGCCCGCGGCCCTGGACCGGCTGCTCGACCTGGGCGGCGCGGACGCGCGGTACGTCCCCGGTCACGGAGCGGTGGTGGACGCGGCGTTCGTCCGGGCCCAACGGGACGCGCTGTCCGCGCGTTTCGGCGTGTCGCACTGATCACGAACGGCGGATTCCTCGTATCGTCGGCAGAATGCGCCAGTACTCCGCCGACCTGACCCCTCCGTGGAAGAAGTCGCAGCCCGTACCCGAGGTACCCGCCGACCCCGGCCTGGTGGTCGAGGAGCCCGGCACCGGGTTCTGCGGCGCGGTGATCGGCTGCGAGGCGGGCACGGTGACGCTGGAGGACCGCTTCGGCAAGCACCGGGTGTTCCCGATGGAGCCGCGCGGCTTCCTGCTCGAGGGGCGCGTGGTGACGCTGGTGCGGCCCGCGTCCGGCCCGGTGCGCCCCTCGCGTACGGCGTCCGGTTCGGTCGCCGTCCCCGGCGCACGCGCCCGGGTGGCGCGCGCCGGACGCATCTATGTCGAGGGCCGGCACGACGCCGAGCTGGTCGAGAAGGTGTGGGGCGACGACCTGCGCGTCGAGGGCGTCGTCGTGGAGTACCTGGGGGGCGTGGACGACCTGCCGTCGATCGTCGCGGACTTCGCCCCGGGGCCGGACGCGCGGCTCGGCGTCCTCGTGGACCACCTGGTGCCGGGGTCGAAGGAGTCCCGGATCGCGGAGGCGGTGACGGGCGAGCACGTCTTGGTCGTCGGCCATCCCTACATCGACGTCTGGGAGGCGGTGAAGCCGGCGTCCGTGGGGATCGACGCCTGGCCGCGGGTGCCGCGCGGGCAGGACTGGAAGACGGGCGTGTGCCGGGCCCTGGGCTGGCCCGCCGACAACACCGGGGCGGTGTGGCAGGCGATCCTGGCCCGGGTCGGCTCGTACAAGGACCTGGAGCCGGAGCTGCTGGGCCGGGTGGAGGAACTGATCGACTTCGTGACCGCGTAAGTCACGTCTTTCAGCCCCTCCGGGCTGCATTTCAGCCCCTCCGGGGTGCATTTCAGCCCCTCCGGCGTTTGAGGAGCGGGGGTCCGGGGGCGGAGCCCCCGGGACGGGACGGGACGGGTAGGGGCGGCGGGGGCGAAACAGGCTGTTCAGTCCACCAGATCCCGCACCACCGCGTCCGCCAGCAACCGCCCGCGCAGCGTGAGCACCGCGCTCCCCGCCTCGTACGGCCCTTCCTCCAGCAGCCCTTCCGACAGCGCCCGCCGGGACGCCGCGAGCCCCGCCTCCCGCAGCAGCGCCAGCGGCACCCCCTCCCGCAGCCGCAGCTCCAGCAGGACGCGCTCCACACGCCGGTCCTCGTCCGTGAGGATCTCCCGCCCGGCCCCCGGCGACTTCCCCGCCGCCAGCGCCCCGGCGTACGCCCCGGGGTGCTTCACGTTCCACCAGCGCACACCGCCCACGTGGGAGTGGGCTCCCGGCCCCGCGCCCCACCAGTCGGCACCCCGCCAGTACAGCTCGTTGTGGCGGCAGCGGCCGGCGTCGGAGGTGGCCCAGTTCGACACCTCGTACCAGTCGAAGCCCGCCGCCGAGAGGGTCTCCTCGGCGATCAGGTACCGGTCGGCGTGCACGTCGTCGTCGGTCATCGGGACCTCGCCGCGCCGGATGCGCCGGGCGAGCTGGGTGCCCTCCTCGACGATCAGGGCGTACGCCGAGACGTGGTCGGGTCCGGCGCCGAGCGCGGCGTCGAGGGAGGCCCGCCAGTCGTCGTCGGACTCACCGGGGGTGCCGTAGATCAGGTCGAGGTTGACGTGGTCGAACCCGGCGGCGCGGGCCTCGGCGACGCAGGCCTCGGGGCGGCCGGGGGTGTGCGTGCGGTCCAGGACCTTCAGGACGTGCTGCCGCGCGCTCTGCATGCCGAAGGAGATCCGGTCGAAGCCGCCCTCGCGGAGGGTGGCCAGGTAGGCGGGGTCGACCGACTCGGGGTTGGCCTCCGTCGTCACCTCCGCGTCCGGCGCCAGGCCGAACTCGTCGCGGATCGCGCCCAGCATCCGCACCAGGTCCCCGGCGGGCAGCAGCGTGGGGGTGCCGCCGCCGACGAAGACCGTGCGGACCTCGCGCGGGTCGTCGCCGAGCACCTTGCGGGCCAGGCGGACCTCGTCGACGAGTGTCCCGGCGTAGTTGTCGCGGGAGGCGAGGACGCCGCCGGTGCCGCGCAGCTCGGTCGCGGTGTAGGTGTTGAAGTCGCAGTAGCCGCAGCGGGTCGCGCAGTAGGGCACGTGCAGGTAGAAGCCGAGGGGGCGGTCGGCGGCCCCGGCGAGCGCGGACGCGGGCAGGGCACCGTCGGCGGGGACGGGTTCGCCGTCGGGGAGTGCGGAGGGCATGCGTTCCATTGTCCCGTACGGGAACGGTTGCCCCGTCCTGCGACCGCCCGGCCCGCGCCGCCCCGGCCCGCCACCACCCGGCCCGCCACCACCCGGCCCGCGACCACCCGGTCCGCCGCTATTGGGCCTGGAGCACCAGCAGCGCCAGGTCGTCCTCCGGGGGCCGGGGCCCGAACTCGTGCACCAGCCGCCGGATGCGCTCGGCGACCAGTTCGGCGTCAAGCCCCGCGCACCCGGCGAGCGCCGCGGCGAGCCCGTCCCCGTCGTCGAACTGGCGGGAGCCGCTGCGCCGCTCGGTGACCCCGTCCGTGACGCAGAGCAGGGTCTCGCCGGACCGCAGCTCGAAGGTCTCGCTGGCGTACGTGGCGTCCTCGACGACGCCGAGCAGGGTCTGCGGCGCGGCGACCGGGCGCACCGCGCCGTCGGGTCCGAGGAGCAGCGGCAGCGGATGCCCGGCGGAGGCGAGGGTGCAGCGGACACCGCCCTCGAAGGGTTCCAGTTCGCCGTAGAGCAGGGAAAGGAAGCGGGTCTGCGGTCCGTCGCCCGGGGCAACCGGCGGACCGCCGACGGCGACCAGGGCGCGGGCGGCGGCGTCCGCGGCCTCGGTGGCGTCGTCGAGGAGGAGCTGGTTGAGGCGGTCGAGGACGTCGGGGACGCCGTACTGCTCGCGGGCGAGCAGCCGCAGCCAGGGCCGGGCGAGGCCGATGACGACGGCGGCCTCGGGGCCCTTGCCCTGGACGTCGCCGACGGCGAAGCACCAGCGGCCGTCGCCGGCCGGGAAGAGGTCGTAGAAGTCGCCGCTGGGGCCGCCCTTGTCGCAGGGCTCGTAGACGAGGGCGCTGCGCATGCCGGGGATCTCGGCGACGGCGCCGGGCAGCAGGCCGCGCTGGAGGACGGCGCTGATGGTGGCCTGGCGCGCGTACTGGCGGGCGGCGCCGATGGCGAGCGCCACGCGGCGGCTGAGGTCCTCGACCAGGCCGGTGATCTCGTCCGGGAAGCCCGTGGTGCCGGCCCGTCCGATGACCAGGGTGCCCAGCGGCCTGCCCCCGGCGACCAGGCGGTAGGCGAGCGCGGCGCCGTGCGGGCCGAGCGCCCCGGCGGGCCAGGGGTGGCCGACGGGGCCGGAGCGCCACGGGTCGCGGGCGCGGGGCGGGTCCTTCTCCAGGGCCCGGCGCAGTTCGTCGATGTGGCCTTCGCCGGCGTGCCAGACGCGGGCCAGCCGGGCGCCCACGGCCGTGCCGGGGTCGTCGCTCCAGGCACCCCGGCCCAGGGACTCGTCCTCCAGCCACACCCCGCACCAGTCGGCGAGCCGCGGCACGACGAGCTGCCCGGTGAGCGAGGCGACCAGGTCCTCGTCGAGCTGCCCGGCCAGGAGGTCGGAGGCCTCGGCGAGGAAGGAGAGCGCGCCGCGCCCGAGCCACTCCCGGTCGCGCAGGCCGCGCAGGCCGGTGCCGGGGGCGGCGTCCGGGCTCTCCCGGCCCTCGTCCGCGGCGTACACCTCGATCTGCCCGGCGGTCACGGTGTCGTTCCCGGCGTCCGCCGCCGTCTCCGTGCCCGCGGCCGGGAGCCGGGCCCACACCGTCTTGGTGCCCGGCCGGTACGTGATGCCCCAGGCCTCCGAGAGCGCGGCGACCAGCCGCAGGCCGCGCCCGTACTCGGCGGGGTCCTGCGGTGTCCCGTGGTCGCCGCCCCTCGGCGCGCGGGAGGGGTGGTGGTCCGTGGCCTCGACGACGAGGGTGCCCGTCTCCTCCATCCGGCAGGTGACCTCGACGTCCGTACCGGCGTGCACGACGGCGTTGGTGACCAGCTCGCTGACGACCACCAGGACGTCGGTGGCGCGGTGCTCGGTCAGCTGCTCCGTGCCGGGCAGACCGCGCGCGGACCAGTCGGCGAGCGCCGCCCGCACCATCGCGCGCGCGGCGCCCGGCGCCAGGGAGCTGCCGAGCAGCACCGCGTGCGCCCGCGCGCACTCCTGGGCGGATGCCTCAGCGGTGTACGCGGGCGCCCCGCTGGCGCGGAAGGCGGTCTCCCGCTGCGTCGGAATGGCCCCCATTGGACGTCTCCCCGGGCAGTTCGTGCGAGGTGCTCGCAGTCGATGCCGACAGAGTGACAGACCGGACCCGTTCATAAGCACGGAGTTACCGAAGTCGGCCGCCATGGGGGAGTTCCGTGCTACGCGAACGCTCGGATCCCGCCGGAAACGGACGGTTCCGAGCATCCGCCGGCCACGGAGCGAGGAGCGACGAGCGCGCTCACGCCTCGCGCGAGCCCTCGTACATCTCCTCGATCAGGTGCTTGTACTCCCGCTCCACGACCGGCCGCTTGAGCTTGAGGCTCGGGGTGATCTCGCCGTGCTCGACGTCCAGGTCACGCGGGAGCAGGCGGAACTTCTTGATGGTCTGCCAGCGCTGGAGGCCCTCGTTGAGCTGCTTGACGTAGCCGTCGACCATCTCCACCGTCACCGGCGCCGCGACGATCTCCGCGTACGGCTTCCCCTCCAGGCCGTTCTCCTTGGCCCATTCGGTGATGGCGATCTCGTCGAGGGAGATGAGCGCGGTGCAGAAGTTCCGGTCGGCGCCGTGCACCAGGATGTTGGAGACGTAGGGGCAGACCGCCTTGAACTGGCCCTCGACCTCGGCGGGCGCGATGTACTTGCCGCCGGACGTCTTGATGAGGTCCTTCTTGCGGTCCGTGATCCGCAGGTAGCCGTCGGCGGAGAGTTCGCCGATGTCGCCGGTGTGGAACCAGCCGTCGGCCTCCAGCACCTCCGCCGTCTTCTCGGGCAGCTTGTGGTAGCCCTCCATGATGCCGGGACCGCGCAGCAGGATCTCGCCGTCGTCCGCGATGCGCACCTCGGTGCCGGGCAGCGGCTTGCCGACCGTGCCGGTGCGGTAGGCCTCGCCGGGGTTGACGAAGGACGCGGCGGAGGACTCGGTGAGGCCGTAGCCCTCCAGGATGTGGATGCCGGCGCCGGCGAAGAAGTAGCCGATCTCGGGGGCGAGGGCGGCCGAGCCGGAGACGCAGGCGCGCAGGCGGCCGCCGAAGGCCTCGCGGATCTTGGCGTAGACGAGCTTGTCGGCGACGGCGTGCCTGGTGCGCAGGCCGGCGGGGGCGCTCGCGGTGCCGGTGCGCTTGAAGTTGTCCTGGGTGACCTTGGCGTATTCGCGGGCCACGCCGGCGGCCCACTGGAAGATCTTGTACTTGGCCCCGCCGCCCGCGCGGGCCTTGGCGGCGACGCCGTTGTAGACCTTCTCGAAGATGCGCGGCACGGCCGCCATGTAGGTCGGCTGGACCACCGGCAGGTTCTCGATGATCTTGTCGACGCGGCCGTCGACGGCGGTGACGTGGCCCACCTCGATCTGGCCGGAGGTCAGCACCTTGCCGAAGACGTGCGCGAGCGGCAGCCACAGGTACTGCACGTCGTCCCCGCTGACCAGGCCGGTCGCGGCGATGGCCTTCGCCATGTACGACCAGCAGTCGTGCGGGAGCCGTACGCCCTTGGGCTTGCCGGTGGTGCCGGAGGTGTAGATGAGGGTGGCGAGCTGGTCCTTGGTGAGCGCGCCGACCCGCTTGGCGACCAGCTCGGGGTCCGTCTCCAGACGGGCCGCGCCGCTGCGCTCCAGCTCGTCGAGGGTGAGGATCCAGTCCTCGGTGGTGTCCGCGCCGGTCGCGTCGATCACCACGACGTGGGTGAGTTCCGGCAGCTCCGCGCGCTTCTCCCTGGCCTTGGCCAGCTGCGCGGCGTCCTCCGCGATCAGCACGCGGCTCTCGGAGTCGGAGAGGATGTACGCCGACTCGTCGGCGTTGGTCTGCGGGTAGACGGTGGTCGTGGCGGCGCCCGCGCACATGATGCCGAGGTCGGCGAGGATCCAGTCCAGCCGGGTGGCCGAGGCCAGCGCCACGCGCTGCTGCGGCTGCACGCCCAGCTCGATCAGGCCGGCCGCGATCGCGTAGACCCGTTCGGCGGCCTGGGACCAGGTCAGCGACTTCCACGCGTCGGGGCCCTCGCCCGAGGCCGGCGGCACCGGGTAGCGGTACGCCTCGGCGTCCGGCGTGGCGGCCACCCGCTCCAGGAAGAGTCCCGCCACGGAGGGCGGACGGTTCTCGATCGTTGTCTGTGTGTCGCTCACGACATCCTCCGTGGGCCCGCGACGGCGCGGCTTGCTCAGGTGCGGCTGGATTCACTCTCGGGCGGTGTTCAGGCAGGGCTCGGACAGTTGCCCGATCACTTGTTTAACTCACGAGTAACTACGGGGCAGGCATCAGAGTAGAGGGCGACCGGCCCCCGCGTAAGAGTCCGCGCCCTGTCACTTCCTACAGACGCGCGCCCGTGACATGCGAAGGGACCCGCCGCACTTTCGCACGACGAGCCCCTCTGCGTCCTTTTTGCCCGGACTCGGCATGCCGCGGAGCGGTTACTTCTTGCCCTTGCCCGACCCCGCGCTGTCATCGCTGGAGAGGACCGCGATGAAGGCCTCCTGCGGAACCTCCACGGAACCCACCATCTTCATCCGCTTCTTGCCTTCCTTCTGCTTCTCCAGCAGCTTCCGCTTGCGGGAGATGTCACCGCCGTAGCACTTGGCGAGGACGTCCTTGCGGATGGCGCGGATGGTCTCGCGGGCGATCACCCGGGAGCCGATGGCGGCCTGGATGGGCACCTCGAAGGCCTGGCGCGGGATCAGCTCACGCAGCTTGGCGACGAGCCGCACGCCGTACGCGTACGCCGCGTCCTTGTGGGTGATCGCCGAGAAGGCGTCCACCTTGTCGCCGTGCAGCAGGATGTCGACCTTGACCAGGCTGGAGGTCTGCTCGCCGGTGGGCTCGTAGTCCAGCGACGCGTAACCGCGCGTCTTCGACTTCAGCTGGTCGAAGAAGTCGAAGACGATCTCCGCGAGCGGGAGGGTGTAGCGGATCTCGACCCGGTCCTCGGAGAGGTAGTCCATGCCGAGCAGCGTGCCGCGCCGGGTCTGGCACAGCTCCATGATCGCGCCGATGAACTCGGTCGGTGCGAGGATCGTGGCGCGCACGACCGGCTCGTAGACCTCGTTGATCTTGCCCTCGGGGAACTCGCTCGGGTTGGTGACGTCGACCTCGGTGCCGTCCTCCATGATCACGCGGTAGACCACGTTGGGCGCGGTGGCGATCAGGTCGAGGCCGAACTCGCGCTCCAGCCGCTCGCGGATCACGTCGAGGTGCAGCAGGCCCAGGAAGCCGACGCGGAAGCCGAAACCGAGGGCCGCGGAGGTCTCCGGCTCGTAGACGAGGGCGGCGTCGTTGAGCAGGAGCTTGTCCAGGGCCTCGCGCAGCAGGGGGTAGTCCGAGCCGTCCAGCGGATACAGACCGGAGAAGACCATCGGCCTGGGGTCCTTGTAGCCGCCGAGCGCCTCCTCGGCGCCCTTGTGCATGCTGGTGACGGTGTCACCGACCTTGGACTGGCGGACGTCCTTCACGCCGGTGATCAGGTAGCCCACCTCGCCGACGCCGAGGCCGTCGGCGGCGAGCATCTCCGGTGAGTTGGTGCCGATCTCCAGCAGCTCGTGCGTCGCGCCGGTGGACATCATCCGGATCCGCTCGCGCTTGTTGAGCTGGCCGTCGACGACACGGACGTACGTCACGACACCCCGGTAGGAGTCGTAGACGGAGTCGAAGATCATCGCCCGCGCGGGGGCGTCCTTGACGCCCACCGGGGGCGGGACGTCGGCGACGACCTTGTCCAGCAGCGCCTCGACCCCGAGGCCGGTCTTGGCGGAGACCTTGAGCACGTCGTCGGGGTCGCAGCCGATCAGGTTGGCGAGTTCCTCGGCGAACTTCTCGGGCTGCGCGGCCGGCAGGTCGATCTTGTTCAGCACCGGGACGATCGTGAGGTCGTTCTCCATCGCCAGGTAGAGGTTGGCGAGGGTCTGGGCCTCGATGCCCTGGGCGGCGTCCACGAGGAGGATCGTGCCCTCGCAGGCGGCGAGCGACCGCGAGACCTCGTAGGTGAAGTCGACGTGCCCCGGGGTGTCGATCATGTTGAGGATGTGCGTGTTGCCCTCGTCGTGGGACGGGGCCCACGGCAGTCGCACCGCCTGGGACTTGATCGTGATGCCGCGCTCGCGCTCGATGTCCATGCGGTCGAGGTACTGGGCGCGCATCTGCCGCTGCTCGACCACACCGGTCAGCTGGAGCATCCGGTCGGCGAGCGTGGACTTGCCGTGGTCGATGTGCGCGATGATGCAGAAGTTGCGGATCAGCGCCGGGTCGGTACGGCTCGGCTCGGGCACATGGCTGGGGATCGCGGGCACGCAGGGTCCTGATTCTTGAGGCGTCCGCAGTGTCTGCGGTCTCGGGTCTCGGGTCGGATCGATACGTAGCCTCCATCGTCCCACGGGTGGGGAGCCGGTATGGGTCTGGGACGGCCTGAGGCGGGGTTGTGGCCGGGTTGTGGCCCGGGTTGCGGGCTGGTTGCGGCCTGGTTTTGGGGGCGCTGCGGGCCGCTGGTACTGTGGGGAGCTGTGTCTCTTGCCCTCTCAGCGTGAGGCACTCCTTCAAGAAATCATCGGTACGGGACCCTCGTGGCCTCGTGCCTGAACCTGCAAAGGCTCAATTCGTGGCGAACATCAAGTCCCAGATCAAGCGGAACAAGACCAACGAGAAGGCCCGGCTGCGCAACAAGGCCGTCAAGTCCTCTCTGAAGACCGCGATCCGCAAGGCCCGTGAGGCCGCTGCCGCGGGTGACGTCGAGAAGGCCACCGAGTACCAGCGCGTCGCTTCGCGCCAGCTCGACAAGGCCGTCTCGAAGGGTGTCATCCACAAGAACCAGGCCGCCAACAAGAAGTCGGCGCTTGCGACCAAGGTCGGCGCCCTCAAGGGCTGAACCCCTCATCTGGTCTGATCGGCCGGGTGGACCCAGAGCGGGCCCTCTCTCATCCGCTCCCGTCCGGCACCCAGGATCCATGCGCGGCCTGCGTTCGCCACGCGGGCATGGATCCGCGAGCTTGATCCGAAGGCCCCGGTGGCCGTCCTTCCCCGGACGGACGCCGGGGCCTTCGGTCTGTCGTGCGCCCGGGGCCTTCGGTCCGCCGTGTGCCCGGGGCCTTCGGCCGGCCGGTGCGGTCGGGGGCGGACTACGAGCGTCCGCGTGAGCGCGCCGCGCGTGCGATCGTCACCACGGCCTTCTCCAGCGCGTACTCGGGATCGTCACTGGCGCCCTTCACCCCCGCGTCCGCCTCGGCCACCGCGCGCAGGGCCACCGAGACGCCGTCCGGTGTCCAGCCGCGCATCTGCTGCCGGACGCGGTCGATCTTCCAGGGCGGCATCCCCAGCTCGCGGGCGAGGTCAGCCGGGCGGCCACCACGGGCGGAGGAGAGCTTGCCGATGGCCCGCACGCCCTGCGCCAGCGCGCTGGTGATCAGCACCGGCGCGACCCCGGTCGACAGCGACCAGCGCAGCGCCTCCAGGGCCTCGGCCGCACGTCCCTCGACGGCCCGGTCGGCGACGGTGAAGCTGGAGGCCTCGGCCCGTCCCGTGTAGTACTGCCCGACCACCGCCTCGTCGATGGTCCCCTCGATGTCGGCGGTCAGCTGCGACACCGCCGAGGCCAGCTCCCTGAGGTCGCTGCCGATCGCGTCGACCAGGGCCTGGCACGCCTCGGGGGTGGCCGACCGCCCGGCGGCACGGAACTCCGAGCGCACGAAGGCCAGCCGGTCCGCGGGCTTGGTCATCTTCGGGCACGCCACCTCGCGCGCGCCCGCCTTGCGGCCGGCGTCCAGGACGCCCTTGCCCTTGGCGCCGCCCGCGTGCAGCAGGACCAGGGTGATCTCCTCGGCGGGAGAGCCGAGGTAGGCCTTGACGTCCTTGACCGTGTCGGCGGACAGGTCCTGCGCGTTGCGTACGACCACGACCTTGCGCTCGGCGAAGAGCGAGGGGCTGGTGAGCTCGGCGAGCGTGCCGGGCTGCAGCTGGTCGGGGGTCAGGTCGCGTACGTCCGTGTCGGCGTCGGCGGCCTTCGCGGCGGCCACCACCTCCTGCACGGCACGGTCGAGCAGGAGGTCCTCCTGGCCCACGGCAAGGGTCACCGGGGCGAGAGGGTCGTCATTCGCAGTCTTCCTGGCCATCGCGACAAGCATCGCACGCACCACTGACAACGGACGCCGGCCGCCAGTGCCAGGGCCGGTGCCGGGGCCGGGTCCGGTGCGGGACTACGGCTCCTCGCGCCAGCCCTCCCACTCCCCCGCGAACTCGTCCAGCTCTCCGGGGTCCAGCAGTTCCCGCTCGTCGCACAGGAGGACGAGCCACTGGGCGTCCTCGGCGTCGTCCTCGCCGGCCAGGGCGTCCCTCAGGAGCCGGGGTTCCTCGTCGAGCCCGAACCGCTCCCCGAGTGCCTGGGCCGCCTCCTCCGCCGCGTCGCGGTCGGGCAGCACCAGTACGTGTCTCACATCGCTCACGGGTGCCATTGTCGGACACCGCGCGGCGGGCGGAGCGCGGGGGCGGACTCCGAGCGGCTTCCGGGCCGCGGTCAGCCCTTGGGCACCGTCTGCACGTCGAGGTCGATGCGGATGCTGGGCCCGACCACGGCGATGCCGCGGGCCAGCATCGTCTGCCAGCTCACCGTGAAGTCGTCGCGGTGCAGTTCGGTGGTGGCGCGGCAGGCCGCCCGCGTCTCGCCCTCCATGCCGTTGCCGAGGCCGAGGTACTCGGTGTCCAGCGTGACCGTGCGCGTCACACCGTGCAGGGTCAGCGCTCCCGTGACGGCCCACCGGTTGCCGCCGCGGTGCGTGAACCGGTCGCTGTAGAACTCCAGTGTCGGAAACCGCTGCACGTCGAGGAAGTCGGCCGAACGCAGGTGGTCGTCGCGCATCGTCACGTTGGTGTCGATGGAGGCCGCGTCGATGACCACGTGCATCGCCGACCGCTCCATCTCGTCCGCGATCCGCACCGCGCCCGCGAAGGAGTTGAACCGGCCGTGGATCCGGGCCAGCCCGATGTGCCGCGCGGTGAACGCGATCGAGGAGTGCGCGGGTTCGATCTCCCAGTCACCCGGCGTGGGCAGCTCCGGCGGCTGGGCCACCTGGAGGGTCACGTCGCCGAGCGAGGCCAGCGCGTCCTCGGCGACCGTCACGGATGCCCGGTACGGCGCGTAGCCCTCGGCGGAGACGGCGAGCCGGTACTCCCCGGCGGGCACCGCCGCCAGGAACGACCCGAAGGGATCCGTGCCGCCGCCGACCACCTTGCGTCCCATGCCGTCGCTGACCACGAACTCCGCGTTCGGCACCGGCTCGTGGACCGGGTCGAGGACCCGGCAGCTGAGCACCCCGGCGTCCGGCGGGGTGCGCACGGCGGCCAGGGGACCCGTCCGGTGCATCCGCTTCGTACGGCTTCCCAGCAAGCGGCCGATCATCTGCGACACCCTCTGCCCCACATCAGAATTGGTTGACGAAGCAACATTCGATCACCGATGGGGCTTTCGAGGCAACACGGGACCACTCACCCGGTATCGGCACACCTCCGTACCGGGACCCGGTCGAGCCGGATGCCGAAGTGCTCGCGGTACGCGGTGAGCACCTCCTCGTCCGTGCCCAACTCGCGCTCCTCCCGGTCGCCGCCGGGAGCCGTCGCCGTGAGCCGGCGTCCGCTGAGCGTGATCCGTCCCCCGTCCTCGGTGATCCGGGAGCAGACCGTCGACTGGAGGAAGTGCGACCGGGGAGAGGTGCTGTGCCACCACGCGCCGGTCACGAAGTCGTCCAGCACCCTCGGGCGGACGTCCACCCGGTACACCGGCCGCCCCTCGCGCAGCACGTCCAGGTCGGCCGCCCGCGCCGTGGCCTCCGCCCCGCGCACCCCGGCCGCGTCCGGCCCCGCCTCCACGACCCGGAACGTCCCCCCGGGGTCCTCCTGCTCCGCCCGCTCCGCGAACGCCAGCGGACCGTGACTGTGCGCCCCGAACCCGACGTCCGCCAGCCAGTCGCCCCCGTCCACCGTCCGCACCAGCAGCACCATGTGGTCGTACGGGATCCCGAGCCGCCCCCCGTCCCCGTACACCCGCGCGGCGAGCATCGTGACCTCGTATCCGAGCGCCGCGAGCAACGCGCCGAACAGACCGTTGAGTTCGTAGCAGAAGCCGCCCCTGCGCCCGCCCACCACCTTGTCCAGCAGCCGCCCCTCCTCCAGGACGATCTCCTCGCCCAGGTGGACGGAGAGGTTCTCGAACGGCACCGCCCGAAGATGAAGCAGGTGCAGTGCGCGCAGCGCGTCGAGGGTGGGCCGTGCCGGGTACTCGGCCCCCAGCCGGCGGAGATAGGCGTCGACCTGTGCGGAATCCATGCCCTCAGTCTCCCGCCACTGCGCACTCAGTACGATGCACCGGTGGTCAGCCCGTCCAGGCTCGGAGATCCGCGCCGGTTGTTCTTCGTCGCCTGCGCGGTGCTCGCCCTGGGCGCTGTCGCCCTAGCCTGGTATGCGACACGGACCGTACGTCCCGACTGCGTGGTCGGCGTCTCCACCGTCACCGGCCGCGACGGACCCGGCCTGCCCGGCGCGAACGGCCGGATCCGGCCGGACCCGGAGCTGATCGACCGCGCCTACCGACAGGCCATCGCCTCGGGGCACTGCGATCCGCCCGGCGCCCGTTGGAAACGGTGGCTCGACTGACGGCCGGTGGCGCGATGTCTTGTCACGCCTCCCAGTACAGGCCGCGGACCTTCGCGCTCGTGACCGTGATCGGGGCCTGGTCGCCCGAGTCGGGCGGGTAGTGGATGAACTCGAAGCGCAGCCGTTCGTTGGCGCCGATCGAGCCGCTGTTCCCGAAGTCGGGGAAACTGCTGCCGTCGGTGCCCACCCGTTCGACGATCGGACCGGTCCACCGGGTTCCGTCCGGACGCAGGTGGTAGAACCGGCCCTGGAGTGTCGAGCCGGGTGGAACGACCGCCCGGAGGTGGGCCGTGGCCTGGTAGTGGGACGCGCCGGTCAGCAGGTCCACACCGTCCACGGGGAGCGTCGTCCACTGTCGGGGCGTGATCTCCCGGTCGTGGCTGTCGGACCGGCTGATCGCTCGCGGCATGTCTTCCTCCTCGGGATCGCCGGGTGTCCAGCCGGCGGGGTGGGTGAGGCGTTCTTCGACCCGGGCGCGCATCGACGCCATCGTGAACCCGCGCGGGTCGATCTTTCCGGGCTGCCATTCGAGGTGGCCGATCACCGAGCGCTCGTTCCAGCCGTGGTGCCGGCACACGGCCGCGGCCGCGCGTTCGATCGCGTTCAGTTGCGCGGCCGGCCACGGGTCCTTGCCGTCGCCGAGGTTCTCGCACTCGAAGCCGTAGAAGTGCCGGTTGCCGTCGGTGTTGGCCTCGTTGTCGGGGGGCAGGGCCTTCTCCGCGATGACGGCACGCAGGACGTCGTCGTCACCCAGGCCGGCGTGGTTGGCACGGCCGTAACCGACCAGGTGCACGCGTCCGTCCTTGGTGATGACGCCGTGACACAGGGGACCGGGCAGGCCCGCGTAGCCCTTGCGGCAGATCTCCACGGTGGCGGCGCTGCCACGGGTCACGGTGTGATGGAACATCACACCGTTGACGGGCCCCCACGCGCCCACGTGATTGCGGTTGTGGTCCCGCCAGTCGCCGACTTCGACGACGACCAGCCCCTCGTCCCGCAGGGCCTTCAGGAAACTGCCGGCGGTCATGGGCGCGGCCATCACACACACTCCGGCCACGGATGGGTGACCCACCGGTCGTCCGGTCGGGGCGCTTGGGGAGGTTGGGGCGGTTGGGGCATAGGGTCCTCCTTCTGCCGGGGGCGGGCATCCCGTTGACGAACCGCATCGCTGTCAGGTCGCGACGACCGGCACGTCCTGCGCGTCAAGGGTGTGGTGGACGCCGCCCGCGGCCGCGCGTGTCCGCTGCACGGCACCGCCGGCGTCTTCCGCGCTGGAATCAAAATTCCCGGCGATCGCCAGGCCTACGCCTTCTACGGCACGGCGGCGACCGGAGCGACTCACGATCCGGCCAGTCCCGGACCGCCCGCGCCCTCGCCGCTACAGGGCGCATGCCTGCTGACGAGCAGAGCGAGGTCGCCCCCACGCAGACTGAGGGCGCGACCTGCGAGAGGGCCGCCGCAGGCGACAGCCGCCTGCCAAAGGCGCGATGACGGCGCGCAGGACAGGGGGGCGGCCGGGCAGAACCAGGCGAGCGGTCCGGAACGGCGAACGCGGCCGCAGCGGGCGATGCGTCTTCCCTCGTCATTCTTCCGCCACCCGCAACTCCCTGCCGGTACCCGCGACCGCCAGTGCGCCGTCCCGGTCGGTGCGCAGCACGGTCGCTCCCTGGGCGCGCAGTGCCGCGACCGTGGCGGGTGCGGGGTGGCCGTAGGTGTTGTCCTCGCCGCAGCTGATGAGCGCCAGGCGCGGGGCCACGTTCCGTAGGAGGCCGAAGTGCTGGTGCGCGGAGCCGTGATGGGCCACCTTCAGCACATCGACGTCCGCCAGCTCCGCTGCGGCCGGAGAGCGCGCCAGCTCCCGCTGGGCCGGCGGCTCCAGGTCCCCGAGCAGGAGGAGACGCAGGCCCGCCGTCCGCACCAGGAGGGTGACACTGGCGTCGTTGGGTCCCTCGGTGCTCGTGGGTGGCATCGCCCGCGAACCCGTGCCGGACGGCGGCCACACCACCTGCCAGGAGAGCGGGCCGGCCCGTCGCCGCTCCCCGGCGGCCGCGTGCCGCAGGGGGATCCGTCGCGCCGCCGCCTGTCTGCGGACGGCGTCGGCCTGGTCCGCGGGCTCTTCGAGGGCGGTCGTCTCAATGGCCCCCACCGCACGCCCCCGCAACACCCCGGACAGCCCGGCGACGTGGTCGGCGTGGAAGTGGGTCAGCACCACGAGCGGGACGCGGGTGACGCCGAGCGAGCGCAGACAGCGGTCCACCAGCGCCGGATCGGGCCCGGCGTCCACGACCACGCCCGCGCCCTCCCCCGCCGCGAGCACCATGGCGTCGCCCTGTCCCACGTCGCACATCACCATCCGCCAGCCCGGCGGCGGCCAGCCCTTGATCACCCGGGCCAGCGGCGGCGGCTGCACCACCGCGAGCACCAGCAGCAGCGCGCAGACCCCGCACCACCAGGGATGCCGCAGCAGCCGCCGACCGACGAGCAGCCCGCCCGCCGTGACGAGCGCGAGCAGCGCCGCCCCCGCCCAGCTTCCCGGCCAGTCCACTCCCGCGCCGGGCAGCGCGGCCCCGGTGCGGGCGATCCCCGCGATCCACCCGGCCGGCCAGCCCCCGCACCAGGCCAGCGCCTCGGCCACGGGCATCGCCACCGGCGCCGTCGCCAGCGCCGCGAACCCCAGCACCGTGGCCGGGGCCACCGCGAACTCCGCGAGCAGGTTGCACGGCACCCCCACCAGGCTCACCCGCGCCGACAGCACGGCGACGACCGGCGCGCACACGGCCTGCGCGGCCCCCGCGGCGGCCAGCGCCTCCGCCAGCCGCGGCGGCACCCCGCGCCGCCGCAACGCCGCGCTCCACCGAGGCGCGAGCGTGAGCAGCGCCCCGGTGGCCAGCACGGAGAGCAGGAACCCGTAACTCCTGGCCAGCCACGGGTCGTACAGCACGAGCAGCAGTACGGCCGTCGCCAGCGCCGGGAGCAGCGACCTGCGCCGTCCGGTGGCCAGGGCGAGCAGGGCGACGGACCCGCAGGCCGCGGCCCGCAGCACGCTCGGGTCGGGCCGGCACACCACCACGAAGCCGAGTGCGAGCGCCCCGCCGAGCAGCGCCGTCGTCCGCAGGGAGAGCCCGAGACGGGGCGCGACTCCCCGGCGTTCACTGCGCTGAGCCAGCCCGGGCGGGCCGAGCAGCAGGGCGAGCACGATCGTGAAGTTGGCCCCCGAGACGGCCAGCGTGTGCGCCAGGTCCGTCTCCTTGAACGCCTCCTCCAGCTCCGGAGTGACGCGGGACGTGTCCCCCACGACCAGGCCCGGGAGCAGCGCCCGCGCGTCACCCGGCAGACTGTCCGTCGCCTCGCGCAGCCCGGCCCGCAGCCGCCCCGCCAGCCGCTGCGCCGCCGACGGGCCGGCCAGCACCTCGGGCGCGGCCCTGCCACCCCGTACCCGGAGCACGGCGGCGATCCGGTCCCCGCTCGTCCTCGCGGGCGCCGAGCGGGCGGTGACGCGGAGCCGGGTGGTCGGCAGGAGCCCGAGCCAGCGCGAGGCCGCGGGATCGGCACGCGACGGCCGGGCGTCCCCACCCTGGTCCTCCTCCCCCACGTCGACGAGGACGAGCACCGGCGTCCGCGTAGCGACCACCGTGCCGTCCTTCTCCATGACCCGTCGTACGTCGGCCTCGATCAGCACCGTGGGCGGGGCGGCACGGTTGCCCCGGACCCGCGGCGTGGTGAGGCGGGGATCCGCGGTGACCTCCACCTCGGCGGTGACCGTGGCGTACTCCCGGGCCGACCCCGGCACGGGCCCCCGGCGCAGGTCGGCGCCGTGCAGCGCGGCCGAGGCGGCGGACGCCGCGACGCAGAGAAGCAGGGCGGCGACGGCGACCGGGGACCGCCCCAGCCTCACGCGTTGCCTCCGCGACCTCCGGAGCAGCACGCAGCCCAGCACCACGGCACCGGTCACCATGCCCACGGCCCACCCGGCCGGTGCGCCCAGCGTCAACGCCGCCGTCGCCCAGGCCGCGAGCGCGGGCGGCACCAGCCGCAGGTCCGTGGGCCCCTCCTGGCGGGGGTGGGCCGCGCCGAGCCGGTGGCCGGAGGCGGCGTGCACGGCCGCGCGTGGGGGTGCCGTCCGGGTGTGGGACCGCCCGGCAGGGTCCGTCGGCTCACCCGTGGGCAGGTCCGGGGACAGACCCGCAGGCCGGTTCGGGGACAGACCCGTGGACCGATCCGTGCTCATGGCCGTACGAGATCCCGCAGGTCGGCGAAGCGGCGCTCGCCGATGCCGTTGACCTCGCGCAACTCGTCCACCGAACGGAAACCGCCGTGCTGGGCGCGGTAGTCGATGATGTGCTGGGCGAGCACGGGGCCCACGCCGGGCAGGGTGTCCAGCTGGTCCGGGGTCGCGGTGTTGAGGGAGACCGGTGCCGCGGGCGCCGCCGCCCCGCTCCCCGCGGTACCTCCACCGCCTGGGGCGACCCCCGCGACGGGTGCGGGAGCGCCCACGACGACCTGCTCGCCGTCCACCAGGAAACGCGCCTGGTTCAGCCCGTCGGTCTTGGCGCCGTCCCGCACGCCTCCGGCGGCCCGCAGGGCGTCCGCGACCCGTGAACCGGCCGGAAGACGGTGGACACCGGGCTTGCGGACCTTTCCGCCGACGTCCACGACGATCTCGGCACCGGCCGTGGGCGCCGCCCCACCGACCGTCGCACCGACCGCCTTGCCCTCACCCTCACGCGCGCCCTCGTCCCGCGATCCGAACGGCGCCGCCTGCCGCACCACCTCGGGCGCCGCCACGGACTGGGTGCGGCCGGTCCAGAAGTGCTGCACGGCGAAGAGACCCGCGACGACGAGCAGCACCGTGAGCGCGGCCACGCTGCGCCGCTCCAGCCCGCACCGCGCCTGCAGCCACACCGGCATCCGCTCCCGCAGCGCCTGCCCGGCCCGCTCCTTCCAGGTCGCCCGGACGGCACCATCGGCCGCGACGGGAAGCGGCGCGTCTCCGCCTCCGCCGTACACCGGCGGCCCCTTCCCCGACTCCCCGCGCGATCCATCGTGCTCGGCCTGCCCGGCCCGCTCGGCGAACAGCGCCTCCGCCCGCCGGCGCAGTTCCTCCGCGGGTGCGGGCCGGCGTCCGTGCCGGGCGTGGGGGCGGGGCGGGTGGCGCCGACGGAGCCGGCCGTCGGAAGCCGGTGCGCGACCCGGACCGCTGGATCCGGTCGCCGTGCGGGACTGTGAGCGTGATCGAAGTGCCATGCGCCGAGGATCCGACACCTCGCCCCACCCGCGACGATCATGGTCAATTCCCGTGGACTACCCACGGGTTGTGGAAAACTCCGCCCCCCGAACGGGCGACGAGCCACGGCGCGATCGCACCACCGCGCAACGCCCCCTCACCGCGACGAGACGACAACCCCCAGCAACCCGGGCCCCGTATGCGCCCCGATCACCGCCCCCACCTCGCTCACATGCAGGTCGGCCAGCCCGGGCACCCGCTCCCGCAGACGGTCCGCCAGGGCCGACGCCCGGTCCGGGGCGGCGAGATGATGGACGGCGATGTCGACGGGTGCGCCGCCCGCCCGGTCGGCGGCGATCTCCTCCAGCCGGGCGATGGCCTTGGACGCCGTCCGGACCTTCTCCAGGGGCTCGATGCGGCCACCGTCGAGCTGCAGCAGCGGTTTCACGGCGAGCGCGGAGCCGAAGAGCGCCTGGGCCGCCCCGATCCGGCCACCGCGGCGCAGATAGTCGAGGGTGTCGACGTAGAAGTAGGCGGAGGTGCCCGCGGCCCGCTTCTCGGCGGCCGCGACGGCCTCGTCCACCGTGCCGCCCGCCTCCACCGCGTCCGCGGCGGCGAGCGCGCAGAATCCGAGGGCCATCGCGATCATCCCCGTGTCCACGACGCGCACCGGGACCGGCGCCTCACGGGCCGCGACGACGGCCGCGTCGTGCGTGCCGGACAGCTCGGCGGAGAGGTGCAGCGAGACGATGCCGTCGACGCCGGACTCGGCGACCTTCCGGTAGGTCTCCGCGAACAGGGCGGGGCTGGGGCGGGAGGTGGTGACCGGGCGCCGTTTCTGCAGGGCCTGGGCCAGGGAGCGGGTCGAGATCTCGGTGCCCTCCTCCAGCGCCCGGTCGCCCAGGACGACGGTCAGGGGTACCGCGGTGATGCCGTGCCGCTCCATCGTCCGGGCCGGGAGGTAGGCCGTTGAATCGGTGACGATCGCGACATGGCGGGACATGAGCTGGAGGTTACCTGGCGTACTGTCCGTCCGGCAGCCCGGCCCCGGTGACCGGGTGTTCACACGGGAGTCGTCAGGTCGTGCTCTCCGGGCGGGCCTTCTTCTGCCAGGGATACACGGGGTTGGGTCCGGGCGGGTCGAGGGCGGGGCGTGTCGTCTCCTGCGCCGGCTCCTGGACCGGGGGCTCCGGCCAACTCTGCCGGGCGGCGGGGGCGTCGGCGGCCGGGGCCTCGGGCCAGGGCGGCGGCGCGGCGGCGGGCTCCGTCTCCGTCCAGTGCCGCAGGGCACCGGCCTCGACGTCGATCTGCGCGCTCAGCGAGTCGAGGTCGTCGTCCGCGAAGCGGCGGGCCCGGTCACGGGCCGCCCAGCGCAGGGACTCGGCCGACCGCGTGATGCGCTCGGTGCGCTCGCGCAGCGAGGGCAGCAGCTCGGCGAGCGTCACGCGGTCCGGCTCGGCCTCCAGCCGCCGCAGCTCGCCGTCGAGTTCGAAACCGTGGGCGCTGAGCCGCTCGAAGAGGGCCAGCGACTCCTTGAGGGACGCGTCCTCCGCCACGCGCGCGTGCAGCGCGTCCTGCGTGGCCCGCATGGACGTGCGCAGGCTCAGCCGCAGCTGCGCCAGCTCGCCGACGGGGCCGGCCTGCACGAGGGACTTCGCGCGCAGGGTGTGGTCCTCGACCGTGCGCCGGGCCTGGGTGATACCGCGGTCCACGCTGCGCTTGGCCGCGCCGACCGCCTTCACCGTGGCGTAGACGCCCAGCACCACGGCGAGCACGAAGAGCAGGGCGAAGACGGTGATCACTGCTTCCACGAAGCTCCTCCTCCGAGCGTCCGGCCCGCGCGCGCCGGCGTCCGCGGCGCTCTTCGCGCCGCTCTTCCACGGTAAACGCAACGGGCAGGCCCAGGGTTCCGGCGGAACCCCGAACCTGCCCGTACTCGACCCCGGACCTCCCCGTAAGGGACCACCCCGAGACCGGCGAAATCCAGCACCCGGCCCGCCCGAGCGGGCCTCTGAGCCGAAAAGCCTCAGCGCCTCAGGACCTCCGGGCCTCCGCGCCTCCGCACCTCAGGACCTCAGGACCTCACGCGGGAACGATGTTCACCAGCTTCGGCGCCCGCACGATCACCTTCCGGATCCCGGCCCCGCCCAGCGCGGCCACGACCTTCTCGTCGGCCAGCGCCGCCTTCTCCAGGTCGCCCTCGGAGATGGCCGGGTCGACCTCCAGCCGCGCCTTGACCTTGCCCTTGATCTGCACGACGCAGGTCACGGTCTCGTCGACGACGTAGGCCGGGTCGGCCACCGGGAAGTCGTGGTGCACCACGGAGTCCGTGTGCCCCAGCCTGCGCCACAGCTCCTCGGCGACGTGCGGGGCCAGCGGCGCGACCAGCAGCACCAGACGCTCGGCGACCGGGCGCGGGACCGGGCCGCCCACCTTGGTCAGGTGGTTGTTCAGCTCGGTGACCTTGGCGATGGCGGTGTTGAACCGCATCCCCTCCAGGTCCTGCCGCACGCCGTCGATGGCCTTGTGCAGGGCGCGCAGCGTGTCCGTGTCGACGTCGGCCTCCGCGACGTCCGTGACGGTCACCTCGCCGCTGTCCTCGTCGACGACGTTGCGCCACAGCCGCTGCAGCAGCCGGAACTGGCCCACCACCGCGCGCGTGTCCCAGGGCCGGGAGACGTCCAGCGGGCCCATCGCCATCTCGTACAGGCGCAGCGTGTCGGCGCCGTACTCGGCGCAGATCTCGTCGGGGGTGACCGCGTTCTTCAGGGACTTGCCCATCTTGCCCAGCAGCCGGGAGACCTTCTCGCCCTGGTGGTAGTAGGCGCCGTCGCGCTCCTCCACCTCGACGGCCGGCACCGCGATGCCGCGGCTGTCCCGGTAGACGTAGGCCTGGATCATGCCCTGGTTGAACAGCTTGTGGAACGGCTCGGCCGAGGACACGTATCCCAGGTCGAACAGCACCTTGGACCAGAAGCGGGCGTACAGCAGGTGCAGCACGGCGTGCTCGGCGCCGCCGACGTACAGGTCGACGCCGCCGTGCGGCAGGCCCTCGCGGGGGCCCATCCAGTACTGCTCGATCTCCGGGTCGACCAGCCGCTCGCTGTTGTGCGGGTCCAGGTAGCGCAGCTCGTACCAGCAGGAGCCGGCCCAGTTGGGCATGGTGTTGGTCTCGCGGCGGAACCGGCGGGGGCCGCGCCCGTCGCCCAGGTCCAGGGTGACGTTCACCCAGTCCTCGTTGCGCGACAGCGGCGTCTCGGGGCGGGTGTCGGCGTCGTCCGGGTCGAAGGTGCGCGGGGAGTAGTCCTCGACCTCGGGCAGCTCCAGGGGCAGCATCGACTCGGGCAGCGAGTGCGCGATGCCGTCCTCGTCGTAGACGATCGGGAAGGGCTCGCCCCAGTAGCGCTGGCGGCTGAACAGCCAGTCGCGCAGGCGGAAGTTGACGGTGCCCTCGCCGGTGCCGGTGCGCTCCAGCCACTCGGTGATGCGCTCCTTGGCGTCGGCGACGCCCAGGCCGTCCAGGCTGATCTCGCCGTTGGACGAGTTCATGATCTTCGCGTCGTAGGAGCCGAAGGCGTCCTCCCACGTCGCCGGGTCGGTGCCGCGGCCGTCGGTCGGCTCGACCACGCAGCGGATCGGCAGCTCGAAGGCGCGCGCGAACTCGAAGTCACGCTGGTCGCCCGCCGGGACGGCCATGATCGCGCCGGTTCCGTAGCCCATCAGCACGTAGTCGGCGATGAAGACCGGGACCCGCTCGCCGTTGACCGGGTTGGTGGCGTAGGCGCCGATGAAGACGCCGGTCTTGTCCTTGGCCTCGGCCTGCCGCTCGACGTCGGACTTGGAGGCGGCCTGCGCGCGGTACGCGGCCACGGCCTCGGTCGGCGTGGCGTGACCGCCGGTCCACACCTGGTGGGTGCCCTCGGGCCAGGCGGCCGGGGTGAACTTCTCGACCAGGGGGTGCTCGGGCGCCAGCACCATGTAGGTGGCGCCGAACAGGGTGTCCTGGCGGGTGGTGAAGACGGTGATGCGCTCGCCGTCGACGGGGAAGTCGACGCGCGCGCCCTCGGAGCGGCCGATCCAGTTGCGCTGCTGCAGCTTGATGGCCTCGGGCCAGTCCAGCTCGTCCAGGTCGTCCAGCAGCCGGTCCGCGTAGGCGGTGATGCGCATGTTCCACTGGCGCAGCTTCGACTTGAAGACGGGGAAGTTGCCGCGCTCGGAGCGGCCGTCGGCGGTGACCTCCTCGTTGGCCAGCACGGTGCCCAGCCCGGGGCACCAGTTGACGGGCGCGTCGGAGGCGTAGGCCAGGCGGAACTCGCCCAGGACGTCGGCGCGCTCGGCCTCGCTCAGCACGCTCCAGGCGCGTCCGGCGTGCCCCGGGATCTCCCGCTCACCGGAGGCGAACCGGGCGACCAGCTCGTCGATCGGGCGGGCCTTCCTCGCCTCCTCGTCGTACCAGGAGTTGAAGATCCGCAGGAAGATCCACTGGGTCCACTTGTAGTACTCGGGGTCGATCGTGGCGAACGACCGGCGCTTGTCGTGGCCCAGGCCCAGCCGGCGCAGCTGGCTGACCATGTTCTTCATGTTGGCCTCGGTGGACACGCGCGGGTGCGTGCCGGTCTGCACCGCGTACTGCTCGGCGGGCAGTCCGAAGGCGTCGAAGCCCAGGGTGTGCAGGACGTTGTGGCCGGTCATCCGCTGGAAGCGGGCGAAGACGTCGGTGGCGATGTACCCCAGGGGGTGGCCGACGTGCAGGCCCGCGCCCGAGGGGTACGGGAACATGTCCATGATGAACTTCTTGGGCCGGGCGACGACCTCGGGGTCGCCCGCCAGGTCACCCTTGGGGTTCGGCGCCGCGTACGTCTCCTCGGCGTCCCAGAAGTCCTGCCAGCGTGCCTCGATCTCGGCGGCCATGGCGGCCGTGTAGCGGTGCGGCGCGGCGTCCGCCGACACAGGGGCGGTCGCCGCGGGGTTCGTCTCGCTCATGATCCTCAAAGCTCCATCGATCGTCTCTGCCAGCGGCTGCGACCTTCAAGACCAGCGGCAACCAGCGGCTGCGAATGCCGGGAAATGAAAAATCCCCTCGCACAGGAGGGGACGCCGCGCCGATTCCGGCCACCGGACTTCGACCGGGGTCGGGACTGATCAGCGCGGCTCGCTAAGCAGAAGGCGTACGGCACGCATGGCGTCAGGGTACCGCAGTCGCCGATCGTGCCGCGACGCGCGTTCCGGCCACCACACGACCGGCAAACCTGAACCAAGGTCAAAGGTTACTTCGCGTAACAACCAGTAAGGGGACAACACTACGAGCGCACTGTCATTTGATAACAACGCAATAACTCAAACCTCGTACCCACGGGTATGGCGCCACTTAGAGTGCGGCAGCGGGACCGCTTTCCCGAACCGCTCCGGAGTTGCCCCCATGAACCCTCCCCCGATCCGCCCTCCGCTCAACCCCCCGTTCCACCCTCGCGACACCAGCCCGACGCCCCTCGGTACGTCCGCGGCGTGGGGAGGTCTGCCGTGGTGACCAACGACAGCACGGCAGACGACACCTTCGCCGAGTTCCTCAACTTCGGCGCCGGCGTCCTCTCCCTGGTCTTCCTCAGCTGCTCGGTGATCTGGGGACTCCTCGCCCAGGACCGGATCGTCCTCGACACCCGCCAGCGGATCCTGGCCCAAGCGGTGCACCGGATCACCGCGGTCGCCTCGGTCGTGTTCCTCCTGGTGCACATCGGGGTCAAGCTGGCCCTGGACCACACCACCTGGGTCGCCGCCGTCCTCCCGTTCGGGCTGCTCGCCACGGACGACGAGGCGTTCGGCGGCCGCGCCGTCCTGATCGGCTTCGGCACCCTGGCCAGCATGCTCATGATCTTCGTGAGCGTCACCGGCGCCCTGCGCACCCGCTTCGCCTCCGCGCCCCCCGTGGCCTCCCGCTGGCGGGCCATGCACATGCTCGCCTATCCGGCGTGGTGCCTGGCCCTGCTGCACGGGCTCTACGCGGGTCGAGCGGCAAAACCGGTCTTCACGATCCTGTACGGCCTGTCCGTACTGGGCGTCATGGGCGCCCTGGCGCTGCGGGCGGCCCCCCGGCCGGTCAAGCGCAGGGCCGCCGACCGGATCGCGGCCCTCTTCGGCACCGGGGAACGGCCGGTCCGCGAGGAGCGGCCGGAGGAGGGGGCCCAGTGGAAGGACCCCGCGGCGCTGCCCGGCTACGAGCGGGCCGGGGCGAGGCGGCGGCGCGGCAGGTCCGCACCGCTGTACGAGACCGCGGAGCGCCTGGCTCCGCCGGAGCGCGCGAGCGGCTTCGCGGCGGCCTACCGCGCCGTGTCCGGCCCTTCCGGCGCCCGTCGGCCACCGCTGGCGAGCGACGGCACCGGGTCCCACACGCTGCCGCCCGACATGCGCCCCACCGAGACGATGCCCCACGTGGACAGCGCCGCCGGCACCTCGGGCAGCTGGCCCATACCGTCGCCGCCACCGGTCGGCGAGGCACCCCCGTCGGCCTACGACCCGCTCAACGACACGGGACACACCATCCCGGTCTACGGCAATCCGGACGCCTCCGGCTACGGGTCGAGTGACGTGTACGACACCGCTGAGACGAACGCGGTCTACGACACGTACTACCCGAACGACACGTACAACAGCGGTCCCGCCAATGAACCAGCCCCCGGTGCGCCGTCGTCGGCCTACGACTTCGACGCACCGGGTTCGGGCGAACCTTGGAACACGCCTTCCGGAGGCCATAAGTGAACGAGGCCCTGCCCGACGTCCCAGAAGTCCGCGTGGTCGGCCTTCCCCAGCTCACGTCGGGCTTCGACCTTGTCGAGCGCCTGGATCTGCCGATGCACCTCAAGGTGCACGGTCCGCTCGAACCGATGGGCGGGGAGCAGCTCGCGCAGCTCTCGGAACGCATCAACCTGAAGGGCCGCGGCGGCGCGGGCTTCCCCTTCCACAAGAAGCTGCGCTCGGTCGCCGAGGCGGCGATCAAGCGCGGCGTCCGGCCGGTCGTGGTCGTCAACGGCAGTGAGGACGAGCCGGCCTGCCGCAAGGACACGGTGCTCATCAACCGTGCCCCGCACCTGATCCTGGACGGCGCGCTGCTGTGCGCCGAGGCGATGGGCGCCCGCACCCTCGTGATCGGGGTCACCCGCGAGTCCACCCAGCGCTCCATGGAGGCCGCCCTCGCCGAACGGGGCCTCAGCAACGGCCGCCGCTCCGCCCTGCGGGCACGCGTGCAGCGCAACCCGGTCCGCATGGTGACCGGCGCCGCCGCCTCGCTGATCCGCTCCATCGACGGCGGCCCGGCGATCCCGCCCGGCCGCAAGGTCAGCGCCTCGAAGAGCGGGGTCGGCGGCGCCCCGACCCTGCTGTCCAACGCCGAGACCTTCGCCCAGCTCGCGATCGCCGCCCGCATCGGCCCGGAGCGCTACGGCAACACCGGCCTGTACGACGAGCCCGGCACCGTGATGCTCACCGTCTCCGGCGCGGTCGCCCGGCCCATGGTGATCGAGGTGCCGACGGGGGTGCCGCTGCGCTACGTCCTCCAGCTGGCCGGCGCCCCGCCGGTGCCGCAGGGCGTGCTGACCGGCGGCTACCACGGCAAGTGGATCGACGCGGCGAGCGTCGACGAGGCGATCGTCTCCCGCAACTCCCTGCAGCAGGTGGGCGGCTCGCTCGGCGCGGGCGCGATCCTGCCGATCGGTCAGGACACCTGCCCGCTGGGTGAGTCCCTGCGGGTGGCCCAGTGGCTGGCGCAGGAGAGCGCGGGCCAGTGCGGCCCCTGCTACCTCGGTCTGCCCGCCGCCGCGCGGGGTCTGGAGGACATCCTGAACGGCGGCGGCCCGGCCGCCCTGGAGGCCGTCAAGCAGGTCGCGCGGAACGTGAAGCGGCGCGGCGCCTGCTCGCACCCGGACGGCTCGGCGATGTTCCTGGAGTCGACCGTCGCCGCGTTCACCGACGACCTCGCCGCGCACGTCCTCGGCAACGGCTGCGGACGGCCCGTGGAAGGCGTCCTGCCGCTCTTCGAGGGGGGCATGGCACCCACGGGCGTCCCCGGCGGTGACGGGGCGAACGGCCCCAGCCGCCAGAAGATCTTCGTCGACTGGACCCTGTGCCGGGGCCACGGGCTGTGCGCGGACATCCTCCCGGAGGTCTTCCAGCTGGGCGCCGACGGTTTCCCGACGGTCGCACAGGCCGACGTGCCGCGGTTCGCGGAGGCCAAGGCGGTGCGCGCGGTGCGCCGCTGCCCCGCGCTGGCCCTGCGGATCGAGGAGGATCTGCGCGGACCCGCTCCGTCCTCGCGCACCAACCTGCCGGTCCTCTCCCAGGGCCGGGGACGCCGGGCGCTCGGCCGCTGACGGCGGACACACGGAGAAACCCCCGGATCGGTGATCCGGGGGTTTCCTTCTGAAGCTGTGGAGCTAAGGAGAATTGAACTCCTGACCTCCTGCATGCCATGCAGGCGCTCTACCAACTGAGCTATAGCCCCTTGTCCTTCATCCGCCCGGTCTCCCCGGCGGCGACGCCAACATTACACGGTCCACCGGGGCGAACACCAAATCGTTTCCGTTCCGTCCGGTTTGCCCTAGTGCGTTGCAGTACTAGGCCGTCACGAACGAGTAGAACCGCTTGAGGGTGCAGTGCTCCTCCAGGAGCCGGCCGTAGATCGGTTCGCCCTCCAGCTCGCGGTACGTCTCGATCGGGTCGCCCTTTATGATCAGCGCCCGCGCGCATTCCTCGCACCAGTACTGGTAGTCCGGGTTGAGCGGCTCCATGTCGCGCACGATCGGCGTACCGCTGCCGCACCAGTCGCACTTCCGCCTGTGTGCACCCATCGATCAGCTCCAGCTGTGGCCGCAGGCCGTGCACACGTACGAGATTCCGCCGTTGTCACCCAGGACTTGGGCCACGTGGCCGGAACCGCAGGAAGGGCAGCGGAGGCGAGTGACCGTGTTCCGTGCCACCGCTCCGCCGAGGAGGTGACCGACCTCCTCGAGGATGCTCGCAGGCATCGCCACTCCCTCCCGTCGGGTCGCGGTCCCCTTCCGGCCGTTTGATTCTGCCACGACCGGGCCAATACGGTCAGCGACGCCTCAGTACCAGTCGGGACACGGAGTTCCACAGGGGTATACGCCCCTGGGAGCCCAGTTGCTCAAGCGGGCGGATGCGAAAAATCCCGCCCCCCGAGGGGGACGGGATTCGTCCGTGGGCTGTGGAGCTAAGGAGAATTGAACTCCTGACCTCCTGCATGCCATGCAGGCGCTCTACCAACTGAGCTATAGCCCCTGGTGTCACGCGGCCGGGCCGCGTGCTCCTGTTCGCTCCGCTCGGCGGGGCGAACAAGAAGAACTTTAGCCTGTGGCCTGCCGGAAAGTGAAATCCGGGGACCGGGCCCGCCGCCGGCGGCTCAGTCGTCGTCGCCGAGCACCGGTTCCGGCAGCGTGCCGGCGTTGTGCTCCAGCAGCCGCCAGCCGCGCGCGCCCTCGCCGAGGACCGACCAGCAGCAGTTGGTCAGGCCGCCGAGGCTCTCCCAGCTGCGCGGGTCGAGGCCGAGCAGGCGGCCGATGGTGGTGCGGATGGTGCCGCCGTGGCTGACCACGACGAGGGTGCCGTCCTCGGGGAGCTTCTCGGCGTGCCGCAGGACCACGGGAGCGGCGCGGTCGGCGACCTCGGTCTCCAGCTCACCGCCGCCGCGGCGCACGGGCTCGCCGCGCTTCCACGCCGCGTACTCCTCGCCGTGCCGGGCGATGATCTCGTCGTGGGTCAGCCCCTGCCAGACGCCCGCGTAGGTCTCCCGCAGGCCCTCCTCCAGGGTCACTTCGAGGCCGGTGAGGACGGACAGCTCGGCGGCCGTGTCCGCGGCCCGCACCAGGTCGGAGGCGACGATCGCGTCGGGCCTCAGGTGGATCAGCAGCTCGGCCGCGCGGCGGGCCTGGGCGACGCCGGTCCCGGTCAGCTCGACGTCCGTGCTGCCCTGAAAGCGGCGCTCCACGTTCCACGCGGTCTGGCCGTGCCGCCAGAGGATGACGCGCCGGCCGCGGCCCGGCCGGCCCGCCGCCACCTCGCCGGTGGCGCTCATCGCCAGTCCCCGTCGGTCTGCGTCGCCTCCTCGGCGGCCTGGAGCCTGGCGTGCTCCTCGGCCTTGCCGCGGGTCTCCTTGGCGTCGGCGGGCAGCTCCAGCTCGGGGCAGTCCTTCCACAGCCGCTCCAGGGCGTAGAAGACGCGCTCCTCGCTGTGCTGGACGTGGACGACGATGTCGACGTAGTCGAGCAGGACCCAGCGGGCCTCGCGGTCGCCTTCGCGGCGCACCGGCTTGGCGCCCAGTTCCTTGTTCAGCCGCTCCTCGATTTCGTCGACGATCGACTTGACCTGGCGGTCGTTGGGCGCGGAGGCCAGCAGGAAGGCGTCCGTGATCGACAGCACGTCGCTGACGTCGTAGGCGATGATGTCGTGCGCGAGCTTGTCGGCCGCCGCCTGGGCGGCGGTGCTGATGAGTTCGATGGAGCGGTCGGTCGCGGTCACTGCCTGGCTTTCGGGTCGGCGGTCGGTTGACCTCAAGGGTCTCACGACCGCCGACGGCGGCCCACGCGATAACCGGGCCGCCGCCCCGCGAAGGGGCCCACGGCCGCTACGACGCCGGTTCGTAGTCCTGGCCGAGCACCACCGAGACCCGTGCGTTCGCCGAGGTCTTCCCCTGGGCGACGGCGTCGGTGGGCAGGCCCAGGGTCTTGGCGACCTGGACGGCGTTCTCCTGGTCGGCGGCCTCGGCGTAGACGACCTCCGACTTCGCCTCGGTGCCGGAGGCGGTGCCACCGGACAGGAAGGTGAAGCCGCCGTTGAGCAGGACGACGCGGGCCTTGCCGGCGCGGTCCTCGACGCCGGTGGCGTTGCGGACGGAGACGCTGACGGCCGCGTCCTTGTCGGGGCTCTTGGCGGTGCCGCCGAGGATGTCCTTGACGACGCTGTCGCTCGCCTCGGCGCTGAGCGAGCCGCCCTCCTCGACGGGCAGCAGCTCGGTCCTGAAGTCGCCGCCCTTGGCGAGGTCGGAGAGCCCGGCGAGGAAGGAGCCGAGGTCCTTCTCGGTCAGCGGCGGGTCGAGGATCAGCCCGAGGGTCTGGATGGTGGTCGTCGCCGCCTGCGGGTCGGACGACAGCTTGCGCAGCACCCCCTGCATGACCTGCCCGAACCGCTGCAGCTGGGCGTCGGCCCGCTCGTCCGGGCCGCGGTGGGTGGCGTAGGCGACGGCCATCTTGCCGCTGAGGGTCTGGCCCTGGCCCTTGCGCACCAGCGGTGTGGCGCCCTTGTCCTTGGCCTCCGGGTCGGCGACGTCGGCGTCGGTGTCGACCTCGATGTTGCCGACCAGGTCGACGAGGATCTGGAGGTACGGGGTGTCCAGGCGCCAGGTGCCCTCGATGTCGGTGCCGAGGGAGGAGTCCAGGGCCGTCCGGGTGGCGTCGGGGCCCTCGTCGTCGACGGACTTGGCGAGCGTGGTGGTGCTGCCGTCGTCGCCGGTCAGGGCGAGGTCGTTGGGTACCAGAACGGCGGTGCCCTTCTTGGTGGTGGTGTTGTCGACGAGCAGCGCGGTGGAGGTGGAGCCGCCCTTGGTGTCGTGCAGGTGGACGGCGATCACGTCGCGCTTCTGGGCGCCCGCCGCCGTCGCGGAGCCGGTCTTGTCGTCGGAGGAGCCCACGCCGGGGAGCTTTCCGGCGTACCAGAGGTAGCCGACGCCGCCGACCGCGACCAGGGCCAGGACCACGACCAGGGCGACGGCACGCGTGCGTGCGCGCCGACGGGCCTCCTCGCGGCGCTCGGTGCGGTTCTCCGTGAACTTCATCCAGTCGATGACGTCCTCGGAGTCGTCGGCCGGCTCCTCGACGAAGGCGAACTGCTCGGTCCGGTAGTCCCGGTCGTCGGCGGCGGGGGCGGACGGCTGCGGCTCCTCGCGCGGACCCGCCTGCTGCGGGATGTGCGCGGTCTGCTCGGCGACCCGGGGCTGCGGGCCGCTGGTCGCGGCCTGGCCGTAGGGGTCGTACGGCTGCTGCGCGGCGGGCGGATGGCCGTAGGAGCCGTGGCCTGGCGTGGCGGGCTGCTGCCCGGTGTCGTAGGCGGACCCGGAGCCGTAGGGGTCGTACGGGTCGTAGGGCCGCTGGGCGGCCTGCCCGCCGTCCGCGGCGGTGTACTGGTCGTAGCCGTAGCCCTGCTGCCCGTACTGCTGGCCCTGCTGCTGGTACGGGTCGTACTGCTGCTGCCCGCCGGGAGCGGCCTGGGCCTGGCGGTAGACCGGCCGGCCGTACTCGTCGTAGCCGACGAGTTCGTACTGGTCGCCGCCGTATCCCGCGTCGTATCCGTCGTTCACCGGTGCCCCTCTCGGTTCACTCGCCGCGGTACAGCTGGCGTTTGTCGATGTAGCGCACGACTCCGTCCGGCACCAGGTACCAGACGGGATCTCCCTTGGCGACTCTCGCCCGGCAGTCCGTGGAGGAGATGGCGAGGGCCGGGACCTCGACGAGCGAGACGCCGCCCTTGGGGAGCCCGGCGTCCGTGAGGGTGTGGCCGGGCCGGGTGACGCCGATGAAGTGCGCCAGGGAGAACAGTTCCTCGCTGTCGCGCCAGGTGAGGATCTGGGCGAGGGCGTCGGCGCCGGTGATGAAGAACAGGTCCGCGTCCGGATTGAGGGCGCGCAGGTCGCGCAGGGTGTCCACGGTGTAGGTGGGGCCGCCGCGGTCGATGTCGATGCGGCTCACGGAGAACTGCGGGTTCTCGACGGTCGCGACGACGGTCATCAGGTAGCGGTCCTCGGCCGCGGACACCGTTCGGTGGCTCTTCTGCCACGGCTGTCCGGTGGGGACGAACACCACCTCGTCGAGCTGGAACTGCGCGGCGACCTCGCTGGCCGCCACGAGGTGCCCGTGGTGGATCGGGTCGAAGGTGCCGCCCATGACGCCCAGGCGGCGCTTGCCCGGCGACGACGGGCCGTTGCCCGGACCGGTGGCGCGGGCGGGCACCGCGTTCTGCGTGCCGCGCCCCGGCGTGTACGCCGGGCCGGTAGGCGTGTCCTGCTCTCCCATGCGTGCAGACCCTACCGGCCCTCCCCGGGCACCCCGGCCGCCCCCACGGCCACGGGTGCTCAGCGGTCGCGGTTGAACCGGGTGGTGATCCACAGCAGGAGCATCAGGGCGATGAACGCGCCGACGCCGGTGACGTAGGGGCTGAGGCTCTCGTGGTTGCCGCTGTGCTCCTCGCCGCCCTCGGCGGCGAGGGTGGCGAACTGGGCGGCGCTGAGGGGAAGGCTCATCGGCAGGACCTATCCGGTGTGGGCGGGACAAGACGTCCGCTCATCGTATGCGGGCCGCTCACGGGCGATCACGCCGACTCCGCCGACGGGGCCGGGCGGGAGGGGGCCGGGGAACCTTCGGATCGGCTCAGTCGTCCTTCCGCTTGTACCCCCGCAGCAGGAACCACGCGGTCAGCACGGACCCCAGGACCATGACGATCAGGACGATCCGCAGCAGATTCCCCGGCCCCTGCTGCTCGGCGGCGGTCGCGGCCCCGGCGAGCCAGTCGGGGTGGGGGATGGGCTGCATGGCGTGGACTCCTTCGACGTACTGCCCGTCCACGGTATCTCCGCCTAGGCTGGACCCGGCTCCGGGGGTGCAAAGGACCGCACAAGGGTTCGCAAGGGCCAGACACCCGCACAGGCCACACACACGCACATGGGGGAAGACATGTCCGACGGCCATCAGGACAACGGGCACGAGCACGTGCCGAGCCGGCAGCGCAGGCGCTTCCCGGGGATCTCCTCGCGTGCGTACGAGCATCCGGCCGACCGCAGCGCGCTGGTGGCGCTGCGCAAGCTGAGCGGTTTCGACACCGTCTTCAAGGCGCTGAGCGGCCTGCTGCCCGAGCGGAGTCTGCGGCTGCTGTTCCTGTCCGACTCGGTGCGCGTCTCGGACCGGCAGTTCGCCCATCTGAACGTCATGCTGCGCGACGCCTGCTACATCCTGGACCTGGAGAAGGTCCCGCCGATGTACGTCAACCAGGACCCGGTGCCGAACGCGATGTGCATCGGCCTGGACGAGCCGATCATCGTCGTGACCACGGGCCTCGTCGAGCTGCTCGACGAGGAGGAGATGCGTGCGGTGGTCGGGCACGAGGTCGGGCACGCGCTGTCCGGGCACTCAGTCTACCGGACCATCCTGCTCTTCCTGACCTCCCTGGCCGTCCGGGTCGCCTGGATCCCGCTGGGCAACGTGGCGATCATGGCGATCGTGACCGCGCTGCGCGAGTGGTTCCGCAAGTCGGAGCTGTCCGCCGACCGCGCGGGGCTGCTGGTGGGCCAGGACATCCAGGCGTCCATGCGCGGCCTGATGAAGATCGCGGGCGGCAACCACCTGCACGAGATGAACGTGGACGCGTTCCTGGAGCAGGCCGAAGAGTACGAGGCCGGGGGCGACCTGCGCGACTCCGTGCTGAAGATCCTGAACGTGCTGCCCCGCAGCCACCCCTTCACCACGGTGCGGGCGGCCGAGCTGAAGAAGTGGGCGGCCTCCCGGGACTTCCAGCGGATCATGGACGGCCACTACCCGCGGCGCGACGAGGACAAGGACACCTCGGTCCGGGACTCCTTCCGGGAGTCGGCGTCCCACTACGCGACGCACGTGCGCGGCTCCAAGGACCCGCTGATGAAGCTGGTCAACGACATCGCGGGCGGCGCCGGTGACCTCGGCGACCGGATGCGGCGGGGCTTCGGCGGCTTCACCTCCTCCCAGCCGCGGCCGCCCGGTGACGCGAACGGGTCCTCCGAGGGCCCGGCGGGCACCGACGGCCCCCAGGACCCGGACGACCGCCCGCCGCGCGACGGCGCCTGAGCCGGCGCGGGAAGCTCACACCTCGGGCTGGGCGCTCGCCGCGAGGGTCCCGCACAGGGCGGTGGCGTTGTCCGAGGTGTACGGGTCGGTGCCGGCGGGGGCGCCGGTCCTGGCCGTCTGGCCGGCGAGCAGCGGGCGCAGGTGGTTCGCCGAGTCCTCGGCGCAGGAGAGCGGCCCGGCCTGCACGTAGGAGGCGACCAGCCGCGTCTGGTGCAGGCGCAGGTCCTCCCGGTCGTAGCGGAAGGTCAGCTCGCGCCGGACGGTGAACAGCGACGTCCCGGCCCGCTGGTCGCCGGCCGGCCGCAGCGCGTAGACCATGGTGTGGTCGGCGGTGACCTCCAGCGTGGACGCGTCGGTCTCCAGGGCCCGCAGGCTGCCGTCCACCCGGATCTCGGGGTCGGCCAGCTCGGCCCGGGCGGGGTCGAAGCGCACCAGCCACCCGGTGGGCGCGTGCCGTCCGTCGGCGGTGGGCCGCTCGAAGCTCTCGTCGAACTGGTGGAGCTGGTCGGGGTCGAGCAGGACCCGCACGGAGCGCACCTCCCGGCCGCCGAGCACGTCCGGGTCCAGCGCCGAGCGGACGATGTAGTTCTTGGCGGTGGTCAGGGCGTTCAGCACCTGGTCCTCGGAGAAGTGCGCCGTGCGCCGGGCCCCCGGCAGCGGGACGCCCTCGGCGGCGGTGCGGAACCCCGCGGCGGGACTGTGCTCGTAGAGGAAGCCGGCGTCGTCGGCGCCGGGCACCCTGCCCCGGGGTGCGAGCGGGACGACCGTCATCCGCACCGGCTCCGCGGCCCGCTGCGCGGACGGGTTCTGGTACGGGTGCCGTACGCCCATGTAGATGGCGGTGCCGAAGGCCACGGCGATCAGGACGACGAGGACGAGCGCCTGCCGGGAGAGGCCGGCCCGGCGCAGCGGCGGGCGGCGGCGGACGGCGGGGGCGTGGTCGGTGATGCGTTCCTGGGCGGAGAACTCCTGGAGCCGGGCAGCACGGACGAACGACTCGTCGAAGACGGTGGATCGGTATTCGTCCTCTCCGCCGCCGGGGGCGCCTTCGGGCGTCCCTCCGGGCGGATCGCCAAGCCCTGCCATACCTTCAGGGTAGGTCGGCGGAAGGTCGCGTAAACGCGCCGGTGCAGGTCAAGTTGGGACAGCTTAGGACCGCGGGACGGCAGGTCAGGGGCTGCTCGGAAGCACCGGGACGGCGGGCTGCGAGTAGTCGGCGGAGGCCGAGGGGGTCACGGAGCCGCCCTGCTCGGGGCCGGTCGACGCGGGTGGCGGCACCTGCTGCGTGCCGCTGCCCGAGGACGCTCCCCGGTAGACGGCCGCGAAGGCCAGTGCGACCATGCCCACGCCCATCACGAGGGCGAGCATCCAGGCGACGGGCCGGTGCCAGCGGACCTGCTTGCCGGACGCGGGAGGGGCGCCGTAGGGGCGGTCCAGGAGGTCGCGGTCGTCGTCCGGGTCGTCGAGGTCGGGATCATGGCCGAAATCGCCGTACCCGTCGTCGTAGCGCTCGGCTCTGGTGCGCCCGCGGCGGGCCGCCTCCGCCTCGGTGGCCTCGGCGCGGGCCTGCGCGGCGGCCAGGAGGCGCTCGACGGCGGTCGGCTCGTGCACCGCGGCCGCCCGTACGAAGGCCTCGTCGAAGACCACGGAGGCGAACTCTTCGTCCGACACCCCGCGGTCGTGTTCGTCGTCGGGCTCCCAGCCGTCGGGAAACGGCGTACCCCCCACGTCCTCCGGCACGGATCCAGAGTAGACCTGGGGGGTCGTTTTGGGCAGACGGCCGGGAAATTCGTCCGTTGGGTGGGATGCCCCGATCGTGTCAGCGCCGTACGTGCCCGTCGCCGGTGACGATGTACTTGGTGCTGGTCAGCTCGGGCAGCCCCATCGGGCCCCTGGCGTGCAGCTTCTGGGTGGAGATGCCGATCTCGGCGCCGAAGCCGAACTGGCCGCCGTCGGTGAAGCGGGTGGAGGCGTTCACCGCGACCGTGGTGGAGTCGACCAGCTGGGTGAAACGGCGGGCGGCCTGCTGCGAGGTGGTCACGATGGCCTCGGTGTGGCCGGAGGTCCACAGCCGGATGTGCTCGACGGCCTTGTCGAGCGAGTCGACGACCGCCGCGGCGATGTCGTACGACAGGTACTCCGTCTCCCAGTCCTCCGGGGTGGCCTCGACGGCCGTCACCTTGGAGTCCTGGGCGTACGCCATCACGCGCTCGTCGGCGTGCACCGTGACCCCGGCCTCCGCGAGGGCGTCCAGGGCGCGGGGCAGGAAGTCGGCGGCGATGTCCTGGTGGACCAGGAGGGTCTCGGCGGCGTTGCAGACGCCCACCCGCTGGGCCTTGGAGTTGACCAGGATCTCGACGGCCGTGCCGATGTCGGCCAGCGCGTCGACGTAGACGTGGCAGTTGCCGGTGCCGGTCTCGATGACGGGGACGGTGGACTCCTGGACCACGGTGTTGATCAGCGAGGCGCCGCCGCGCGGGATGAGGACGTCGACCAGCCCGCGGGCCCGCATCAGCTCGCGCACGCTCTCGCGGCTCTCGCCGGGCACCAGCTGGACCGCGTCGGCGGGCAGCCCGGCCCCGCCCACGGCGTCGCGGACCACCCGGACCAGGGCGGTGTTGGACTGGTAGGCCGAGGAGGAGCCCCGCAGGAGGACCGCGTTGCCGGACTTCAGGCAGAGGGCGGCGGCGTCGACGGTCACGTTGGGCCGGCCCTCGTAGATGATGCCGACCACGCCGAGCGGCACCCGGACCTGGCGCAGGTCGATGCCGTTGGGGAGCGTGTTGCCGCGCACGACCTCGCCGACCGGGTCTGGCAGGGCGACGACGTCCCGCACGTCGGAGGCGATGGCGCGGACCCGCTCCGGGGTCAGGGTGAGCCGGTCGATGATGGCCTCGCTGGTCCCGGCGGCGCGGGCCTTGGCCACGTCCTGCGCGTTGGCCTCGACGATCTCGCTGGTCCGCACCTCCAGCGCGTCCGCGACGGCGAGCAGCGCGTCGTCCTTGGCGGCCCGCGGCAACGGCGCGAGGTCGGCCGCGGCGGCCTTGGCCCGGTAGGCGGCCCGGGTGACCGGGGACATCGAGTCGTACGGCGAGAGCGTGGTCATGGGGGCAGCGTAGTGGGCCGGACGGGGGCCCTCACCGCATGTCCCGAACCCCGAGACATGCAACGGACGGTACGGAGCCCCGCCAATAGGAACTCCGCCAAGAGCGGAACCCCGCTAGAAGGGGTGCACCCCGACCGGCGTCGCCGGCGCGGGGCCGTACCCCGCGGCGATGCGCTGGTGGTAGGTGGCCCGGTCGATGACCTCCAGGCCGACGATCTCCCACGGCGGCAGTCCCGCGGTCTGCCGGTGCTCGCCCCACAGGCGCAGGGCGACCGCGGCGGCGTCGTGCAGGTCGCGGGCCTCCTCCCAGTACCGGATCTCCGCGTGGTCGTCGGCGTACCTGCTGGTCAGCAGGAAGGGATGGTCGTGCGCGAGCTGTTCGAGGGCGCGCCGCACCTCGGTGAGGGGGGCGCGGGCGCCGGAGACGCTGAGGGTGACGTGCCACAGGCGCGGGGTGTGGCCGGGGTCCTCGCCCCGGAACCGGTCTCCGGCCGCGACGCTGGTCAGGGCGCGTTCCTCGCCGGGTGCGCGGGCGCCGTTGCGGGGGCCGCCGGTACGGGCGCCCGTGCCGGCGCGGGAGCCCGAGCCGCCGCGGGAGGCGGTACCACCGCGGGACGCCGCCGGCCCAGGGCGCACTCCGCTCACGACGGCCTCCTTCACACACACGGCTGGCCCGGCGGTCGGCCGGGTCCGTCCCTGGGAAAAGTTGAGCAGGCCGCGCGGGATCGCGGGGCGGTTTTGCGGAACGTCCACCGCCGATTCGGGGACGTTTCGACCTATTACGGGTGCAGGATCACCAGATCGTCCCTGTGTACGACCTCACGTTCGTACGCGGGTCCCAGCTCGCGGGCCAGCTCCCGGGTGGAGCGGCCGATCAGCCGCGGGATCTCCTTGGCGTCGAAGTTGACCAGGCCCCGCGCCACCGCCCGTCCGGTGCCGTCCCGCAACTCGACGGGGTCGCCCGCGGCGAACTCGCCCTCGGCGCCGGCGATCCCGGCCGGGAGCAGCGACTTGCGGCCCTCGACGACCGCGCGCACCGCCCCGTCGTCGAGGATGAGCGCCCCGCGCGGGGTGGAGGCGTGCTGGAGCCAGAGCAGCCGGTCGGCGAAGCGCCTGCCGGTGGCGTGGAAGTAGGTGCCGGTGTCACCGCCGGCCAGGGCGTCGGCCGCGTGGACGGCGCTGGTCAGGACCACCGGGATGCCGGCCGCGGCGGCGATCCGGGCCGCCTCGACCTTGGTGACCATGCCGCCGGTGCCGACGCCCGCCTTGCCGGCGCTGCCGATCTCGATCTGCGCGAGGTCGGCGGGGGCGTGCACCTCGGCGATCCGCGAGGTGCCGGGCCTGCTCGGGTCGCCGTCGTAGACGCCGTCCACGTCGGAGAGCAGGACCAGCAGGTCGGCCCGGACCAGGTGGGCGACGAGGGCGGCGAGCCGGTCGTTGTCGCCGAAGCGGATCTCGTCGGTGGCGACGGTGTCGTTCTCGTTGACGATCGGGAAGGCGCCCATCGCCAGCAGCTTGTCGAGGGTGCGGGAGGCGTTGCGGTGGTGCGCGCGGCGGCTCATGTCGTCGCTGGTCAGCAGCACCTGGCCGACGCGGACGCCGTAGCGGGCGAAGGAGGCGGTGTAGCGGGCGACCAGCAGGCCCTGGCCGACGCTGGCGGCGGCCTGCTGGCGGGCCAGGTCCCGGGGGCGGCGGCGCAGGCCCAGCGGGGCGAGCCCCGCGGCGATGGCGCCGGAGGAGACGAGGACGATCTCCCGCTCCCCGCCGGAGCGGACCTTGGAGAGGACGTCCACCAAGGCGTCCACGCGGTCCGCGTCCAGACCGCCCGACGCGGTGGTCAGCGAGGAGGAGCCGACCTTGACGACGATCCTGCGGGCCTCGCCCACGGCCTGCCTTGCCCCTGCCACGGCCCCGTCCGCCTCTCCCGTTCGACGCGCGCGAAACCCGCGCTCGCCAGGCAATCTACGCGAAGGGGCACCCGCCCCGCGCCTCGGTCCAGGCTGCGGACAGGGCGGCGGGGCACCTCCGCGCGGGGGCCCGCGTCAACACGCGCGTGTCGTCGGGAGGCCGCCCGGCGTTAACCCGGATGTCCGATGCGCGACAAGCCTGGAGCGACCGCAGTGCCCCTCTCTCTGCCCCGCCCCCGCCTCCCCCGCCCCTCCCGCCTCCGCCTGCCCGGCCGGGAGACCGTGGTGAAGCTGCTCGTCCTGGGCGTCCTGGCGGCCGCCTTCGCCGCCCAGGCGTTGGGCGCGCTGCTGCCGCACGTGCCGCTGCTGCTCGCCGCGACCGCCGGTTCGCTGGCCGCCGAGGGGGTGCTGTACCGGTGGCAGCGGGGCATGGTGTCGCTGTTCGCCAAGTCGCACGCCGACGTCACCGTCCGGCACGTGCTGCGGGACCTGCTGCTCGTGATCGGGCTGCTGCGGCTCGGCGAGCAGCACCGGGAGGGGGTGTACGCCCCGCTGGTCGCCGCGCTGCTCGTCTTCTACGCGCTGCACTGGGCGGTGCAGGCGGTGTCCGTCCTGGTCCGCCGCACCCGGACGCTGCCCGTGGTGACCCGGAACATCGACGCCTCGGCGCTGCGGCTGACCCCGGCGCCCCCGCTGCTGCTGCGCCGCCCCGGGCACCGGCTGGCGGTCTTCGGACTGCCGGCGTCGGCCGGGCTGCTGGCCACGGCGGCCACCGACGCGCCGGTGTGGGGCGCGGCGGGCCTCGCGCTCTCCCTCACGCTGGCGCTGACGGGTCTGTGCGCGCTGCTGACGCGGCTGCTGCCGGGGCGCAGGCCCGCCGGTGAGCAAGAGGTGCTGGACTGGTTCGAGGCGTGGCTGGCGGAGTACCGGCCGACGGTCGGCCTGTACTTCTCGGGCGGGGCGTCCTCGGCGTACCAGGCGAACATGTGGCTGGAGCCGCTGGCGCGGCTGGAGGGGCGGCCGGTGATCGTGCTGCGGGAGCGGTTCATGGTGCAGCGGATCGCGGCGACGGACATCCCCGTGGTGTGCCTGCCGAAGGTGTCCACGCTGATGCGCCTGGAGCACTCCACCCTCCGGGTCATGCTGCACCCCTCGAACTCCGGGAAGACCTCGCAGGTGCTGCGCATCCCCACCATCAAGCACGCCTTCGTCAATCACGGGGAGAGCGACAAGCTGTCCTCCTGCAACCCGTACGCGAAGGCGTACGACGAGGTGTGGGTGGCCGGTCCCGCGGCGCGCGAGCGGTACGCGCTGGCGGAGGTCGGCGTCGAGGACAAGGACGTGGTGGAGATCGGCCGCCCGCAGCTGGGCGCCGTACGCCCGCACACGGGGCCGCCCGCGCCGGGAGCCTTCACGACCGTGCTGTACGCGCCGACCTGGGAGGGCTGGGACGGCAATCCGGGCAACACGTCGGTGGTCGAGGCGGGCGAGCACCTGGTCCGGGCGCTGCTCGCGGACCCGGCGGTACGGCTGCTGTACAAGCCGCATCCGCTGACGGGGTCGGTGGATCCGCGGGCCCGGGCGGCCGATCTGCGCGTGCGGGAGCTGGTGCGGGCGGCGAACCGGGAGCGGGGCGGGCCCCGGCCGGCGCCGTCGGCGGCTGCCGAGCTGGCCCGGCGGACCGCGGAGCTGGACCGGCTCACCGCGCCCGGCTTCCGGTCGGCCGCCGACCAGGCGGAGCGGATGCTGCGCGGTCCGGCGCCGGCGTCCGGGCGGGCGGAGGCGGTGGCGCGCGCGACGACCGCCTGGGAGGAGGCGTACTGGGCGTCGCTGCCCGAGTGGGAGCACCAGGTGGTCACGGACGTCCGGCCGCCGCTCTACACCTGCTTCAACCGGGCGGACCTGCTGATCAGTGATGTCTCCAGCGTGATCAGCGACTTCCTGGCGAGCGGCAAGCCGTACGCGGTGGCCAACACCAGCGGGCTGGCCGAGGACGTGTTCCGCAAGTCGTTCCCGACGGTGGCGGCGGCGACGGTGCTGACGCCGGACGCGGCCGGGGTGCCGGAGCTGCTGGACGCGGTCCGCCATCCGGAGCTGGACGAACTGGCCGGGGAGCGCGCCGCGTTGGCCCTGCGGCTGCTGGGTCCGGCCGGGCCGCCGCCGCAGGAGCGCTTCGCGGCGGCCGTGCGGTCGCTGTGCACGGCGGCCGGGGAGCACCGGGCGCGCATGGCCGAGCGGCTCGCCACGGAGCTGCCCCTGCCCGGGCCGCGGCGCGGGCCCGCCCAGCGGCCCACGGCGTCGGCCGGCACTGCGCACGCCGGGCAGCCGGAGCCGCGGGGCCGCGCCTGAGCGGCGCCGGGCGGCCGGGACATGCGGGCGGCGCGGGCGCCGGGCGTGCACGGGGCGACCGCGGCCGGCGCGTCAGCCGTGCCGGTGGCGCCAGCCCTGCCAGGCGGACTCGATCATGGCGTCCAGGTCGTGGCGGGCCGTCCAGCCCAGTTCCTCGCGGGCGCGGTCGGCGGAGGCGACGACGCGGGCCGCGTCGCCGGGGCGGCGGGGGCTCACCCGCGGCGCGGCGTCCTGCCGGCCGGTGACCTTGAGGATGCGGTCCACCATCTCGCGCACCGAACTGCCCTCACCGCGCCCCACGTTGAGGGTGAGCGCGGTCCCCTCCGGGGCGTCCGCCAGACGCCGCGCGGCCGCGAGGTGGGCCGCGGCGATGTCCTCCACGTGGATGTAGTCCCGTACGCAGGTGCCGTCGGGGGTGGCGTAGTCGTCGCCGAAGACACGCGGGGCGTCGCCCGCCTCCAGGCGTTCGAAGACCATCGGGATGAGATTGAAGACGCCGGAGTCGGACAGCTCGGGGGCGGCCGCGCCCGCGACGTTGAAGTACCGCAGTGAGGCGGCGCGGATGCCGTGGGCCCGGGCGGCGGCGTTGATCAGCCACTCGCCGGCCAGCTTGGTCTCGCCGTAGGGGCTCAGCGGCAGGCATGGGGTGTCCTCCGTGACGAGGTCCACATCGGGCATGCCGTAGACCGCGGCGGAGGAGGAGAAGACGAGGCGGCCGACGCCGGTGGACGTCATGGCCTCCAGGAGGGTCGCGAGGCCCGTGACGTTCTCCCGGTAGTAGTGGAGCGGCCGCTCCACCGACTCCGCGACCTGTTTCTTGCCCGCGATGTGCACCACGCCTGTCACAGCATGGTCACGAATCGCGCCCTCCAGGAGGGCTCCGTCGAGCACACTGCCGACCACCAGCGGGACCCCGTCGGGGACGCGGTCGGTGCTGCCGGTGGACAGGTCGTCGTAGACAACGACGTGTTCCCCGCCGCCGGCGAGGGCGCGCACCACATGCGCGCCGATGTACCCGGCTCCGCCCGTGACCAGCCAGCTCATCCTCATGCCTCCCAGGTCTTCGTCACTGGGTGCAGACTCGTCCGTGGGCCCCGGAAAATCGAGTCGGGCACTTGGGGTGGAATACGACGGAAGTCGGTAAAGAGGACAGGGGGGCCGAATGTGAGGAAGTTCTCCGGCCGCTTCCCGGCGGCCGATTCGAGCGGCCGATCGCGGCCATTTCCGGCTGTGGCAAGCCACAGAGTGTCCGGCTACCGTGCCCACGGAAACTCCGCGTGAATCCTTTACGCTGATGCGGCGGCGCGCTCCAGGCCCCACGGCGCCCGGAGCGCGTTCCGGTTCCAGCCCGCGGTCCCCTGGTCAGATCTCGGAACAGGTTGTAAGGATGCCCAAGCTCTCTCTCGTTGTCCCCGTGTACAAGGTGCAGGGCTATCTGCCCGAGTGCCTTGACTCCGTACTCGGGCAGGACTGCACGGACTTCGAGATCATCGCGGTCGACGACTGCTCGCCGGACGGGTCCGGTGCCATTCTCGACGAGTACGCGAAACGGGACTCCCGGATTCATGTGATTCACCTCACGGAAAACGTGGGCCTGGGGCGTGCGCGCAACGCCGGTCTGGAAAAGGCAAGTGGCGATTACGTGTTGTTCCTGGACAGTGACGACACACTGTCCGACGGCGCGTTGTCGGCCATTGCCGACCGGCTGGAGGCCACCGGCAATCCCGAGATCCTGGTCTTCGACTACGCGCGTACCTACTGGGACGGCCGGGTCCGCCCGAACCTGCGGGCCGACCTGCTCAAGGAGGAGGGCCCGGACACCTTCCCCCTGTCCGAGCGCCCCCGCCTGCTCGACCTGCTCCAGATCGTGTGGAACAAGGCGTACCGCCGCGACTTCGTCACCCGGGCCGGGCTCACCTTCCCGCCCGGGTACTACGAGGACGCCCCCTGGACGTTCTGCTCCATGATCAGCGCCGAGCGGATCGCCGTTCTGGACCGTGTCTGCGTGCACTACCGGCAGCGGCGCGAGGGCGGCAACATCCTCAAGACGGTCAGCCGCAAGCACTTCGACGTCTTCGACCAGTACCAGCGGGTCTTCGACTACCTGGACGCGCACGAGGAACTCGCCGAGTGGCGCGGCCCGTTGTTCCGCAAGATGGTCGACCACTACCTGACCATCCTGGAGCGGCCGGGCCGCCTGCCGCAGGACGCGCGGGCCGAGTTCTTCCACCGCGCCTCGGCCGACTACCGGGCCCGCTTGCCGGAGGGCTGGACCCGACCGGCCGGCGGCCGCGGCCACAAGTACGGGATGCTGGAGCGCGACGCGTACACGACCATGGTGAGCGCGCTGGCGGCGGTGAAGTTCCGCCAGCGGGTCAAGACCCGCACCCGCACCGCGCTCAACCGCTCCAAGCGGGGCGCGATGGGCGCCTTCTACCAGTCGCAGCTCAGGCTGCCGCTGGACGACAACCTGGTGCTGTTCTCCGCCTACTGGAGCCGCAGCGTCTCCTGCAACCCCGCCGCCATCGACGCCGAACTGGCCCGACTGGCCCCCGGGATGCGCCGCGTGTGGGCGGTGCGCGCGGAGAACGCGCACCTGGCACCCAAGGGCGTGCAGGTCGTCCGGGTGGGGTCCCGCGCGTACTGGGCGGCCCTGGCCCGCGCCAAGTACCTCGTCAACAACGTGAACTTCGCCGACTCCGTGGTCAAGCGCGAGGGCCAGATCCACGTGCAGACCCATCACGGCACACCGCTGAAGACCATGGGCCTGGACCAGCGCAAGTACCCGGCCTCCACCGACATGGACTTCGAGAAGCTCCTGGAGCGGTGCGACCGCTGGGACTACAGCATCAGCTCCAACCGGTTCTCCACCGTGGTCTGGGAGCGGGTCTACCCCTGCTCGTACACCACGCTGGAGACCGGCTATCCGCGCAACGACGCCCTCGTGAACGCCACGTCCGAGGACGTGCGCGCGGCCCGCGCGGCGCTGGGCCTGGCCGACGGCGCCAAGGCGTTCCTGTACATGCCGACGCACCGCGAGTACCAGCCGGGCTTCACCCCGCCGCTGGACCTGGCCCGGTTCGCCGGCGAACTGGGACCGGACGTGACCGTCCTGGTGCGCGGCCACTACTTCTACGGCAACTCCTCCCCGCACATCGCCGAACTGCGCCGCACCGGCCGGATCGTCGACGTGTCCGGGCACGGCCGGGTGGAGGACCTGTACCTCGCCGCCGACGCGCTGATCACGGACTACTCCTCGGCGATGTTCGACTACGCGGTCCTCGACCGCCCGATCATCAGCTACGTCCCCGACTGGGACGTCTACTCCGCGGTGCGCGGCACCTACTTCGACCTGCTCCAGGAACCGCCCGGCGCGGTGGCCACCACGCAGACGGAACTGCTGCGGCTGCTCGCCTCCGGCGAGTACGACAGCCCGGAGACGACCGAGCGGCGGGACGTCTTCCGCCGGCGTTTCTGCGAATTCGACGACGGACACGCAGCCGAACGCGTCGTACGGCGCGTCTTCCTCGGTGAAGAGAGCCTGCTGCCCGTCGTTCCGTTCGACGAACGCCACCACGCCCCGACCCCCGACCAGGCGCTCGAACTGGTCGAGCGGGCCTGACCCCGAAAGGAGATCACCAAGCCATGGCCCCTCGGCTCAGTGTCATCGTCCCCATCTACGACGTGGAGCGTTACCTCCCCGCCTGTCTGGACTCGCTCGCGGCGCAGACCTTCCGCGACTTCGAGGTCCTGATGGTGGACGACGGTTCACCCGACGGCTCCGCCGCCATCGCCGAGGAGTACGCCTCCCGCGACTCCCGCTTCAAGCTCATACGCAAGGAGAACGGCGGCCTCGGCGCGGCCCGCAACACCGGCATGACGCACCTCGCGCCGGAGTCGGAGTTCCTGACCTTCGTCGACAGCGACGACCTGATACCGCCGGACGCCTACCGGCTGATGGTCGGCAGCCTCGACGAGAGCGGCTCGGACTTCGCGACGGGCAACGTCTTCCACCTCAAGGGCGAGAAGTCCTGGCAGGTGCCGCTGATGCGGATGCTGGCCGGCGAGGCCCGGGTGCGCACCCACATATCCCGGTACGCCAAGCTGGTCGCCGACCGCATCGCCTGCAACAAGGTCTTCCGCCGCACCTTCTGGGAGAAGAACGGCTTCGCCTTCCCCGAGGGCCGGCTGTACGAGGACACCCCGGTCACCATGCGGGCCCACTACCTGGCCGAGAGCGTCGACGTCATCTCGGAGCCCTGCTACTACTGGCGGCTGCGCGAGGGCGAGTCCGCCCCGTCGATCACCCAGCGCCGCACCGACCCGGCGGGCGTGCGCGACCGCACCACCTCCGTCATGGAGATCAGCGCCTTCCTCGCCGACCAGCCCGGCGAGACCTTCGCCCGTCTCAAGCGCGAGTACGACACCCGCGTCCTGAGGGACGACCTGCGGCTGTTCCTCAACGTGGTGCCGGACGGCGACGAGGAGTACCGCACCGAGTTCCTGCGCTCGGCCAACCGCTTCCTCGACAGCATCGACCCCAAGGTCGTCATGGACCTCCCGGCCGAACTGCGCGTGCAGTGGCTGCTGGTGCGCAAGCACCAGATGGAGGAGCTGATCGCCCTGCTGGCCGGCCAGCGCCGCAAGGAGACGCCCGAGGTCAGCGGCCTGCTGCGCAAGTACGCCTCGTTCCCCTCCCTGGAAGGTGCCGACCTGCACCTGCCCAAGGAGGCGCTCCGCATCGACCAGCACCTGACCATGCGCGCCCCGCTCCAGGAGGTGAGCTGGTCCGGCGACAAGCTCGTACTCTCGGGCAACGCCTGGATCGACAAGATCGACCTGCCCTCGCGCAAGGCCTCGGTCAAGGTGCTCCAGCTGCGCAAGGACCGCTCCCGCCGCCGCATCCTGCTGCCGGCCCGCAACGTGCCGCGCCCGGAGGTCACCACCGACTCCGGCCAGGACCGCTACAACTACGACTGGGCCGGCTGGGAGGTCACCATCGACCCCGCCAGGCTCCGCAAGGGCGGCGAGTGGCAGGAGGCCGTGTGGCACGTGGGCCTGGGCATCTTCGCCTCCGGCCTGGTACGCCGCAACGCCGTCCACTCCAGCGGCGGCGCGGCCTGCAACTTCCCGCCGTACCACTGGCTGAGCCCCGACTTCCGGCTGCTGCCGTCCGTCGAGCGCGGCGCACTGAAGCTGCGCATCGAGAAGGTCCGCGCCCTGATCACCGGGCGCACCCTGGAGGACGACCGGATCAAGGTCACCGGTGAGATCCGCGAGCCCCTCACGGCGGACGAGCAGGTCGTCCTGCGGGTCAAGAACCAGAAGGGCGCCGAGACCCTCGAGTACCCCGTCACGGTGGCCCGCGAGGGCGGCAAGCAGGCGTTCTCGGTCCAGGTGCCGGTGGCCGACGTGGCGCTCGTCTTCCACGAGGGCGTCGACGAGATGGCGCAGCCCGAGAAGCGGACCTGGTCCACGGTGCTGGTCGCGACCGACCCGCAGGGCAAGGAGCGCCGCTTCGGCACCGTGATGCAGGAGGGGCTGTCCGACGCCGAGTTCCCGCTGCCCGCCTCCCTCGGCGACCAGTCCCGCCTGGTGGAGCTGGCCGTGGTCGGGGGTCACACCGGCTTCCTGAAGTTCTCCGGCCGCACCCGCCGCGCCCTGATCGACACGGCGACCGTGCGCGACGGCAGGATCGCCCTCACCGGCCACGCCGACCCGCGGCTGTCCGGCTCCCGCTTCCTGCTCAAGCCGCGCAACCGCTACGAGGAGCGCTTCGTCGAGACCCACTGGCTCGACGACGGCCGCTTCGAGGTCTCCTTCGACCCCTCCAGCCTCGGCGGCGACGGCAGTGTCCCGCTGCGCGCCGGCCGCTGGAACCTCTTCCTGCGCCCCGACGAGGAGGGCACGCCCGACGTGCCCTTCGTGGTCGACCGGCTGGCCGCGGACTCGTTCCCGGTCCAGGCCGAACTGGGCGGCCGCCGCTACTGGCTGGAGAACCGCTGGGGCGACTTCCCGCAGCTCAACGCCCGCTCCGAGCTGAGCGACCTGGAGCGCGGCCCGTACCGCCAGCGGGAGCTGCGCCGTGAGGTGTACGAGCCGCTGTTCCAGCAGCCGCTCAAGGACCAGGTCTTCTACCTGAGCTACAACGGCAAGCAGTTCTCCGACAGCCCGCGCGCGATGTACGAGGAACTGGTGCGCCGCGGCATGGACCTCAAGCACCTGTGGGCGGTCCGTGACGGCCAGGTCAACCTGCCCGACGGGGTCGAGAAGGTCCGCATGTGGGGCAAGGAGTGGTACGAGGCGCTGGCCTCAAGCCGCTACATCGTCACCAACGGCCACCTTCCCGACTGGATCGTGCGCCGCCCGGGCCAGTCCATCGTGCAGACCTGGCACGGCACGATGCTGAAGAAGATCGGGCACGACATCGACACGCTGCACTTCGACCGGCGCTACCAGGAGAAGCTGGCGCTGGAGGCGAAGCAGTGGAGCCTGCTGGTGTCCTCCAACCGCTTCAGCACGCCGATCCTGAAGCGGGCGTTCTCCTACGACGGTGAGATCCAGGAGGCGGGCTACCCCCGCAACGACTACCTGTACTCGCCCGACCGGGACGCGGTCGCGGACCGCGTCAGGAAGGCGCTCGGGCTGCCCGAGGGCAAGAAGGTCGTCCTGTACGCGCCGACCTGGCGCGACGACCAGTCGCACAGCGCCGGGCAGTACTTGTTCGACCTGCGCATCGACCTGGACGACGCCCAGCGCCGCCTGGGCGACGACCACGTGCTGCTGATCCGCCGCCACTCCAACGTGGTGGACGCGGTGCCGGGCGCGGGCAACGGCTTCGTGTGGGACGCCTCGGAGTACCCGGACATCGCCGACCTGTACCTCGCGGCGGACATCATGATCACGGACTACTCGTCGGTGATGTTCGATTACGCGCACCTGAAGCGGCCGATGCTGTTCTTCACGTACGACCTGGAGCACTACCGGGACACGCTGCGCGGGTTCTACTTCGACTTCGAGCAGGACTCCCCCGGTCCGCTGATCGGCAACTCCAAGGAGCTGGTCGACGCGATCCGGGACATCGACCAGGTGCAGGCGGAGTACCAGGAGCGGTTCGACCGCTTCCACCACCTCTTCTGCGACCTGGACGACGGCAACGCGTCCGCGCGGGTCGTCGACCGGATGCTGGAGCAGGCGCGGGAGGGCTGACCGCGCGGTCACGCGACAGGGGCGGGGCCCGGAGGATCGTCTCCTCCGGGCCCCGCCCCTTTTCGGTGTCGTACGCGGATCAGAGCCGCACGGTCTTCACCGCGAACTGGCAGGCGGCGGTGAAGTAGGGCCGCAGTTCCGTGCGCCGCCGGGTGGGCGGCAGCTGCGCGGGCGTCTGGCCGAGCGCCCGGCGGGACTTGCGCACCGCCCGCGTCAGCACGGTCGGCGCCGCCGCGGCCTCGCTGAGCACCGGACGCGGGAAGGTGAACACGTTGATCGGGGCCAGCACGTCGGTGGCCAGCTTGGCCAGCTGCACCCGGGGCGCGTCGGCCGCCGTGCGCACGGAGAAGTCCCAGATCACCTCGGGCTCGTCGGCCTCGGTGTGCGCCCGCACCAGCGCCGCGCAGTCGATGTCGACCGCGACCCGGCCGTCGCCCTCGGCGCGCAGCGGGAAGGTCAGCACCCGCTTCTTGTCCCTGCGGTGCACGGCCTCCACGACGGCGCCCGCGGTGGCCTCGGCGCCCCACAGCTCCGCCTGTACGGCGATGGCCCGCTCGTCGACCCTGACCGGGCCGACCTCGGCGTGGGCCTCGCGCAGGGCGCTGCGCAGCCGCAGCCCGCCGTCCTCGTGCAGGTGCGGCAGCAGCAGCGCCAGGGACGGCCCCTGCGGGCGCGGCAGCTCGACGGCGAGCAGGTCGCGGGTGTCGCAGCCGTAGCCGTCGGTGCCCAGCGCCACCTCGCGGCCGCCCTCGCGGGTGGCCAGGGTCAGCTCCCAGGTGCCGTGCGGCACTCCGGCGTCCCAGGGCACGACGGCGTCGCCGGCGGCGGAGAACGGGAAGCGGTGCTCCTCCGTGCCGGCCCCGCCCTTGCGCAGCACGAGGTCGGCCTGTCCGGCGCTCGGCGGCAGCGCTCCCACGGAGACGTGCACCGAGCCCTGCCGGTCCACACGGGCCGTGGCGTGGCGGGGCAGTTCCTTGCGTGCGAAGGCCTCCCGGAGGATGGCCTCGAAGCGCTCACGGCTCGCCCGCTCGTGGAAGCGCTCGGCGTTGCGGATGCCCGCGGCGGACATCTTCAGCCGCAGTCCGTCGTCCTGGACCAGGCTGCGGATCGCCTCGGCCATGGCGTCGACGTCACCGCGCGGGACGATCAGACCGTCCTCGCCGTCGGTGAGGATGTTCCGCGGCCCGTGGTCGGCGTCCGTGGCGACGACGGGGAGCCCGGCGGCCATCGCCTCCACGACGACGTTGCCGAACGCCTCGCGCTTGGAGGGCAGGACGAAGAGCGAGCCCTTGCCGAACTCCGGGGTGACGGGCGAGGTCTGGCCCATCAGCAGGATGCTGTTGGACAGCCCCAGTTCCTCGATGCGGGCCCGGAGCTTCTTCTTCTCGGCGCCGTGGCCGTAGATGCGCAGCGTCCAGTCCGGCGCCTCGGCGTGGACCCGGGCGAACGCCTCGATCAGCAGGGCGTGGTTCTTGTTGTCGGTCAGGTGACCGGCCGAGACCACGACCTTGTTGGTGCCGGTGGACCGGATGGTGGAGGCGGGCACGCAGTTGGGCATCACCGCCAGGCGGTTGCGCACCGCGGGCACCTGCCGGGCGATGGCGGCGACCTCCTCCGGGGTGAGCGCCGTCAGGGCGTCCAGGTGCCGGTAGGCCGGGAAGAGGCGTTCCTTGATGTCCGTGGCGTAGATGGCGGGCATCGAGTGCTCCTGAGTGACCTTCAGGTAGTCACCGCGGGCCTGCGCCAGCATGATCGTGTTGCGTGGGCTGGAGCTGACGATCACGTCGGCGTCGGTGGTGTCGAAGTACTCAAGGAGCCGCAGTTCCGCGAGCCGGCTCACCACCGGTGTCTTGGCACCGGCGTTGAGCGGGTAGATCAGCGGGAACTTGTCGGACAGTGGGTTGTCCACGTCGGAGACCGGGGAGTCCGGTCGCATGTCGCTGAGCACCCGGACGGAGACCCGCGGGTCCAGTGGGAAGTAGGACTCGTCGCGCACCTTGCGCAGCGCGACGATCTCCACGTCGTGCCGTTCGGCCAGCGCCCCGGCGAGGTTCTGCGTCGCGCTGACCACGCCCCCCATGTGGCAGAGGTCCCGAACGAGAAATGCGATCTTCACTTTGCTGCTTCCCTCTGCTTCCAGGAACGGATGGTCAGTCCGCTTCCCCACCCCTGGCCACGCACCGCGGCCACATCCTCCTCACAAAGTACACATGGCTGTTCGACAGCGGATCACAGACCTGCCACACCTGTGTAACCCTGCGGACAGCAAGATGCCGTCCGCAGGGCCGTGGTTCCAGAGGGCGGGCTCAGAACGGCTCGAAGCCGTCGAACTCCCGCTCCGCGTCGTCCCGTTCGGCATCCCGGTCGCGGCGGCGCTGGGCGGCCGGCCGGGGGGCCTCGAAGCGGTGGTCCTCGCCGCGGCGGCCGAGCATCTCGGCGCCGGCCGTGACCGACGGCTCCCAGTCGAAGACGACCGCGTTGTCCTCGGGGCCGATCGCCACGCCATCGCCGTTGCGGGCGCCGGCCTTCATCAGCCGGTCCTCCACGCCGAGGCGGTTGAGCCGGTCGGAGAGGTAGCCGACGGCCTCGTCGTTGTTGAAGTCGGTCTGGCGCACCCAGCGTTCGGGCTTCTCGCCGCGCACCCGGAACAGGCCGTCCTCCTCGCGGGTGACGGTGAAGCCGGCGTCGTCCACGGCCTTGGGCCGGATGACGATCCGCGTGGCCTCCTCCTTGGGCCGGGCGGCACGCGCCCCGGCCACCAGCTCGGCCAGCGCGAAGGACAGCTCCTTGAGGCCCATGTGGGCCACCGCGGACACCTCGAAGACGCGGTAGCCGCGCTCCTCCAGGTCCGGGCGGACCATCTCGGCGAGGTCCTTGCCGTCAGGTACGTCGATCTTGTTGAGGACGACGATCCGGGGCCGGTTGTCCAGGCCGCCGTACTCGCGCAGCTCGGCCTCGATGACGTCCAGGTCGGAGAGCGGGTCGCGCTCGGACTCCAGCGTCGCCGTGTCCAGGACGTGCACCAGCACGCTGCACCGCTCCACGTGCCGCAGGAACTCCAGGCCGAGGCCCTTGCCCTGGCTTGCGCCGGGGATGAGGCCGGGGACGTCCGCGATGGTGTAGACGGTCTCGCCGGCCGTCACCACGCCCAGGTTCGGGACGAGCGTCGTGAAGGGGTAGTCGGCGATCTTCGGCTTGGCCGCGCTCAGTACGGAGATCAGCGAGGACTTGCCGGCGCTCGGGTAGCCGACCAGCGCCACGTCGGCGACGGTCTTCAGCTCCAGGTGGATGTCCTGGAGGTCGCCGGGCTCGCCGAGCAGCGCGAAGCCGGGCGCCTTGCGCCGCGCCGAGGCCAGCGCCGCGTTGCCGAGGCCGCCCCGGCCGCCCTGCGCGGCGACGTACGAGGTGCCGTGGCCGACCAGGTCGGCGAGGACGTTGCCCGCCTTGTCGAGGACCACGGTGCCGTCGGGCACGGGCAGGACCAGGTCCTGGCCGTCCTTGCCGGAGCGGTTGCCGCCCTCGCCGGGCTTGCCGTTGGTGGCCTTGCGGTGCGGCGAGTGGTGGTAGTCGAGGAGCGTGGTCACGGACTGGTCCACGGTGAGGACGACGTCGCCGCCCCGGCCGCCGTTGCCGCCGTCCGGGCCGCCGAGCGGCTTGAACTTCTCACGGTGGACGGAGGCACAGCCGTGGCCTCCGTTACCCGCGGCGACGTGCAGCTCGACGCGGTCCACGAAGGTGGTCATGGGATGTGCCTCCAGTTACTGCTTACTGCGGGGATGTCTCTTGGGTAACACGCGAAAGGCGGACCCGCTTCCCCTCGGGGAAGTGAGGCCCGCCTCGCGAAAGTGTCCGGTCAGGCGACCGGGACGATGTTCACGACCTTGCGGCCACGGTGGGTGCCGAACTGCACCGCACCGGCCTGCAGGGCGAACAGCGTGTCGTCGCCGCCACGGCCGACGCCCGCGCCCGGGTGGAAGTGGGTGCCGCGCTGACGGACCAGGATCTCACCCGCGTTGACGGCCTGACCGCCGAAGCGCTTCACGCCGAGCCGCTGGGCATTCGAGTCGCGACCGTTCCGGGTGGACGATGCGCCCTTCTTGTGTGCCATGTCTCCTCAGTCCCTTACTTCGCAGCCGCGGGGATCTCAGTGACCTTGATCGCCGTGTACTGCTGGCGGTGGCCCTGACGACGGCGGTAGCCGGTCTTGTTCTTGTAGCGCAGAATGTCGATCTTCTGGCCCTTGTGGTGGTCCACGATCTCGGCCTGGACCTTGATGCCGGCCAGCACCCACGGGTCGCTGGTCACAGCGTCGCCGTCGACGACGAGCAGGGTCGAGAGCTCGACCGTGTCGCCGACCTTGCCGGTGGAAATCTTGTCAACCTCAACGATGTCGCCGACAGCAACCTTGTGCTGGCGACCACCGCTGCGCACGATGGCGTACACGCGGATCTCACTCTCTCGCTCGGGAACGGCACCCCCGCAGTCCAGCCACCCGGTGACACACGGGCAGCCTCTCCCGGCCGGGGCCCGCGAAGGGCCCGTACCCGGAAGGAAAGAGGTTTACGGGGATGTGACGTGTCACTCGACACGCCGACGGTCAAGATTACGGGGCCGCACGACAGGGGTCAAACCGGGCCCCTGTCCGCCCACGCACCGTGGCCCCGGCCGCCCGGATGCCGGGCGAACGGGGCCACAGGGCCTGCGACGGATACCGGATCAGCCCTCGTCGGTGGCGGCCGTGACCGAGGACGGTGCCTGCTGCGCCGCGGCCGCGGTCTTCTTCGACGCCGTCTTCTTGGCCGCGGTCTTCTTGGCGGTCGTCGTCTTGGCCGCCTTCTTGGCCGTGGCCTTCTTCGCGGTCGTCGTCTTCTTGGCCGCGGTCTTCTTGGTGGCGGCCTTCTTCGCCGTCGCCTTCTTGGCCGTCTTGCGGGCCGCCGCCTTCTTGGCCGGGGCGGCCTCCTCGGCGGCCTCCTCGGCGGCCTCCGTGTCCGGCACGGCCTGCTCGGCCCGCTCCTCCTCCGGCCCGGTCGACGGGACGACCATGACGGCCGCCTCCTCGGACGCGGTGGGCGCGGTGGACTTGCGCACCGCCCGGCGGCGCGGACGGGCCGGGGCCGCTTCCTCGGCGGCGGGCTCCGCGGGGGCCTCGGCGGGCGCCTGGGGCGCCTGCTCGGCCTGCGGGGCCGGTGCGGACGGAGCGGTCTCGGGAACCGTCAGCACGGCGGCCTCAGCACCCGCGGGCGAACCGGCCGGTGCGGACACCTTCCGGGTGGCCCGGCGGCGGGTACGGCCCTTGGGCGCGGCCTCCTCGACGGAGGGCGCCGGCGCCTCGGCGGGTGCCGTGACGTGACCGCCGGCCACCGCGTCCTCCACGGCCGCGGGCTCGGCCAGCACCTCGGCGGCGGGCTCGCGCCGCACGGGACGCTCGACCTCCTCCCGCACCGTGACGTCCTGCGCGGTCGGGCCCTCGGCGTGCGCGGCCTCGCCCTTCCCGGCCTTCGGCGCGCCCGCCGGGGCCGACGCCCTACGGCTCGCGCGACGCCGGCCACGACCGCGCGTGGCGGCCGCCTCGGCCTCGGCGGCGCTGCTGTACAGCTCCTCGTCCGGGGTGAAGTCGGGCGCCGGGAGGGCGACCGGCTCGGCCACCTCCGCGGCGACCTCGGACTCGGACTCGGTCTCCGCCTCCTGCTCCGCCGTCGGACCGGTCTCGACGCCGGCCACGGCCTCGTGCTCGTGCGGCTGGTCGGCCCCGGCCCGCGCCCGCTTGCGGCGCTTGCTCCCTCCACCGCCGCCACCGGCCGCGGCCGGCTGGTCGAGGTGGACGATGACACCGCGGCCGTTGCAGTGGACGCAGGTCTCCGAGAACGACTCGAGCAGACCCTGGCCGACCCGCTTGCGGGTCATCTGCACCAGACCCAGCGAGGTCACCTCGGCGACCTGGTGCTTCGTACGGTCCCGGCCCAGGCACTCCAGCAGACGCCGCAGCACCAGGTCCCGGTTGGACTCCAGCACCATGTCGATGAAGTCGATGACGATGATGCCGCCGAGGTCGCGCAGCCGGAGCTGACGCACGATCTCCTCGGCCGCCTCCAGGTTGTTCCTGGTGACCGTCTCCTCCAGGTTGCCGCCCTGGCCGGTGAACTTGCCGGTGTTGACGTCGACGACGATCATCGCCTCGGTCCGGTCGATCACCAGCGAACCGCCGCTGGGCAGCCAGACCTTGCGGTCCAGCGCCTTGGCGAGCTGCTCGTCGATCCGGTACGTCGCGAAGACGTCGACCTCGCTGGTCCACTTCGACAGCCGGTCGGCGAGGTCCGGCGCCACGTGGGACACGTAGCCGTGGATGGTCTGCCAGGCGTCGTCACCGCTGACGACGACCTGGGAGAAGTCCTCGTTGAAGATGTCGCGCACGACCCGGACGGTCATGTCCGGCTCGCCGTAGAGCAGCGTCGGCGCGTTGCCGCTCTTGGCCTTCTTCTGGATGTCCTCCCACTGCGCCTGGAGCCGCTCGACGTCGCGGCGCAGCTCGTCCTCGCTGGCACCCTCGGCCGCGGTGCGCACGATGACGCCCGCGTCCTCGGGGACGATCTTCTTGAGGATGGTCTTCAGCCGGGACCGCTCGGTGTCGGGCAGCTTGCGGCTGATGCCGGTCATCGAGCCCTCGGGCACGTAGACCAGGTAGCGGCCGGGCAGCGAGACCTGACTGGTCAGGCGGGCACCCTTGTGGCCGATCGGGTCCTTGGTGACCTGCACCAGGACCGACTGGCCGGACTTGAGGGCGGACTCGATGCGCCGCGGGCCGTTCGCCATGCCCAGCGCCTCGAAGTTGACCTCACCGGCGTACAGGACGGCGTTGCGGCCCTTGCCGATGTCGATGAAGGCGGCCTCCATCGACGGCAGCACGTTCTGCACCTTGCCGAGGTAGACGTTGCCGACGTACGAGGTGGCCTGCTCCTTGTTGACGTAGTGCTCGACGAGCACGCCGTCCTCCAGGACGCCGATCTGCGTGCGCTCGCCGTGCTGGCGCACGACCATGACGCGCTCGACGGCCTCGCGGCGGGCCAGGAACTCGGCCTCGGTGATGATCGGCACGCGCCGGCGGCCCTGCTCGCGGCCCTCGCGGCGGCGCTGCTTCTTGGCCTCCAGGCGGGTCGAGCCCTTGATGGACTGCACCTCGTCGGAGGGCTCGCTCTTCTCCCGCGGCGGGCGGGGCTCGCGGACCTTGACGACGGTGCGCTCGGGGTCGTCGGTGGACGCGTCGCCGTCCCCGGAACCGTCCCCGGCCCGGCGGCGACGGCGGCGACGGCGCCGGCTGCTGCTGGAGCCGCCACCGTCACCGGCGGACTCCGCGCTCTCCTCGGCGTCGTCCTCGGTCTGCTCTGCGGTGTCGGCGGCGTCCTGATCGGCCCGGTCGGCCTGATCGGCGGCGGTCTGCTCGCTCTCGCCGTCGTTCAGGTCGCCGTCGGCGGAGTCGCCGCGGCGACGACGACGGCCGCCCCGGCGCCGGCGGCGGCGCGAGCCGGACTCCTCGGAGCCGTCGGCGTCGTCGTGGTCCTCGCCCGACTCGTCGGAGTCGGCGTCGGCCTCGGTGTCGGAGCCGGCGCGGGTGGCGGTCTCCCGCTCGTCCTGCGCGGCGGCGGGCGTCCGGTCCTCGGTGACCTCCTCGGCGGCGCCCCTGCGGCGACGACGGCGACGCGACCCGGCGGACTGCTCCTCGGGCTGCTCATCGGCGGCCTCGGCGGGCTTCGCCGGCTCGGCACCGGCCGCCTCGGCGGCGGCCTCGGCGGCGGCCCGCTCGGGCGTCTGGAACTGCGGCTCGGCGAAGACGGGCGCCTGGAACACGGCGACGGCGGGCCGGGACGGGCGCTTGGGCGCGTCGGCGTCGTCGGAAGCGGAGGCGGTCTGCGCCGGAGCGGCGAAGCCGCTAGCGGCCTTACGGGTGGACCGGCGGCGCGCCCGGCGCGGAGCGGCGTCCTCGGCGGGCGCGGCGGCAGCGGCGGTCTCGGCGTCCTCGGCGGCCTCGGGGGCGGGCTCACGGACGGGTTCGGGGGCGGGCTCGCGCACCTCGGCGGCGGCCTCGGCGGGCGCCTCGGCCGGGGCCGCCACGCGGCGCGTGGCACGACGGCGGGTGCGGCCCTTGGGCGCGGCGTCCTCGGCCTCCGTCACGGCGGCGGGAGCGGCGGCAGGCTCGGCGTCCGCGGCGGCGATGGGCTCGGCGGCTGCGGCGGTCTCGGCGGCGGCCGGCTCGGCGGGCGTGGTGACGCTGCGCGTGGCCCGGCGACGCGCCCGGCGCGGAGCGACGTCCTCAACGGGCGCGGCGGCCTCGGCGACCGGCTCGGCGACGGGCGCCTCGGCACCGGAGGGCGCCGCGACGACGGTCTCGGCCGCCTCCGTCGACGTCGGGGTCCCGGCGGGCGCGGAGGCGCGGCGGACCGCACGGCGCCGCGGCCGGGCGGGGGCGGCCTCGGGGGCCGGGGCGGCGGCCTGCGCGGCCTCCGTCTCCTCGGTCTCTTCCGCCTCGTCGGTCGCGGCGGTCACCTCGGCGGGCGCGACGGTCTCGGCCGGCGCGCCGGAGCCGCCGGACGGCGGACCCGCGGGGCGGGAAGCGGCCCTGCGCCGACGGCGCGGCGGCAGGGTGTCGCTCGGGGTGTTCGACTCGGAGTCGGTCGAGGCGGTCGACGACTCGGTGGGTTCGGTCGGTTCGAGCATGCGGGGGTTTCTCCCGTCAGGCTCCCGGGCGCCGCGCACCTGGCCCGGCGTCGATCTGATCGACCGCCGATGACGTCCGCGGCTCGCGCGGTGCGCGGTCGCCGCCGTCCGGGGCGCGGGCGCCGCTCGGAAGCTCTCCGTGTCTTGTCTCGCCGGTTCCGTACCCCTTGTCGTGCACGGCCTGGCGAAAGTCTTGTGGTCGGTGCGCTGCCCGACCCAGGTGGCTCCCGAGTTCGAGGGCGACGCTACGACGTCCGTCCCTACGCGGAACCTTCCCTACGCGGGCGCCTTCGCGGCGGCTGAAGCGGCGGCCGGTTGCGGCTCGGGCGCTTCTGCCTCGCGGTCGGGCGCGAGCGGGTCGGTCACCGCACCGGTCTCTTCATCGAACAGCCCCTGCGCCAGCCTGGTCACCGCTGCGGGGACCGGCGGCGCCAGGTCGGCCACGGCGCGAAGACCGGACAGGACGTCGTCGGGTCGTACGGCAGGCGTCACGTGCCGAACAACCAGCCGCAGTATCGCACAGGGCTGGTCGGTCGGCCTATCAGCCGGTGAACTGTGCGTGGTGGCGCTCTCCAGGCTCGCGACGGCGGAGCGGGCGTCGAAGGTACGGACGCCGTTCTTCGTCCGGCGCTGGACCTCCACGGCCGGGGCCGAGTTGAAGGCCGCCACGGCGCGCTCGGCGTCCGCGGGCTCCACCCCGTCCAGCCGCAGCTCCCACACCGATGCCGTCAGCCGGTCGGCGAGCCCGGAGGTCCGGGCCTCGACCGCGTCGACGACGTCGAGCCCGGCGGGCAGCGACGCGTCGAGAACCACCCTGAGCTGCTCCGGGTCCCGCGCCGCGGTGAGCGCGATCTCCAGATACTCCGCCTCACTGCCCGTGCCGGTGGGTGCGGCATTGGCGTACGACACCTTCGGGTGGGGCGTGAACCCCGCCGAGTACGCCATGGGCACCTCGGCGCGGCGCAGCGCGCGCTCGAAGGCACGCTGGAAGTCACGGTGGCTGGTGAACCGGAGGCGGCCGCGCTTGGTGTAGCGCAGTCGGATGCGCTGCACCGCGGGTACGGGCGGCGGGCCTTCGGGCTGTCGCTTGCCCAGTGTCGTTCAGTCCTTCGTGAGAGCGGTCGTACTACTACCAAGAGTACGTGCCTCGGCGACGGATGGTTCCCGCCGGCCGACCGGGCGCCGCTTCGCGGGCTCCCCGAAGAGTGCCCGGCGTAGGTCGGCGCGGGTCTGCCGCACGGTCAGCCGGGCGGCGGCGAGAGCCTGCCGGGTCACCCGCCCGGCGGCGCGTCCGGCGTCCGCGAGGGGCCGCAGGACGGTGTCCCGCACGGCGTGCCCCACCGGAGTGAGCACGCTCCGGTACGCCCAGCGGGCCGGTTCGACCACGGTCCACCGCCACAGGGTGCCGAGGAACCGCCCGAAGGCGCGCGAGACGTACCCCGCGATCCGCCAGGCGTGCCCGAGGGCGTCCAGGACCTCCCTGCCGATGACCGCCAGGACCCGGCCCACCGGGGTGAGCACCCACCGCCACAGGACGAGAGCGGGCAGCACCACCAGCACCCGGGTGGTCCAGTAGAGGACCGCGCCGACACCGGTGACGATCAGGCCGAGACACCAGGCGAGCCCTCTCCCGCACCACGCGAGCGCGTGGCCCACCGGCGTGAGCAGCCAGGCGTAGAGCCAGGCGGCGGGTACGACGACGAGGTACCGCCAGAGCCAGGCGGCGGGGACGACCACGAGGTACCGGCCCATCCAGGCGAGCGCCGCGTACAGCCCGCGCCCCGCCGGCACCAGCACCCTCCGGTACAGCCACACCGCCGGCACCACGAGCAGCACCCGCCCGAGCAGGGCCACGCCTCTGCCCAGCGGTACGACGGCGTACCGCCAGATCCCGGCCAGCGGCCACACGAAGAGGAGCCGCCCGAGCCAGGCCAGCGCCCGCCCGGCCGGGCGGAACACGGTGTCCCGCAGGAACCGCCCGGCGACGACCAGCACGTCCCACGCCATCCGTACCGGTACGACCAGGACCAGGACGACGATCCGCACCGGAACGCGGACCGCCGCGGCGACGCACCCCTCCGGGTCCGATCGCCGCGGCGGCTCCTGCGGACGGCCCTCGGGCCGCTTCTCAAGCTCCATACCGGCACAGACGCCGAAACGCCCCGCCCGGATGCGCTCAGGTGAGTTCGCTGCGTCCCCAGCTCCAGCTGCCGAACGCGGAGCTGTCCCACTTGCGCACCGGCCCACCGAACCCTGAACCGTTACTGGTCAACGTCCACAGCGCGGTCCGAGCGACCCCGTCGCCCCCCTGCCCGTAGTCGTACAACACCGCCACATCACCACGACCGTCACCGTCGAAGTCGCCCGACGTCACCTTGGACCGCTCCCAGTCCCAACTGCCGCCCGCAGTGCTGTCCCAGACCTTCACGGGCTTACCGAACCCGGAACCACTACTGGTCAACGTCCACAGCGCGGTCCGGTTGGCCCCGTCACTCCCCTGGCCGTTCCCGTACAGCACACCCACATCACCACGACCATCACCGTCGAAGTCACCCGAAACGACCTTCGACCGCTCCCAGTCCCAGCTGATCGACCCGGCACTGTCCCAGACCTTCACCGGCTTGCCGAAGCCGGAGCCGCTGCTGGTCAGCGTCCACAGCGCGGTCCGGTTGACCCCGTCACTGCCCTGGCCGTAGTCGTACAGCACACCCACATCACCACGACCATCACCGTCGAAGTCACCGGCAACCACCTTCGACCGGTCCCAGCTCCAACTGCCGCCCGT
>NZ_JBHYJX010000002.1:0-34058 GCF_042740985.1 Streptomyces sp. NPDC058985 | reverse complement strand
GTCCCAGACCTTCACCGGCTTACCGAACCCGGAACCACTACTGGTCAACGTCCACAGCGCGGTCCGATTGGTCCCGTCACTCTGGCGGCCGTAGTCGTAGAGCACGCCGACGTCGCCGCGGCCGTCTCCGTCGAAGTCACCGGCAACCACCTTCGACCGGCTCCAGTTCCAACTGCCGCCCGTGGCGCTGTCCCAAGCGCGCACCGGCCCGCCGAACCCGGAACCGTTGCTGGTCATCGTCCACAGGGCGGTCCGGTTGGCCCCGTCACTCCCCTGGCCGTAGTCGTACAGCACGCCCACATCGCTGCGGCCGTCCCCGTCGAGGTCGGCGGCCGGGGTCCGCACGGCGTTCGCGGTGACCCAGTCGCGGATGTCGTCGACGCGAGCGGCGACCGCGCTGCTCGCGGCCCCTGCCGCGGAGTCGACGCCGAAGCAGCCCACCTGGTTCGAACGGCTGCTGACCGCGACCAGCGCGGGACGCCCGTCGACGGTACGCAGGACCGGGCCGCCCGCGTCGCCCTGGCAGACCGAGGCTCCGTCCTTGCCGCTCAGGACCAGGTCGGCGCCCTCGACCGCGGTGACGGCGAAGGTGCCGGTGTGCTTGTCGAGCGGCGCCCACTCGGTCGCGGTACGGCCGTGTCCGGCCACGGTGAGATCCTGTCCGGCGGCGGGTCCCGTGGTGGCGAGGGCGACGGGGACCACTCCCCGCACGGGCTGCGCGAGCCGGGCCAGCACGAGATCGCGCTCACCGTGCGGGCGCAGTTCCATGACGTCGCGCTTCTCGCCGCCGACGGTCGCGACGGTCTTCAGCCGGGGCGGACCGGCCGGCACGGAGAGGTCGGCGGCAGGGTTCTCGGCGAAGCAACTGGCGGTCGTGAGCAGCCACTCGGGCGAGACCAGCGAGCCCGAACAGCCCCGCTGGTGGTCACCGACCAACAGCCGCGCGGTGAAGCCGAGACCGGCGTCCGTCGAGGGCTCGCCGACCACCGAGTGCGCCGGCGTGACGCCGATGAGCAGCAGCGGCGCCGCACCGAGCAGCGCGGCGGCGTGTCTGAGCCGGTTCGGACGGGAATCGGTCTTGCTGCGTGCGTTCATTGCAGTCCTAGGAGTCGGTCTTGGAAAACTGGCTCGAAGGTCGCGGTACGCCGACTGCTCTTCACGTGTCGGAGGGTGTCTTCGCTACGCGTTCACGAAAAACACCCGATACCCGCCCCCCTCGGCCATCCAAGACCGTGCTCCATGATCTCGTCCACGGGTCAAATCACCCAAACTGACAGTACGTCACACCCGGAGCATGACTTGCGTCACCCGATGGGCGAGCGGCCCTACTTGACCGTCAGCGGCAGCAGTTCCTTGCCGGTCGGGCGACCTGGATCTCGGTGTCCATAGCGGGGCATATGGAAAACGCTTAAAACCGTCCGCGAACTGCGCCACGCTGTCTGACATGAGGAAACGAGGGCAGCGCCGACTCGCGGCAGACCGAGCGGCCTACAGCGCGGAAGCCGAGTGGGCCGACGCCGACCTTGCCCTGTTGGAGGAGCTCAAACGGGCTGAGGCCTTACTCCCCCAGGACGCACCTCGGGCACTCTTATCCATCCGCTTGTCCGTACTGACAGACGACACGACGTCGCCGGTACGGCAGGAGCTCGATCTCCGCATCCTGGCCAGGGAGCGAGGGAGCCGAGTCGTCGGCGTCGCCTCCGACCTGAACGTGTCGGCGACGAAGGTTCCGCCGTGGAAGCGGAAGGAGCTCGGGGAGTGGCTGAACAACCGCTCCCCCGAGTTCGACGAGCTCTTGTTCTGGAAGCTCGACCGCTTCGTACGGCGCCTCTCCGATCTCTCGACGATGATCGAGTGGAGCCTGAAGCGCGGCAAGAACCTGGTCTCGAAGAACGACAGCCTCGACCTCACGACGACCGCCGGAAAGATCATGGTCACGATCATCGGCGGCATCGCCGAGATCGAGGCGGCCAACACCTCGACCCGCGTCGCGAGCCTGTGGGACTACGCGAAGTCACAGGAAGACTGGATCATCGGCAAGCCGGCGTACGGCTACGTCACGGACGAGGACGACACGGGGAAGGTCGTTCTCGTCATCGATCCCGAGGCGGCCAAGGCCCTGCACTGGGCCCGTCGCATGGCGTTGCGGGGACGCTCCGCCGGTTTCATGGTGCGCTGCCTGAAGCGGTCCGGCCTGATGACCCAAGGGCTCACCGTGGCAACGCTCCACCGCCGCCTGCGCAACCCCGCGCTCCTCGGCTACCGGGTAGAAGAGGACAAGAACGGCGGGCAGCGACGATCGAAGCCGCTCCTCGGCAAGGACGGCAGGCCGATCAAGGTCGCCCCTCCCCTCTTTACTGAGGAGGAGTTCGAGACCCTCGGCGCCGCCCTCGACAAGCGCAAGAAGAACCAGCCGCCGCGCCGTGTCGGGGGTGTGACCCAGTTTCTCGGAGTCCTCCTGTGCGCCGACTGCAAGACGAACATGACCGTGCAGATCACGAACAACACGTACGGGACCTACCAGTACCTGCGGTGCCGCAACTGCAAGAGCGGCGGACTCGGAGCGCCCAACCCCGAGCGGGTCTACGAGCGCCTGGTGGAGGACGTGCTCAAGGTCCTTGGGGACTTCCCCGTGCAGGTTCGCCAGTACGCAGAGGGTGCCGAGGCCCGCAAGGAGATCAAGCGGCTTCAAGAGACCATCGCGCTGTACATGAAGGATCTCGAACCTGGGGGCCGGTACACGAAGACACGGTTCACGAAGGAGCAGGCGGAAGCAACGTTGGACAAGCTCATCAGTGAGCTCGAAGCGATCGACCCCGAGACCCCGAAGGATCGGTGGGTCAACGTCCACGGCGGCAAGACATTCCGTGAGCACTGGCAGGAAGGCGGCATGGAGGCCATGTCCGCCGACCTGTACCGGGTAGGGATCCGCTGCGAAGTGACCCGCACGAAAGTGCCGAAGGTCCGAGCCCCGAAGGTGCACCTCCGCCTACTGATCCCGAAGGACGTACGCGAGCGACTCGTAATCCGTGAGGACGACTTCGCGCAAGCCTCCTGATCCCCCACAGCGACCGCTGCTGGATCAGTTCGCCGGCTCAGACGTGCCTCGCGCCTGGTCGCGGCTGGCGACCACCATGTATCCATCGTTCTCGGGGTCGAAGGTGGTGGACTGCACAGTGAGTCCGACGCTCCGCAACTGCGCCACGAGGTCCTCGTACCGGTAGGGCCAGATGGACAACCGCTCCGAACAGGCCCGCACTGCCCCGTCCGGCTCGATCTGGGCAACCACGATCTCGAGGAAGTGTTCCTGCTCCCAGCGCTGCTCGATCTGCCAGTAGTAGCTGACGACCGCATCGCGGTCGTAGCGGCGGATGAGTCGATCGCGGACGTCTACCCGTGAGCCGGCGGAGCGAACGAGCTCCCAGTTGCGTGAGTGGAGCACAAGGCGTCCGCCCGGATTCAGCAGCCGCGACATCGCTTCCAGTGCGGTCAGGCGCCCGGCTGCGCCCTCGGCGTGCCCGAGCGAGTTGCCGACGCAGAACACCAGATCGAACGTGGAGTCCTCCAGGTGGTCGGGCAATTCGTCCCAGCGCGCGCGGAGGGCTCGAAGCGAGACACCCTCCTCGTCGGCGGCCTTCCCGGTCCGGCGAACCATCCCGCTGCTGGCGTCCGCGGCGACCACGTCAAGGCCAAGACTCGCGAGACCGACGGCGAGCTGGCCGGTTCCACACGCGCAGTCGAGGACGCGAGCGTTGGACGGCAGAGAGCCCACGACATCGCTGTAGTAAACCTCGGCTGCCTTGGCGGGAGTTAACCGGTCGTCCCCGATCAGCCACTCGTACACGTCGGAAAGCGCCCCATAACCAGCCACCGCGACAACCTCCGTCACCCTGCGACACGCCGACCAGACCGCGCCTGAGATTCGGTCCTTGCGCTTCGCACTGTGCGGGCCGTGTCAGCGAAGCATTGAGCAGGACCCAACCACTTCCGGCCGCTGGGGCTCCACCGGATTTCCTGGGAAACCGCGACGCGCCGCACCGACGCAGGTCCCCAGTCCACCGGCGCCACATCGGCCACGATGGGGCCGCGGCTGGCAAGAGCGCGTCAGGTGGCGTCTCCCCCGCCCTGCGGGCGGGGCCACCGGACCGACTGATCCTGCCGCCAGGTCACCGCAGACCCCTCTTCGGGCTCACACCCACTCCACGTCCGACGAGACGTCCGAAGGGGGGCCAAGCGGCGGCAGCGGCGTTCTCAGCGTCTTCTTCGCCGGCTGCCGCCGATCCTTCTGCAAGCCGAGCGCGGTCAGCGCCGCCACCGCATCCGACTCTGTGATGTCAGCCACAGCGTCAGCGATGCGGTGAAGCGGCTCGCTCATCTCACAGCCCCTGTTTCCCCAGGTCAGCCGGGCGTCTTGACCGTAAGCGGCAGCAGCTTCTTGCCCGTCGGGCCCGTTTGTGGCCATGTGTCGAACTGGGGGCAGACGCCGCAGTCGAAGCACGGGGTCCAGCGGCAGTCGTCGACCTCCGTCTCGTCGAGGGCGTCCTGCCAGTCCTCCCAGAGCCACTCCTTGTCGAGGCCGGAGTCGAGGTGGTCCCAGGGCAGGACCTCCTCGTAGCCGCGCTCGCGGGTGGTGTACCAGTCGACGTCGACGTCGGTGGGGGCCAGGGCCTTGTCGGCGCAGGCCATCCAGCGGTCGTACGAGAAGTGCTCGCGCCAGCCGTCGAAGCGGCCGCCGTCGTCGTAGACCGCGCGGATGACGGCGCCGAGGCGGCGGTCGCCGCGGGAGAGGAGGCCCTCGACGATGCCGGGCTTGCCGTCGTGGTAGCGGAAGCCGATGGAGCGGCCGTACTTCTTGTCACCGCGGATCTTGTCGCGCAGCTTCTGCAGGCGGGCGTCGGTCTCCTCGGAGGAGAGCTGCGGGGCCCACTGGAAGGGGGTGTGGGGCTTGGGGACGAAGCCCCCGATGGAGACCGTGCAGCGGATGTCGTTGGCGCCGGAGACCTCGCGGCCCTTGGCGATGACCCTGGTCGCCATGTCGGCGATCTGGAGGACGTCCTCGTCGGTCTCGGTGGGCAGGCCGCACATGAAGTACAGCTTCACCTGGCGCCAGCCGTTGCCGTAGGCCGTCGCGACGGTACGGATCAGGTCCTCTTCCGAGACCATCTTGTTGATGACCTTGCGGATGCGCTCGGAGCCGCCCTCGGGGGCGAAGGTCAGGCCGGAGCGGCGGCCGTTGCGGGTCAGCTCGTTGGCCAGGTCGATGTTGAAGGCGTCGACGCGGGTCGAGGGGAGGGACAGGCCGATCTTGTCGTCCGTGTACCGGTCCGCGAGGCCCTTGGCGACGTCGGCGATCTCCGTGTGGTCGGCGGAGGAGAGGGAGAGGAGACCGACCTCCTCGAAGCCCGTTGCCTTCAGGCCCTTGTCGACCATTTCGCCGATGCCGGTGATGGAGCGCTCGCGCACCGGGCGGGTGATCATGCCGGCCTGGCAGAAGCGGCAGCCGCGGGTGCAGCCGCGGAAGATCTCCACGGACATCCGCTCGTGGACCGTCTCGGCGAGCGGGACGAGGGGCTGCTTGGGGTAGGGCCACTCGTCGAGGTCCATGACGGTGTGCTTGCTGACCCGCCACGGGACGCCGCTGCGGTTGGGTACGACGCGGGAGATGCGGCCGTCGGGCAGGTACTCGACGTCGTAGAAGGCGGGGACGTAGACGCCGCCGGTCCTGGACAGGCGCAGGAGGAGTTCCTCGCGTCCGCCGGGGCGGCCCTCGGCCTTCCAGGCGCGGACGATCGCGGTGATCTCCAGGACGGCCTGCTCGCCGTCGCCGATGACGGCGCAGTCGATGAAGTCGGCGATCGGCTCGGGGTTGAACGCCGCGTGCCCGCCGGCCAGGACGACCGGGTCGTCGATGCCGCGGTCCTTGGCCTCCAGCGGGATGCCCGCCAGGTCGAGGGCCGTGAGCATGTTGGTGTAGCCCAGCTCCGTGGAGAAGGAGAGGCCGAAGACGTCGAAGGCGCCGACCGGGCGGTGGCTGTCGACGGTGAATTGCGGGACGGAGTGCTCCCGCATCAGGTCCTCGAGGTCCGGCCAGACGCTGTAGGTGCGCTCGGCGAGGACGCCCTGCTGTTCGTTGAGCACCTCGTAGAGGATCATGACGCCCTGGTTGGGCAGTCCGACCTCGTAGGCGTCGGGGTACATCAGGGCCCAGCGGACGTCGCAGGATTCCCAGTCCTTGACCGTGGAGTTGAGCTCTCCGCCGACATACTGAATCGGCTTCTGCACATGCGGGAGCAGAGCTTCGAGCTGCGGAAACACAGACTTCACAGACTCGGCGGCTTCGGCAGGCATCTCACGGAACCTTCGTGTGCTGACAAGGGGGACCATCCAGCCTAACCCGGCGGGGATGGTCCCCCGTACCGTCCACGGCCCGGGTCGGGGCCGGGGCCGGGGCTCAGGCCGACATCGGTCTCTGCACCGTGATCGACTGGAGCAGCCCGACCGCCATCCACACGGCGAACATGGAGGAGCCGCCGTAGGAGACGAAGGGCAGGGGCAGGCCGGTGACCGGCATGATGCCGAGCGTCATGCCGATGTTCTCGAAGGTCTGGAAGGCGAACCAGGCGACGATCCCGGCGGCGACGACCGTGCCGTACAGGTCGGGGGTGGAGCGGGCGATCTTGCAGGCGCGCCAGAGGATCACGCCGAGCAGGGCGATGATCAGGCCCGCGCCGAGGAAGCCCAGTTCCTCGCCGGCGACCGTGAAGACGAAGTCGGTCTGCTGTTCCGGTACGAATCTGCCGGTGGTCTGGGAGCCCTCGAAGAGGCCGGAGCCGGTCAGTCCGCCGGAGCCGATCGCGATGCGCGCCTGGTTGGTGTTGTAGCCGACGCCGGCCGGGTCCAGGGCCGGGTTGGCGAAGGCGGCGAAGCGGGCGATCTGGTAGTCGTCCAGGATGCCGAGCTGCCACACGGCGAGCGCCCCGGCCGTGCCGGCGCCGAGCAGTCCGAAGACCCAGCGGTTGCTGGCCCCGGAGGCGAGCAGGACGCCCAGCACGATGATGACCATGACCATGACCGACCCGAGGTCGGGCATGAGCATCACGATCAGCATGGGCACGGTGGCCAGGCCCAGGGCCTGGAGCACGGTCCGGTGGTCCGGGTGCTGCCGGTCCCCCGCGTCGACGCGGGTGGCCAGCAGCATCGCCATGCCGAGGATGATCGTGAGCTTCACGAATTCCGAGGGCTGGAGGGAGAAGCCGCCGGGGAGCTTGATCCAGGAGTGGGCGCCGTTGATGGTCGAGCCGAGCGGGGTGAGCACCAGCAGGATCAGGAAGACGGAGGCGCCGTACAGGACGGGCACGGCGGTGCGCAGGGCGCGGTGGCCGAGCCAGACGATGCCGACCATGAGGGCGAGCCCGATGCCGGTGTTCAGGAGGTGGCGGGTGAGGAAGTAGTACGGGTCGCCCTGGTTGAGTTCGGTGCGGTTGCGGGTCGCGGAGTAGACCAGCAGCGAGCCCAGCAGCGACAGCCCGACGGATGCCAGCAGTATCGGCCAGTCGAGCCGCCGGGCCATGGAGTCCCGGGCGAAGAGCCGGGTCCAGCCGCCCCGGTCGGGGCCGTACCCGGAGACGTGGAAGCCGCCTGCGCCGGTCATGCGCGTGCCCTCCGGCTTCCGTGTGCGCCGCCGGTGGAGCGCCGGCCCGGGCCGCCGCGCCGTCGGCGGCGCCTGGTGTCGCGGTTCTCGGTGTTCTGGGTGGGCGGGGTGGTGCCCTGCTCCTGCTCTTCGACGGGCGCGTACTCCTCCTCGGGGGAGAGCTTCTCGTCGGGCTGGAGGTCCTTGACGACGTCCTTGGGCATCTTCGGGGCCGGGATGGTCCCGTCGGCCTTGATGGTCGGGAGCTTCGCCTGCGGCTGGGGCAGCAGCGCCTTCTTCTTGTCGATCGCGCCGTCGTCGGAGACGCCGTACAGGGCGTCGTAGATGTTGCGGACGGCGGGACCGGAGGCGCCGGAGCCCGTACCGCCCTGGGAGATCGTCATGACGATCGAGTAGTCCTTGGTGTACGTCGCGAACCAGGACGTGGTCTGCTTGCCGTGGACCTCGGCGGTACCGGTCTTGGCGTGCATCGGGATCTCGTCCTGCGGCCAGCCGCCGAACCGCCAGGCGGCGGTACCGCGGGTGGCGACGCCGGCGAGGGCGTCGTCCATCTTGGCCAGCGTGGTCTTGCTTATCGGCAGCTTGCCGTGCGACTTGGGTTCGATCGCGCTGACCTGCTTGCCGTCGGGGCTGACGACGGCCTTGCCGATGCTGGGGTCGTAGAGGGTGCCGCCGTTGGCGATGGCCGCGTAGATGGTGGCCATCTGGATGGGGGTGACGAGGGTGTCGCCCTGGCCGATGGAGTAGTTGATGGAGTCACCGGCGCGCAGCCTGTTGCCCTCGAGGCAGCCCTCGTAGGCGAGCTTCTCGACGTAGGAGCCGTCCTTCTTGCCGGTCTTGCACCAGGCGTCCTTGTTGGCCTCCCAGTAGTCCTTCTTCCACTGCCGGTCGGGGACGCGGCCGGTGACCTCGTTGGGGAGGTCGATGCCGGTCTCCTTGCCGAGGCCGAACTGGTGGGCGGCCTTGTAGAAGAAGTCGTTGGGGTCCTTGGGCTTCGCGCCGCCGTCCTTCTTCCACTCCTCGTGGGCCAGGCGGTAGAAGACGGTGTCGCAGGACAGCTCCAGGGCGCGGCCGAGGCTGATCGGGCCGTAGCTCGCCGACTCGAAGTTCTTGAAGACCTGGCCGCCGAGGGTGTAGGCGCTGGAGCAGTCGTACCTGCCGTCGAAGTCGTAGCCGGCCTCGACGGCGGCGGCCGAGGAGACCACCTTGAAGATGGAGCCCGGGGCCGCCTGGCCCTGGGTGGCGCGGTTGAGCAGCGGGTAGTTGGAGTCCTTGCCGGTGAGCTTCTTGTAGTCCTTGGCGGAGATGCCGCCGACCCAGGCGTTCGGGTCGTAGTCGGGGTTGGAGGCCATGGCGACGACTCGGCCGGTCTTGGCCTCCATCACCACGACGGCGCCGGCGTCGGCCTCGTAGAGCCGGTTGGTGTTGCGGTCCATCTCCTTGCGGGCGGCCTTCATGGCCTCGTTCAGCTCGTACTCGGCGACGCGCTGGACTCGCGAGTCGATGCTGGTGACGAGGTTGGAGCCGGGGGTGCCCGCGTCGGACTCGGCCTCGCCGATGACGCGGCCGAGGTTGTCGACCTCGTAGCGGGTGACGCCGGCCTTGCCGCGCAGCGCCTTGTCGTACTGGCGTTCCAGGCCGGAGCGGCCGACCTGGTCGGAGCGGAGGAAGGGCGAGTCGGTGTCCTGGGCCTTCTGCAGCTCCTCGTCGGTGACCGGCGAGAGGTAGCCGAGGACCTGGGCGGTGTTGGACTTGCCGGGGGCGGCGTAGCGGCGTACGGCCATGGGCTCGGCGGTGATGCCGGGGAAGTCCTCGGCGCGCTCGCGGATCTGCAGGGCCTGCTTGACGGTGGCCTCGTCGGTGACGGGGATCGGCTGGTAGGGCGAGCCGTTCCAGCAGGGCTGCGGGGTCTCGGCGTCGCAGAGCCGGACCTTGTCGATGACGTCCTGGGGCTTCATGCCGAGGACGCCGGCGAGCTTGGTGAGGACCGCCTTGCCGTCGTCCTTCATCTTCAGCAGCTCGGTGCGGGAGGCGGAGACCACGAGCCGGGTCTCGTTGTCGGCGAGTGCCACGCCGCGGGCGTCCAGGATCGAGCCGCGGGTGGCGGGCTGGACGACCTGCTGGACGTGGTTGCCGGAGGCCTCCTCGGCGTACTCGTCGCCCTGCCGGATCTGGAGGTACCAGAGCCGGCCGCCGAGGGTGGCGAGGAGGGAGAGGACGAGGATCTGGATGACGACGAGCCGGGTCTGGACGCGTGTGCTGCGGCCGGTCTCGGGGATGTTGGTCACTTCTGTCGCCCCCTCGCGATGTGCTGGTTCCCTGTCTGCTGCCGCGTCGCACTCACAGCCGCTTGACCCCCTTGATGCGTCCGGCCCGGGCCACGCGTGCCCGCGCGGTCTTCATCCGCAGCCCGCCGCGCTGTCGGCCGATGCGCAGGCCGGTGCCGCCGGAGAGCCAGCCGGAAGAGATGTCGGGGCTCTGGGCGGCGGCGTTGGTGTCGGCCAGCGGGTCGTTGTCGGCGCGCCGGGCGAGCGCCATGACGCCGGGGACGACGAACGGCGTGAGCAGCAGGTCGTACAGGGCGGCCGTGAACAGCAGGCTGGGCAGGCCGACGTGGCGGGCGGCGGTGTCGCCGACCAGGGCGCCGACGCCGGCGTAGAGCAGGGTGGTGCCGACGGCGGCGGCGACGACCACGACCATGGGGCCGGTGGCCGACCTGAGCCGGCCGTTGTCCGGTTTGGCGAGTCCGGCGAGGTAGCCGATGACGCAGAGCACCAGGGCGTAGCGTCCGGCCGCGTGGTCGGCGGGCGGGGCGAGGTCGGCGAGGAGTCCGGCGCCGAAGCCGACGAGGGCGCCGCCGACGTGGCCGTAGACCAGGGCGAGGCCGAGGACGGTGAGCAGCAGCAGGTCGGGGACGGCGCCGGGCAGGTGGAGGCGGGCGAGAACGCTGACCTGGATCACCAGGGCGACGACGACCAGGGCGACGGACAGCAGGATCCGGTTGACGCGCATGGGGTGAGAACTCCTACTGCTCGGTCTGCTCGTTCTGCTCTGTCTGGTCGTTCTGCTGTGACTGCTGGTCCTGGAGCGACTGCTCGTCCTGGAGCGACTGCTCGTCCTGGCCGTTCTGCGTCTGGCCCTCGGGGTCGGCACCGGCGGACGGGGTCGCGGTGACCGTCACCGTCGGGGTGGGCTTCGGCTTCGACTTCTCCGGGAGCACCGTGTCGCGCGGGTCCTTCTGCGGCGCCTGGACGACGACGCCGATGATGTCGAGCTTGGTGAAGCTGACGAACGGCGTGACTTCGAGGATGCGGGTCAGGTCGCCGCCGTTGGGGTCGACGCGGGAGACGGTGCCGACGGGTACGCCGGGCACGAAGGGCTTGTCGGCCTGGGAGCCGAAGGTGACCAGCCGGTCGCCCTTCTTGACGTCGGCCTTGCCGTTGAGGAGTTCGACCCGCAGCGGGCGGCTGCCCTGTCCGGCGGCGAAGCCGAGTTCGTCGCCGGACTCCATCCGGGTGCCGACGGTGAAGTCCGGGTCGTTGGCGAGCAGCACGGTGGCGGTGTTGGGGCCGACGGTGGTGACGCGTCCGACGAGGCCGTCGCCGTTGAGGACGGTCATGTCGCGCTTGATGCCGTCGTTGGCACCGACGTCGATGGTGATGGTCCACGAGAAGCCCTGGGCGGCTCCTATGGCGATGACCTGGGCGCCCTTGATCCCGTACTGTCCGGCGCCGGCCAGTCCGAGCATCTTGTCGAACTGCTGGAGGCGGCTGCGGCCGCGTTCGTCGCTGCCGAGTTTCGCCTTCAGGGCCGCGTTCTGCGTCTCCAGTTCGGCGAGGCGGTCGTGCCGGTCGCCGGAGTCGCGGATCGCGGAGACCGCGTTGCCCACCGGATCGACCGCGGAGGAGACCCCGTTCTCGATCGGACCGAAGACGTTGGCCGCGGCCTGCCGGGCACCGTCGACCGGCGAGTCCTCCCCACCGCGGATGTCCACCGTGATCAGCGCGAACGCGACGGCGATCAGCAGTACCAGGAGCAGCCGGCTCTCTTTCGTGTCCCTCACGTGCGGCGGCCGTGCCTTCCTCGTCGAAATTCGGGAATCTCGGAATTTACGTGGCGGTGTTCAGGAATTCAGGTGATGCGGTACTTCGCGGTACGTGCGGTGCATCGGGCGCTTCACGTACGTCTGGTACCGGAACCCTCTATATCAACGATCCGCCGCACGAGAGGAGATCGTCTCGTACGGCGGAACCGAAGTGTTACGTCATCTGCGGGGCGAGGCGTCCAGCACCTGCTGGAGCGCCTCGAACTCCTCGACGCACTTGCCGCTGCCGAGCGCCACGCTGTCGAGCGGGTCCTCCGCGATGTGGATCGGCATGCCGGTCTCCCGGCGCAGCCGCTCGTCGAGCCCGCGCAGCAGCGCGCCGCCGCCGGTCAGGACGATGCCCCGGTCCATGATGTCGCCGGACAGTTCCGGCGGACACTTGTCGAGGGTCGTCTTGACGGCGTCGACGATCGCGTTGACCGGCTCCTCGATCGCCTTGCGCACTTCGGCGGCGGAGATGACGACGGTCTTGGGCAGGCCGGAGACCAGGTCCCGGCCGCGGATTTCGGTGTGCTCGTCGGAGTCGAGGTCGTACGCGGAGCCGATCGTGATCTTGATCTGTTCGGCCGTGCGCTCACCCAGCAGAAGGCTGTACTCCTTCTTCACGTGCTGGATGATCGCGTTGTCCAGCTCGTCACCCGCGACGCGGATGGACTGGGCCGTGACGATGCCGCCGAGCGAGATGACCGCGACCTCCGTGGTGCCGCCGCCGATGTCCACCACCATGTTGCCCGTGGCCTCGTGGACCGGCAGGCCGGAGCCGATGGCCGCGGCCATGGGCTCCTCGATGATGTGCACCTGCCGGGCGCCGGCCTGGGACGACGCCTCGATGACGGCGCGGCGCTCGACGCCCGTGATGCCCGAGGGCACACAGACGACGACCCGCGGACGAGCCAGATACCGCCGCTTGTGGATCTTCAGGATGAAGTAGCGGAGCATCCGCTCGGTGATCTCGAAGTCGGCGATGACGCCGTCCTTCAGCGGACGCACGGCAACGATGTTGCCGGGCGTGCGCCCGATCATCTTCTTCGCTTCGGCGCCGACCGCGAGGATGCCACCGGTGTTGGTGTTGATCGCGACGACGGACGGCTCGTTGAGTACGATCCCGCGACCCCTGACGTACACCAGCGTGTTGGCGGTCCCGAGGTCGACAGCCATGTCACGGCCGATGAACGACATTGAGTTCCCCATCAGGATTCGACTGGCCTTCCCAGGAGCTTTTGAGGGCTTTTCAGGTAGGCGAAGTGGGTGCAGTGACGCGTGGAGGCTTCTATCGTAGACGCGCTTTCGCGAACACTGCGCGAGGGTCTTCGCCATTGTCAGCAGATGGCGCACCGCCTCGCTTGTGGAGACGGGCCAACGGTGGCATCCGTTCCCCCGATCAGGCGCGCATATGCCATGGGGCGGCCGCTTTCGACGCGACCGCCCCCTGCTCCGCCTGGGCCGTTCGACTGACGGGCTGTCAGAAAAAAGATGTCTGGCGGGTCCCGGAGTGGACTCAGACCCGGCCCGGGAAGAAGATCTTCAGCTCGCGCTCGGCGGACTCCTCGGAGTCGGAGGCGTGGATCAGGTTCTCCCTCACGATCACGCCGTAGTCACCGCGGATGGAGCCGGGGGCGGCGGCGATCGGGTCGGTCGGGCCGGCCAGCGCGCGCACGCCCTCGATGACCCGCTCGCCCTCGACGACCAGGGCGACGACCGGGCCGGACGCCATGAACTCGACCAGCGGCTCGTAGAAGGGCTTGCCCTTGTGCTCGCCGTAGTGCTGCTCCAGGGTCTCGGCGTCCAGGGTGCGCAGTTCCAGCGCGGTGATCTGCCAGCCGGCCTTGCGCTCGATACGGCTGATGATCTCGCCGGTCAGGCCACGACGGACGGCGTCGGGCTTGAGGAGGACGAGGCTGCGCTGCGTCACGAGGGGCTCCCTTGCAGTGTGCGGTTGTGCGGGTGATGACTGAGGTTACCGGGCGTGTCGCGGCGCCGGTCACGCAGCGTCAGGCGGTGGCGGGGAGGCCCGCTCAGGCGGCGTCGGGCGCGGCCGCCTCGGCCTGGGCGGCGAATCTCGCCTTGGCCTCGTCGATCTTCCGCCCGTAGTGCACGGAGGCCCACCACAGGGCGGCGAAGGCGACGCCCAGGAAGAACATCGCCGGGACGACGAAGCCGGAGGCGATCAGGGCGATCTGGAGCGCCCAGCCGAGGGCGACGCCGCCCGGCCGGGTCACGGCGCCGCACAGCGCCACGCACAGGAACATGGCGATGCCGCAGACCGTCCACACCGTCCCCGTGGACAGGTCCGGGTCCTTCATCGCGACCAGGCCGGCGAAGCCGATCACGAAGACCTCGCCGATCAGAGTGGAAGCACAGAGCGTACGCACGGTGTCTCAGCCCCTCCCCAGGAGCAGTCGGGCCTCGCCGACGGTGATGACGGAACCGGTGACGAGGACACCGCCGCCCGAGAACTCGCCCTCCTCCTCGGCCAGCGTGATCGCGGCCTCCAGGGCGTCCGGCAGCCGCGGCTCGACCTGGACGCGGTCCTCGCCGAAGACCTCGACGGCGATCCCGGCCAGTTCGTCGGCGTCCATCGCGCGGTGGCTGGAGTTCTGGGTGACGACGACCTCGGCGAAGACCGGCTCGAAGGCCTCCAGGAAGCCCCGCACGTTCTTGTCGCCGCTCGCGCCGACCACGCCGATGAGCCGGCTGAACTCGAAGGCCTCGCCGACGGCCTCCGCGGTGACCCGGGCGCCGGCCGGATTGTGCGCGGCGTCGAGCACCACGGTCGGCGAGCGCCGCACCACCTCCATCCGTCCGGGCGAGGCGACGGCGGCGAACGCCTTGCGGACGGTGTCGACGTCCAGCGGCTCGGGACGCTGCGCCCCCACGCCGAAGAACGCCTCGACGGCGGCCAGCGCGACGGCGGCGTTGTGCGCCTGGTGGGCGCCGTGCAGCGGCAGGTAGACCTCGGGGTACTCGCCGCCGACGCCGCGCAGGGTCATCAGCTGCCCGCCGACGGCGACCTGCCGGGAGACGACGCCGAACTCCAGGCCCTCGCGGGCGACGGTGGCGTTGACGTCCACGGCCTTCTTCAGCAGCACCTGCGCCGCGTCCACCGGCTGCTGGGCCAGGATCACGGTGGCGTCCTGCTTGACGATGCCGGCCTTCTCGGTGGCGATCTCGCCGGGCGTCTCGCCCAGGCGGTCGGTGTGGTCCAGGTCGATGGGGGTGACGACGGCGACGTCCCCGTCGATGACGTTGGTCGCGTCCCAGGAGCCGCCCATCCCGACCTCGACGACGGCGACGTCCACGGGCGCGTCGGCGAAGGCGGCGTACGCCATGCCGGTCAGCACCTCGAAGAAGGACAGCCGGTACTCCTGCTGGGCGTCCACCATCTCGACGTACGGCTTGACGTCCTCGTACGTCTCCACGAACCGCTCGGCGGAGACCGCGGCGCCGTCCAGGCTGATCCGCTCGGTGATGGACTGCACGTGCGGCGAGGTGTAGCGACCGGTGCGCAGCTCGAAGGCGCCGAGCAAGGCCTCGATCATGCGGGCGGTGGAGGTCTTGCCGTTCGTCCCCGTGATGTGGATGGAGGGGTACGAGCGCTGCGGGTCGCCCAGTACGTCCATCAGCGCGGCGATCCGGGCGACGGACGGCTCCAGCTTGGTCTCGCCCCAGCGGGTCGCCAGCTCCGCCTCGACCTCGCGCAGGGCCTTGTCCACCTCGGGGTCCTCGGGGCGCCCGGGCACGTCGGCCTGCGGGGGGCCGCCCTGGGTGCGCAGGGTGCGGCTGCCGGCCTCGATGACGGCGAGGTCGGGGTCGCGGGTGGTCTCCGCCGCGATGATCTGCTCGAAGGAGTCGGTGGGGTCGTCTGCGGGGTCGGGCTGGTCGTTCTCGCCGGGGTTGTCACTCACGGGTCCCAGTCTACGGAGGTCGCCCGCGGCGGGGTGGCTGAGGTCCCGTGGCGTGGGACGGCCCGTCGTGGCTTGTCGCGCAGTTCCCCGCGCCCCTTGGGGGCGCGAAGGCCCCCGGCGCTTGCATGCGCCGGGGGCCTTCGTTCGCGTACCTGCGTTTACTCCTGCGGCAGCTTCTCCAGCTGGGTCCGGATGCGGGTGATGTCCTCGTCCGCCTTGGCCAGGCGGCCGCGGATCTTGTCGACCACGTTGTCCGGGGCCTTGGCCAGGAACGCCTCGTTGCCGAGCTTGGCGGTGGCCTGGGCCTTCTCCTTCTCGGCGGCGGCGAGGTCCTTCGCGAGCCGCTTGCGCTCGGCGGCGAAGTCGATCACGCCGGAGAGGTCGAGGGAGACCTCGACGCCCGCGACCGGGAGCGTGGCCGTCGCGGTGAAGGCGTCGCCCTCCGGCTGGAGGCGCAGCAGCTGGCGGACGGCCGCCTCGTGGGCCGCGAGGGGGCTGCCCGCGAGCGTCAGCCGGGCCGGGACCCGCTGGCCGGGCTGGAGGCCCTGGTCGGCGCGGAAGCGGCGGACCTCGGTGATCACCGACTGGACGGTCTCGATCTCCCGCTCGGCGCCGGCGTCCCGGAATCCGGAGTCGGTCGGCCACTCGGCGATCACGACGGACTCACCGCCCGTGAGGGTGGTCCACAGGGTCTCCGTGACGAAGGGGACGACCGGGTGGAGGAGGCGCAGCGTGACGTCCAGGACCTCGCCCAGGACGCGCTGGGAGACCTCGGCCGCCTCACCGCCGGCCTGGAACGTCGTCTTGGACAGCTCGACGTACCAGTCGAAGACCTCGTCCCAGGCGAAGTGGAACAGGGCGTCGGAGAGCTTCGCGAACTGGTAGTCCTCGTAGTACGCGTCGACTTCGGCGACCACCGAGTTGAGCCGGGACAGGATCCAGCGGTCGGTGGACGACATCCGCGAGGCGTCCGGGAGCGGGCCCTCGACCGTCGCGCCGTTCATCAGCGCGAAGCGGGTGGCGTTCCAGATCTTGTTGGCGAAGTTCCGGGAGCCCTGGACCCAGTCCTCGCCGATCGGGACGTCGGTGCCCGGGTTGGCGCCGCGCGCGAGGGTGAAGCGGAGCGCGTCGGAGCCGTACTTGTCCATCCAGTCCAGCGGGTTGACGACGTTCCCGAAGGACTTGGACATCTTCTTGCCGTTCTGGTCACGGACCATGCCGTGCAGGGCGATGGTGTGGAACGGCGGGGTGCCGTCCATCGCGTAGAGGCCGAACATCATCATCCGGGCGACCCAGAAGAAGAGGATGTCGTAGCCGGTGACCAGGACGGAGTTCGGGTAGAACTTCGCGAGCGACTCGGTCTGCTCGGGCCAGCCGAGCGTGGAGAACGGCCACAGGCCGGAGGAGAACCACGTGTCGAGCACGTCGTTGTCCTGCGTCCAGCCCTCGCCGGTCGGCGCCTCGTCGTCGGGACCGACGCAGACGACCTCGCCGCTGGGCCCGTACCAGACGGGGATGCGGTGGCCCCACCACAGCTGGCGCGAGATGCACCAGTCGTGGAGGTTGTCGACCCAGTCGAAGTACCGCTTCTCCATCTCCTGCGGATGGATCTTGACCTTGCCGTCGCGGACGGCGTCGCCGGCCGCTTTGGCCAGCGGGCCGACCTTGACCCACCACTGCATGGACAGGCGCGGCTCGATGGTGGTCTTGCAGCGCGAGCAGTGGCCGACGCTGTGGACGTAGGGCCGCTTCTCGGCGACGATCCGGCCGTCGGCGCGCAGCGCGGCGACGATGGCGGAGCGGGCCTCGAGGCGGTCCAGGCCCTGGAAGGGGCCGTGGGCGGTGATGACGGCGTGCTCGTCCATGACCGCGATGGCGGGCAGGTCGTGGCGCCGGCCGATCTCGAAGTCGTTCGGGTCGTGGGCGGGCGTCACCTTGACGGCGCCGGTGCCGAACTCGGGGTCGACGTGCTCGTCGGCGACGACGGGGATCGAGCGGTCGGTGAGCGGCAGCTTGATGAGCTTGCCGATCAGGTGCTTGTACCGCTCGTCCTCGGGGTGGACGGCGACGGCCGTGTCACCGAGCATCGTCTCCGCGCGGGTGGTGGCGACGACGATGGTGTCGTCCCCCTCCCCGTACTTCATGGAGACCAGCTCGCCGTCGTCGTCCTGGTACTCGACCTCGATGTCGGAGATCGCGGTCAGGCAGCGCGGGCACCAGTTGATGATGCGCTCGGCGCGGTAGATCAGTTCGTCGTCGTAGAGCCGCTTGAAGATGGTCTGGACGGCCTGGGAGAGGCCCTCGTCCATCGTGAAGCGCTCACGGGACCAGTCGACGGCGTCGCCGAGCCGGCGCATCTGCCCGCTGATCTGGCCGCCGGACTCGCCCTTCCACTGCCAGACGCGCTCGACGAACGCCTCCCGGCCCAGGTCGTGCCGGGACTTGCCCTCCTTCGCCAGCTCCCGCTCGACGACGTTCTGCGTGGCGATGCCGGCGTGGTCCATGCCGGGCTGCCACAGCGTCTCGTACCCCTGCATGCGCTTGCGGCGGGTCAGGGCGTCGATGAGCGTGTGCTCGAAGGCGTGCCCGAGGTGCAGGCTGCCGGTGACGTTCGGCGGGGGGATGACGACGGTGTACGGAGGCTTCTCGCTCTTGGCGTCGGCCTCGAAGTAACCCCGTTCCACCCAGCGCTCGTACAGCTGCTCCTCTACCTCGGCCGGCGCGTACTGGGTCGGCAGTTCGGTGCTGGGGGCTGGCTGCGGCTGCTGAGAGTTCTCGGTCACGGGGGTCAGTTTAAGGGCGTCACGGCCGTGTCCCGAAACGCGTTTCCTTTGTAACGGTGCGCCCCCCGGTGACCTGCGCACGCCAGGTCTGAGTCAGGATGTCGGCATCACGTAAGCATCTGGAGGGGAACCCAGGAATGTCTCACAACCAGCCGGGCCCGTACGGCGGGCAGCCCCAGCAGCCCGGACCGTACGGCCAGCCGGGCCCGTACGGCCAGCAGCCGCCGCAGGCCCCCCAGCCCGGCTACGGCTACCCCCAGCAGACGCCTCCCCCTCAGCCGGGTTACGGCTACCCGCAGCAGCAGGGCGGCGTCCCGCCGCAGACCCCTCCCTACGGCCAGCAGCCGCCCTACGGCCAGCAGCCCTACGGCATGCCCCAGCCCCCGGCGCCGGGCGGCGGCAAGAAGAAGACCGGCCTGATCATCGGCGCGGTGGCGGTCGTGGCGGCCATCGGCGTGGGCGCGTACTTCGTGCTGGGCGGGGGCGGCGGCGCGGGCGGCCTGGAGGACGACGGCGCGCACAAGCTGACGACGCCGGCGACGGTCCTGGGCGACTACACGCGTGCCGGTGACGAGTCCGCGCCCTCCTCCGACAGCGACGCGGAGGACCTCGCGAAGACCGGGATCGAGGACGGCAAGGGGGTGACCGGGTTCTACTCCACCGCGGACCTGAGCGACTACGACCCCTCGGACCCGAGCACCCAGCCCGACGCCTCGGAGATGGCGACGGCCAAGGGCATCACCTTCATCGGCGGCTACGGGAAGATCTCCGACCCCGAGGCGACGCTCGACAAGTTCTTCGCGGAGTTCAAGAAGCAGTCGGAGAAGAGTTCTTCGTCCGGCAGCGGCACCGGGGGCAAGGTGGTCGGTGAGCCCGAGTCGGTCGACCTCGACGGGGCGGTCATGAAGTGCCAGGGGGTCGAGGGCACCAACCAGCTGACCAAGAAGGAGAAGACCGACTGGATCTGCGCGTGGGCCGACTACAGCACCGCCGCGGTCGTCTCCCCCGGGGACGCCACCAAGGGCATCACGAAGGACGTCGCGGTGGACGTCACCACCAAGCTCCGCAAGGAGATCCGCGTCAAGGCCTGAGCCGGGCGGAACAGCGGAAGGGGCCCCGGTCGAGTCGACCGGGGCCCCTTCGGCTGCGTCGTACGCGCGGCGGTTACGCCGTCTTCTGCTCGCCCGAGCCGCGCCCCCGCGAATCACGGGGGATCAGCGTCGGGTTGACGTTGGAGAGGACCACGTCGGCGGTGATGACGACGCGGGCGACGTCCTTGCGGGACGGGACCTCGTACATCACGCCCTGGAGGACCTCCTCCATGATGGCGCGCAGGCCGCGGGCGCCGGTCTGGCGGAGGATGGCCTGGTCGGCGATGGCCTCCAGGGCCTCGCGCTCGAAGTCCAGCTCCACGCCGTCGAGTTCGAAGAGGCGCTCGTACTGCTTGACGAGGGCGTTGCGCGGCTCGACCAGGATCTGGAGCAGGGCCTCGCGGTCGAGGTTGTGGACCGAGGTGATGACCGGGAGCCGGCCGATGAACTCGGGGATCATGCCGAACTTGACCAGGTCCTCCGGCATGACCTGCTCGAACTGGTCCTTGGACTCGATCTCCCGCTTGGAGCGGATCTGCGCGCCGAAGCCGATACCCTTGGCACCCGCCCGGCCCTCGATGATCTTCTCCAGGCCGGCGAAGGCACCGCCCACGATGAACAGGACGTTCGTCGTGTCGATCTGGATGAACTCCTGGTGGGGGTGCTTACGGCCGCCCTGCGGCGGGACGGAGGCGGTGGTGCCCTCCAGGATCTTCAGCAGGGCCTGCTGGACGCCCTCGCCCGACACGTCGCGCGTGATGGAGGGGTTCTCACTCTTCCGCGCGACCTTGTCGATCTCGTCGATGTAGATGATCCCGGTCTCGGCCTTCTTGACGTCGTAGTCGGCGGCCTGGATCAGCTTCAGCAGGATGTTCTCGACGTCCTCCCCGACGTACCCCGCCTCGGTGAGCGCCGTGGCGTCGGCGATCGCGAAGGGGACGTTCAGCATGCGCGCCAGGGTCTGCGCGAGGAGGGTCTTGCCGGAGCCCGTGGGGCCCAGCAGGAGGATGTTGGACTTGGCCAACTCGATGGCGTCCTCGCGGCCTTGGGCGCCGCCGTTCTCGCCGGCCTGGACCCGCTTGTAGTGGTTGTACACCGCGACGGAGAGGGCCTTCTTGGCCGCCTCCTGGCCGACCACGTAGCCCTCGAGGAACTCGTAGATCTCGCGGGGCTTCGGAAGCTCCTCCCAGCGCACCTCGCTGGTCTCCGCGAGCTCTTCCTCGATGATCTCGTTGCAGAGATCGATGCACTCGTCGCAGATATAGACACCGGGCCCTGCGATGAGCTTCTTGACCTGCTTCTGGCTCTTGCCGCAGAACGAGCACTTGAGCAGATCGCCGCCGTCACCGATGCGTGCCACGGTGTGCTTCCCCTTCGCCTGGGAGACTCCTGGACGTCGACCTGACGTCGACGTGCAGCGGACTCCTGGTGCTGCCTTATGTCCGACGGTACCTTGCCGGGCCCCCCGTCCGGGCCCCCCTTGGCACGGTTCGCTTTGACGTGAACCGCGTCAAACCGTGCCAAGGAGCGGCAGACGATACAGCCTCCCGCCTAGCGGAGAGAGGAGTTGTCCATCTTCCGGGTGGTGATGATCTGGTCGATCAGGCCGTAGCTCAGCGCGTCCTCGGCCGTGAGGATCTTGTCGCGCTCGATGTCCTCGCGGATCTTCTCGACCGGCGTGGTGGAGTGCTTGGCCAGCATCTCCTCCAGCTGCGAGCGCATCCGGAGGATCTCGTTGGCGGCGATCTCCAGGTCGGAGACCTGACCGCGGCCGGTCTCGCTGTACGGCTGGTGGATCAGCACGCGGGCGTTCGGGAGCGCCATGCGCTTGCCCGGGGTGCCGGCGGCCAGCAGGACGGCGGCGGCGGAGGCGGCCTGGCCCATGCAGACCGTCTGGATGTCCGGCTTCACGTACTGCATCGTGTCGTAGATGGCCGTGAGCGCCGTGAAGGAGCCGCCGGGGCTGTTGATGTAGACCGAGATGTCCCGGTCGGGGTCCATCGACTCCAGGCACAGCAGCTGCGCCATGACGTCGTTGGCGGAGGCGTCGTCGATCTGGACGCCGAGGAAGATCACGCGCTCCTCGAAGAGCTTCGCGTACGGGTCGTACTCGCGCACGCCCTGCGAGGTGCGCTCGACGAAGCGCGGGATCACGTAGCGGGACTCGGCGGACGGGCCGGTGTACTCGGCACGCGAGCGGTCGTACAGGCCGCTGCCGGGGAAGTCGTTCACAGTGTCTCCTGTAAAGGGGCTGAGGCGGTCGGCTCGGGGCGGGGGATGGCTCAGGCGCCCGTGCCGCCGCCGCCCGGCATGCCGGCGGCGGTGGGGATCACGTCGTCGATGAGGCCGTACTCCTTGGCCTCGAAGGCGTCGAACCAGCGGTCGCGGTCCGAGTCGCGGGTGATCTGCTCGACCGACTGGCCGGTGTGCTGAGAGGTCAGCTCGGCCATGCGCTTCTTGGTGTGCAGCAGCCGCTCGGCGTGGATCTTGATGTCCGAGGCCGAACCGGCGAGGCCGGCGGACGGCTGGTGGATCAGGATCTCGGCGTTCGGGAGCGCGAAGCGCTTGCCCGGGGTGCCCGCGCTGAGCAGGAACTGCCCCATGGAGGCCGCGAGGCCCATCGCGATCGTCACCACGTCGTTCTTGATGAACTGCATGGTGTCGTAGATCGCCATGCCGGCCGTGATCGAACCGCCCGGGCTGTTGATGTACAGGAAGATGTCCTTGTCCGGGTCGGCGGCAAGGAGCAGCAGCTGTGCGGTGATCTTGTTGGCAATGTCGTCGTCGACCGGCTGGCCGAGGAAGATGATCCGCTCGCCGAGCAGCCGGTTGTAGACCTGGTCGCCGAGGCCACCACCGATCGAGGGCTCGCCGGCGGCTGAGGGCATCAGATTCGTCACGTATCCACCTGCTCGTCTTACGACGGCGCCGGGCCGTCTCACGTTTCCCTGCGGGGCTGGAGCCGCTTTCGGGGACTCCCCTGCCCTCGTATTCATGGACCCTAACGCGGTGGGCCTGCGGCGCCATCCCGGTTCTGCGGGTGTTCGCCGGGGGCGTAGCGCCGTGGCAGGTCCTGCTGGTCGCCGGGTGCCCCGTCGTGGTGGCCCGCGCCCGCGCGGCGGAGCCGCACATCGACACAGCCCCGCGCCCCTGAGGGGGCTGTCCAGCCGTACGCGAAAGGGCCCCGGCGTTGGTCGTCCGGGGCCCTTTCTGCGTCCGTCTGGGGAAGCCGCGAGGGTCAGCCCTCGGTCTTCTCCTCGGCCTTCTCGTCACCCGACTCGGTGGACTCGGCGGACTCGGCGGCGGCCTCCGTCTCCTCCTCCTCGTCGTCCAGGTCGACGATCTCGCCGTTGGTGTCCTTGACCGTGGCCTTCTCGACCACGGCGGCCAGGGCCTTGCCGCGGGCGACCTCGCCGACGAGGAGCGGGACCTGGCCCTGCTCGACGACGGCCTGGGCGAACTGGTCGGGGGACATGCCGGAGGAGGAGGCGCGGCGCATGAGGTGCTCGGTCAGCTCTTCCTGGCTGACGTTGAGCTTCTCCTGCTTGACCAGCTCGTCGAGGACGAACTGGGTCTTGATGCCCTTGACCGCGGCCTCACGGGTCTCGGTCTCGAACTCCTCGGCCGTCTTGCCCTGGAGCTCCAGGTACTTCTCCAGGTCGAGACCCATCTGGCCGAGCTGGTGGTGCTCGAGGTTGTGCTTACGGGTGTTGACCTCGTCCTCGAGGAGCTTCTCGGGGACGGGGACCTCGACCAGTTCGAGCAGCTTGTCCAGCACGCGCTCCTGGGCCTGCGTGGCCTGGTCGTACTGCTTCATGTTGGCGAGGCGCTTGCGGCTGTCGGCGCGCAGCTCCTCCAGCGTGTCGAACTCCGACGCGAGCTGCGCGAAGTCGTCGTCCAGCTCGGGCAGCTCGCGCGCGGCGACCTGGCTGACCTTGACGGTCACCCGGGCCTCCTTGCCGGCCCCCGAGCCGCCCTTGAGCTCGGAGGTGAAGGTGGTCTCGCCACCGGCCTCCAGGCCCGTCACGGCGTCGTCGATGCCTTCCAGCAGCTCGCCGGAGCCGATCGTGTAGGAGACGCCGTCGGCGACGCCGTCCTCCAGGACCTCGCCGTCGACCTCGGCCCGCAGGTCGAGGGTGACCACGTCGCCCTCGGCGGCGGCGCGCTCGACCGGGGAGGTGGAGGCGAAGCGCTCACGCAGCTGCTCCACCGACTTCTCGACGTCCTCGTCGGAGACGTCGACGGCGTCGACCTCGACCTCGATGCCGGAGTAGTCCGGGATCTCGACGGTCGGGCGGACGTCGACCTCGGCGGTGAAGTTCAGCGTCTCGCCGTCCTTCAGCTCCGTGATGTCGACCTCGGGCTGGCCGAGCGGGTTCAGCTCGGCCTCGTTGACCGCGTCGGTGTAGAACTTGGGAAGCGCGTCGTTGACCGCCTCCTCCAGCACCGCACCGCGGCCGAACCGCTGGTCGATGACCCGGGCCGGGATCTTGCCCTTGCGGAAGCCCTTCACCGTGACCTGCTGGTTGATCTTCTTGTACGCCGCGTCGAGGCTGTCCTTGAGCTCCTCGAAGGGCACCTCGACAGTGAGCCGAACCCGGGTCGGGTTCAGGGTCTCCACGGCGCTCTTCACGGTTCGGTCTCCTTGGTGGCTGACTTCTTGGGTTCTGCCGGAGCCAGAGCGGCATCCGGCAAATTTCGCCGCCCGGAGACTTCAGACGCTGAGACACACGGGCGTGCAGCTTGCATAGTAACGGCAGCGACTACACGGCCCAAAAGGCGATCACCGGCGCTCGTGCGCGGGGGATCCTCAGGTGATCGGCCGAGGTGGTCGGGGTGGCGGGATTTGAACCCACGGCCTTCCGCTCCCAAAGCGGACGCGCTACCAAGCTGCGCCACACCCCGTCTGGTGCGACACGTAGGGTACATGCCGCCGGGGGCCGGGTACCGCAGAGTTTCCGGTGCGTCCGTCCGGACCGGCGCGGACCGGAAGGGGTGTGCGGTGAGGGGGAAGGACCCGCTACGATGCCTTCAGTGCCGCGGTCACCGACCTGCGGCGCGTGCTGTGCGGGCGTAGCTCAATGGTAGAGCCCTAGTCTTCCAAACTAGCTACGCGGGTTCGATTCCCGTCGCCCGCTCCATACGGCTCAGGGTCAGGTCGAGGATCATTCCTCCGCCTGGCCCTGAGCCGTTCCCAGGGGTCCCGGCCGGACCCGTCGGACGAAACGGACGGTGAGAGCCCTGGACGGCATATCGAACGCGGGCGCCACCGGCGCGCGCCGGTGGGACGGCAGCCCGGGGCCTCGCGCGTCCCTCCTGGCGTCGCTGGTGATCGCGCTGCTGCTGGCTGCGCTGTCGGCGCTGGTGGCGCTTCCGGCGGCCCAGCACCTGCGCTCCCTCCAGGACGGCGTGCGGGCGCGCGCGACGCTGCATACGGACGGCGCGTGCATGGCGGGCAAGTGCCGCGTCGAGTTCGAGGCCGGCGGACGGACCGTGGTGGCGGATCTGCCCGTGGGCAGCGGCGGCGGCAAGAGTTCCGCAGGCAGCTCACTGACCGTCCGGTACCAGGCTGACGATCCGCACGTGGTAGCCCGTGAGGCCGATGTCGGGGGCGGCGGGGCAGCCGTACTGGCCGTGATGTCGGGCGCAGGCGCCCTGTTCTTCCTGGTGCTCTCGGCGGTCGCGGCCGTGTTCGTGGCGCGGCAGCGGCGGCGGCAGCCCTCCTGACCCTCCCCGGTCGGCTTCTGCCGGGTCGGGCCCGGAGGCGGTTCCCTAGAACTGGATCGAGTTGATCGTGTCCGCTATCGAGTTCAGGAACCGCTGGATGTCGTCGGCCATGCCGGTCGAGGCCAGGAAGAAGCCGAAGAGGACGGCGACGATCGCCGGCCCCGCCTTGATGGAGCCTCCCCGGAGCAGCACCACCAGGATGATTGCCAACAGCAGCACCACTGACAGCGAAATGGCCACAACTGATCACACCCTCGGTCGGTCCGCTCTCCCGGCCCGGAGGTGCCGCACCGCACACCCCCGCCAGAACCATCGTGCCACCAACCGGGCCCCGCTATGCGGCGGGTGACACATCGTCCGGCCGGCTCCGGGTGTCCCGCTGCCCCGCACGGACGGGCTCACTCGAAGATCACACCCCGTATGTGAATTCGAGAGGTCACCCGTACGGGGAATTCCAGCCGGTTCGTTTCCATACACACACATCGCGTTCGCAGATATTTCGAATTGTCGCGGCGGCCACAGCTCCGGCTCCATCACAGGGAGATCACAGGATCACCCACGGGCCCCGTAAGCGCATTGAAGGGGACATTCCGGCGAGGTCGCCCGCCGGTCTTATGCGGCGTTTAGTCAGGATGTGTCATGACAAGTGGGGTGCGACCACGGCCCGTCGGAGCAGGGCGTACCCAGCTATGTGGGTGCCGTCACGCGAACGGCGGCGTCAACTTCCATGAAATGCGGGGTACCCGACAGGCATGCGGGAGCCGAATGCAGGAATGACGTCGAGGGTTTTACGGAATCACAGAGAGAACGCTAGGGTGCCTCAGATGTTCTACGCTGCCCCGTCCCCCACCAGAGCAGCGAGGTCCTGTGACGACTCGCCGAGTTTCCGGCGGGGGGTTGCATGACTAGCTCGCTGCGATCGCACGGTGACCGGAAGACGCCGTCCCCTCCGGACCAGCAGACCCAGCGCCCTCAGCCGGGCCGCCAACGTGACGCGTTCTTCGACAACGCCAAGTACCTGGCGATCGTGCTGGTCGGCGTCGGTCACGCCTGGGGACAGATCCTGGACGGGAACCGGACCGTGGAGACCCTCTACCGGGTCCTGTACACGTTCCACATGCCGGCGTTCATCGTCATCTCCGGCTATTTCTCGCGCAGTTTCGACCTGAGCCCCAAGCGGGTCAAGCGGCTGATCACGGGTGTCGCCGTCCCGTACCTGGTGTTCGAGGTCGTGTACACGCTGCACCGCCGCTTCAGCGAGGACCCGCAGAGCGACTTCAGCCTGCTGGACCCCACCTACCTGCTGTGGTTCCTGTGCGCGCTGTTCGTCTGGCGGCTGACCACGCCGATCTGGCAGACGGTCCGCTGGCCGCTGCCGATCGCGCTCGCCATCGCCGCGGCGGCGTCCGTGACGCCCAGCGTCGGGAACGACCTGAACATGCAGCGGGTGCTCCAGTTCCTGCCCTGCTTCGTGCTGGGCCTCGTGCTGCGACCCGAGCACTTCCAGCTGGTGCGCCGCCGTTCGGTGCGGATCGCGGCCGTGCCGGTCGTCGCGGCGGCCGTGGTCGTCGGCTGGTGGTCGGTGCCGCGCATGGAGACCGGCTGGTTCTACCGCAACGAAGCGATGACGGACACGGGCCTGCCCTGGTGGTCCGGTGCGATCGTCACCCTCGCGCTCTTCGGCTGCTCGGTCGTGCTGACCGCCTGCTTCTTCGCCTGGGTGCCGGGCCGCCGCATGTGGTTCACGGCGCTCGGCGCGGGCACGATCTACGGCTACCTGCTGCACGGCCTCCTGGTGAAGGAGGGCAGCTACACGGAGTGGTTCAAGCAGCCCCTGCTGGACCAGCCGCTCGGCGAGATCGGCCTCACCGTCCTCGGTGCCACCGTCGTCACCCTGTTCTGCACCAAGCCGGTCCAACGGGCCCTGCGGTTCGTCGTGGAGCCCAGGATGGACTGGGCGTTCAGGCACGATCCGGGTGCGGCCGCCCGGGGACGCAAGGAACAGGAGAAGAAGACCGAGCCGGCCGACGCGCGCGAGGCGACCGCGCCGAACAGGGCCGGTGAGAAGGTCTCCGTCTAGCGACGGGTGACGCGGCCCGTTCCGCCCCGGCCTCAGGCACCCGGTTCGGCCAGACCGAGAAGTGCGCGCATCCGCGTGTACTTCTCGGTCAGCCGTGTGCGGGTGGCCGCGTCGAGGACCGCGAGGCGGGCCGGGTCGGCGTTGTGCGCCAGGTCCGCCGCCTTGACCAGGGCCGCGCCGGGCGTGGCCAGGATCCGTGCCGCGTACGCCTCGGGCGCCTCGCCCGGCCGTCTGGTGAGGGCGAGGACGATGTCCTTGGTACGGCGGCTCAGCGCGGCCTCGCGCAGCCATTGCCCGGAGAGCGCGTCGTCCTCGACAGCGTCGTGCAGCCAGGCCGCCGCGATCTGCTCGTCGTCCCCGCCGCGCCGCCGCACGCCGACGGCCACGGCCTCCAGGTGTTCGGCGTACGGCCGGCCCGCCTTGTCTGTCTGTCCGGCGTGGGCGGCGCGGGCGAGGGCCTCGACCTCGGCCGGGGTGAGCATGGGGGTGGACTGTGGGGTGCGTGAGGGCAGAGGGGACACGGGTCCACTGTGTCAGCCTGCCGTCGGCGGCGCCGACTGGGGCGTCAGTCCCTCCCGGCTGATCAGCAGGAGCGCCCGGTCGTCGTTGACGTCCTTGGCCACCGCCTCGATCAGATGCCAGGCGGCACCGTGGAAACCGCCCGCGACATAGCGGTCGGCCTCACCGGTGAGCCGGTCGATGCCCTCGGAGATGTCCCGGTCGGAGGTCTCCACCAGGCCGTCCGTGAAGAGCATCAGCACGTCTCCGGGACGCAGCGAGCCCTTCACCTGGTCGAACTGCGCCCCGTCGTACACGCCGAGGAGCGGTCCGTCGGCCGACTTCTCCTCCCAGCGGCCGGTGCCCGCGCTGAGCTGGAGGCCCGGCGGATGTCCGGCGGAGTACAGCTCGTAGTCGCCGGAGTCGAGGTCGAGGACGAGGTGGATGGAGGTGGCGAAGCCCTCGTCCCAGTCCTGGCGCAGGAGATAGCCGTTGGCGGCGGGAAGGAAGGCGTGCGGGGGCAGGCTGCCCAGCAGTCCGCCGAAGGCGCCCGACAGCAGCAGGGCGCGGGAGGCCGCGTCCATGCCCTTGCCGGAGACGTCGGTGAGGACCACCTCGAGCGTCCGGCCGCCGTTGGTGCGGGCGGCGACGACGAAGTCGCCGGAGAAGGACTGGCCGCCGGCCGGGCGCAGTGCCATCTCGCGGTGCCAGCCGGCCGGCAGCTGGGGCAGCTTGCTCTGGACGCGGATGCGTTCGCGCAGGTCGAAGAGCATGGTGCCGCCGCGCCGCCAGGGCACGCCGACCCGGCTGCGGAACTGGGCGACGAGCAGTCCGAAGAAGCCGCAGGCCGCGACGGTCAGGACCACGCCGGGGGTGACCCGTGAGGGGCCCTCGGTGTACGGGCCGAGCTGCACCGACTCCACGATCAGCGCCGTGGCGGCCGCCGCGTACAGGCCGAGCAGGCTGGCCGGGCGGAGCAGCAGGCCGCCCGCGACGATCGGGATGACCAGCGCGGCGGGGGCGCACCACACGGAGTTCATCATCGTGGTGGCCGCGATGACGGGGATCGTGAGCATCAGCCCGGCGAGCGCGATCCAGTCCGAGCCGTCGCCGCGGAAGTAGTCGACGGCGGATCGGCGCACGCCGACGCGGGCCCGGTGCCACTGCTTCTTCCACCGGGCCGTGAACGTCTCGGCCGCCGCGCGCCGCTGTCGTCCTGCTGTCATTAGTTCGGGACCCTATCCATCGGACCGGCCGCTTGGCACGGGAGGTCCCACTTGTCCCCCGTCCGAGGCCCGACTTCACAGTGAACTTCACGAACGGCCTCCGCGCCGCAACCCCGCGGAAATTGTCTCGCTCCGCTCCGTACCGCCCTGGTACGCATGCTGCATGGGACGCTCCACGGGCAACGAAGGCGACGACATGGCTACCGAGCTGCGGGTACTGCGGCCTGACGAATGGGACATCTGGTACGGGTCGCTGCTCCGTGCCTTCGGCGGGATCCCGGAATCGGCCGAGGTGCTGGCCCTGTACCGGGAGCTGACGCGGGTCGAGCGCTCGATCGGCGTGTGGGACGGCGACGCGTGTGTCGGTACGGCGGGGGCGTTCGACTTCCGGCTGACCGTGCCGGGCGGTGCGGCGGTGGCCGCGGCCGGCGTGACGATGGTGAGTGTCGCCGCCACGCACCGGCGGCGGGGTGTGCTCACGTCGATGATGCGGCGGCAGCTGGACGACGTACGGTCCTGGGGCGAGCCGCTGGCCGTACTGACCGCCTCCGAACCGGCGATCTACGGCCGGTTCGGGTACGGCGCCGCGACCTTCCAGGTCAACGCGGAGATCGACACGGACCGGGTCCGGCTGTCGGTGCCGCCGGGCACGGATGACGTACGGCTCGCGTACGCGGCGCCCGCCGACGTGCTCGACGCGTGCGAGGCGGTGTACGCCCGGCAGGTTCCCGGGCGGCCCGGGATGCCGGCCCGGCTGCCGGGCTGGGAGCGGCTGGGGCTGCTCGATCCGGAGAAGGAACGGGAGGGTGCCTCGCCCTTGCAGTGCGTGGTCGCCCGGCGGGACGGCGAGGTCACCGGGTACGCGCGGTTCCGGGTGCGGCCGGACTGGGAGCCCGCGGGACCCAAGGGCACGGTGGTGCTGGACGAGCTGGCGGGGCTGGACGCGGCGACCGAGGCGGCGCTGTGGCGCTTCCTCTTCGACATCGACCTGACCTCGACGCTGACGGCGCGGGGACGTCCGGTCGACGAGGCGTGGCAGTACCAGGTGTCCGACATCCGGCGGTGCCGGCCGACGCTGCGGGACGCGCTGTACGTGCGCCTGGTGGACGTGGGGACGGCGCTGGCGGCGCGGACCTACCAGGCGCCGGTGGACGTGGTGTTCGAGGTCGAGGACGCCTTCTGCCCCTGGAACGAGGGGCGTTGGCGGCTGAGCGGCGACGGCAAGGGCGCGTCCTGCGAGCGTACGTCCGACGCGGCGGATCTGGCCCTGTCCGTACGGGAGTTGGGCGCGGCCTACCTCGGGGGCGTGAGCCTGGCCTCGCTGGCCGCGGCCGGGCGGGTGCGGGAGGTGCGGTCCGGGGCGCTGACGGAGGCGTCGGTGGGGTTCGGGTCGCCGGTCGTGCCGTGGCTGCCGCACGGGTTCTGAGGGCGGTGCCCTACCGCTTCTGACAGGTGGGGCACCAGAAGAGGTTGCGGGCGGCGAGGTCCGCGGTGCGGATCGCGTCGCCGCACAGGTGGCAGGAGAGGCTGGCCCGGCGGTAGACGTAGACCTCGCCGCCGTGGTCGTCGACGCGGGGCGGGCGGCCCATGGCCTCGGGGGTGTGCTCGGGCCGGACGGTGTCGATGCGGTTGTTGCGCACGCCCTCGCGCATGAGGACGGTGAGGTCGTGCCAGATGGTGTCCCACTCGGCGGGGGTGATGGCCTTGCCGGGGCGGTACGGGTCGATGCCGTGGCGGAAGAGGACCTCGGCGCGGTAGACGTTGCCGACGCCGGCGATGACCTTCTGGTCCATGAGCAGGGCGGCGATGGTGGTGCGGCTGCGGGAGACGCGGCGGTAGGCGGCCTGCGGGTCGGCGTCCGGGCGCAGGGGGTCGGGGCCTAGGCGGTCGTGTATCGCCCGCTTCTCCGGGTCGGTGATCAGGGCGCAGGTGGTGGGGCCGCGGAGGTCGACGTACGCGGTGTCGTTCGCGAGGCGGAGGCGGACGGTGTCCGTGGGCGGGGGCGCCGGGGTCTTGCCGAAGGTGACCTTGCCGAAGAGGCCGAGGTGGATGTGGACCCAGTCGGCGGGCTCGGCGGGCTCATCGGCGCCGAAGCCGAGGAAGAGGTGCTTGCCGTGGGCCTCGGTGCGGACGAGGGAGGCGCCGGTGAGGAGGGCGGCGGAGTCGGCGAACTTGCCCTGGGGGCTGGTGACGCGGACTGCCGTCCGGGCGAAGGCGGCGGCGTAGTCCTGGGCCAGCCGGTGGATGGTGTGCCCCTCTGGCACGGTGCCTTTTCCTTTCCTTGCCTTGGCCCACCCGCCCACCCGACTCGGTTGGTCGAGAGGCGGGACTCGTCCCGGGGCTCCGCCCCGGCCCCCGGCGGGGACTCCGTCCCCTGCACCCCTGGGGTACGTACCCCGGGCGCTGCTTCCGGCACCCCGAGCCCAGGTTCCGGAACCCCGGGCGCACGTTCCGAAACCCCGGGCGCACGTTCTGGCACCCCGGGGCTCGGGTTCCGAAACCCCGGGCGCACGTTCCGGAACCCCGGACGTCCATTCCGGCACCCCGGGGCTCAGGTTCCAGCACCCCGGGCGCACTTTCCAGCACCCCGGGGCCCAGGCCCCAGCACCCCGAGCACACCTTCCAGCACCCCAGGGCCCAGGCCTCGGCACCCCGAGCGCGCGTTCCGGCGCCCCAGGGCCCAGGCCTCAGCACCCCGGGCGCGCGTTCCGGCGCCCGGGTGCCGCGGGGCGCCGCCCCCGGCGTGCCCGCACCGACGCACCCGCGCCGGGGAACGGCACCGTCTCAGGCGCCCCGCGCTACTGCTGCGGGTGGTGTGCGGGGATCGGCGGGAGGTCGCCCGTGGTCTCGTAGGACGCGAGCATGTCGATGCGGCGGATGTGGCGCTCGTCGCCGGAGAACGGCGTGGCGAGGAAGGTCTCGACGAACTTCGTCGCCTCGTCCCGCGTGTGCATGCGGGCGCCGACCGCGACGACGTTGGCGTCGTTGTGCTGGCGGCCGAGAGCGGCCGTCTCCTCGCTCCAGGCCAGCGCCGCGCGCACGCCCTTCACCTTGTTCGCGGCGATCTGCTCGCCGTTGCCGGAGCCGCCGATCACGATGCCGAGGGCGCCGGGCTCGGCGGCCGTCCGCTCGGCGGCGCGGAGGCAGAAGGGCGGGTAGTCGTCCTGGGCGTCGTAGATGTGCGGGCCGCAGTCGACGGGGTCGTGGCCCGCCGCCCTGAGCCAGTCGACGAGGTGGTTCTTGAGTTCGAAGCCCGCATGGTCCGAGCCGAGATACACGCGCATGCGACGAGTGTGACATGCGCCCTAGGGGAGGGCCCTGTCGGGTGTCAGCCTTGCAATCGCCGGGTGAAACTATGGAACCTCAGGCAAAGCTCAAGTAACGATCCGGATTCAGAGGTTCCCCAATCCGTTCACCTCCGTTTCACTGGTCCGGCTCGTACACCGCTCGTACGGGAAAGTGCTCGACCGGCGCAAAGGAAGACCTCCCCCCATGACTTCGCAGCCGACCTTGACCAAGCCCGAGGAGGGGCCCGCGGGGCCCGGAGAACCCGGGCCCGGGCTTCAGGCAGGGCTCAAGAACCGCCATCTGTCGATGATCGCCATCGGCGGTGTCATCGGAGCCGGACTCTTCGTCGGCTCCAGCTCGGGAATCGCCACCGCGGGCCCCGGCATCCTCCTCTCCTACGCCCTCGTCGGCACGCTCGTGGTGCTGGTGATGCGGATGCTCGGGGAGATGTCCGCCGCCAACCCCACCTCCGGCTCCTTCTCCGCGCACGCCGACCGGGCGATCGGCCCCTGGGCCGGTTTCACCATCGGCTGGCTCTACTGGTTCTTCTGGGTCGTCGTCCTGGCCGTGGAGGCGACCGCCGGGGCGGTGATCCTCGAAGGCTGGATACCGGCCGTGCCCCAGTGGGGCTGGGCCCTGATCGTGATGGTCGTCCTGACCGCCACCAACCTCGTCTCCGTCGGCTCCTACGGCGAGTTCGAGTTCTGGTTCGCCGGGATCAAGGTCGTCGCCATCGCCGCGTTCATCGTCGTCGGCGGGCTGGCCGTCTTCGGGCTGCTGCCCGGCGCCGACACCGACCAGGCGGGACTGGCCAACCTGACGGAGCACGGCGGGTTCCTGCCGAACGGGGCGGGCGCGATCCTGACCGGTGTACTGCTCGTCGTCTTCTCCTTCATGGGCAGCGAGATCCCCACGCTGGCCGCCGGTGAGTCCGAGGACCCGCAGCGCGCCGTCACCAAGGCGACCAACAGCATCATCTGGCGTATCGGCGTCTTCTACCTGGGCTCCATCTTCGTCGTGGTCGCGCTGCTGCCGTGGGACTCGCAGTCGATCGTCGACAAGGGCTCGTACGTGGCCGCCCTGGACTCGCTCGGCATCGCGAACGCCGGTCAGATCATGAACTTCATCGTGCTGACCTCGGTGCTCTCCTGCCTGAACTCCGGGCTCTACACGGCCTCCCGCATGGCCTTCTCGCTCGGCCGGCGCGGTGACGCGCCGAAGGCCTTCGCCCGCACGACCTCGCAGGGCGTGCCCCGGACGGCGATCCTCGTGTCCGTGGTGTTCGGCTTCGTCGCCGTCTTCTTCAACTACGAGTTCCCGGACTCCGTCTTCCTCTTCCTCGTCAACTCCTCGGGCGCCGTGGCCCTCTTCGTCTGGCTGGTGATCTGCCTCTCGCAGCTGCGGATGCGGAGGATCATCGAGGCGGAGGCGCCGGAGAAGCTGGTGGTGCGGATGTGGCTGTTCCCGTACCTGACCTGGGTGGCCGCCGCCGTCATCGTCTTCGTGCTCGGCTACATGCTCACCGACACCGAGAACAACGGGCGCACGACCGTGCTGCTGTCCCTGCTCGTCGCGGCGCTCGTCATCGTCGTCGCCCTCGTCAAGCAGCGGATGACCGCGCGGAAGAACGTCGCCGACAAGGCCGTCGCCGAGAAGGGCTGACCGGCCGCCCGGACCCGGGACACGAAAGAGGCCCGCCCGGTC